>JAJRWR010000034.1 GCA_024276695.1 archaeon
GCTAGCTAGAAAGAAACGTGAAAGATTAACAATACAGGAAATAGCTGATCAACTAAAAGCAAAAAATTATCACGTTTCAATATATTCAATAGACGATGGAGTTGTTTTAAGCTGAATGAAGGAAAAAAAAGAAGGAAAAACATTTGAATTCATCTGTCCAAGGAACTCTATTAGTCAACTATAATCTGAAACTTGCAATAAGGATCACCGCTACCATGACAGGAAACCTCGTTGACAAATATATTATCTGATAACAGGAGCAATAACCTTCCATGAATGAAACCAGCGGTAAAATCGCAAAACTTCTCTCCAACATTCCCTAATCCAGAAGCATAAACATTTTCGTAAATAATGATTTCTGCAATTTCGTTCTCGTTGTCGATTGTATATTCAACAAATGAATGTTGTCGTGTTAATAGCGTTGTGGGGTGTTGTAATTCTAACACAACAAGTTTAATACCTTGTTCTAACTCCATTGGCTGTTTAATATTGTGTTTCGCGATCAAGTTTTGAATGATTTGTTTACCTGGTCCTGTTAACCCATAAGTACTACCTGCTGAATGGAGGAGCATACCTAAAAATTTGTCTTTCAGTTTAATTGCTGTTAATGTACTTTGAACTACCGATATATGTATAAAATCTCCATATTTTTTCCTCAGTCTCTTTTTCAAGAAGTGTGACTGTTCAAAATTATCAGCCATGATCATTAACGTATTTTGAAAAGACATCCTCCTTTCAGTGAGTTCCTTTTTCCCTTCATAAGATGATAACACTGGAGAGGGTTCTTCCTCTAAAATTTCAATAAAAAAGTCACAATATTTATCACCAAGACCCCAGCAGGAAGTTTCTGTGACTTTAATAAGCTTACCTAAATTTGATTGAATCCATCCTGCCATTTCCCCAGCTAAAGACCAACAAAGTGGTTCTCCTAACTCAGGTGACGCAACAGAAAAAGCTGATCCATATACTCGAATATTTGCTGTGGAATCACCTATTTCTAAAAGTTCTGCTTCTTCAGCAATGAAAAGGGGGAATTTTTCATTATTTGAAAGAAACATGAGCACTCCTTTAATTACTTCTTTAAACCGTTCTGATATTTTTATTTTATTGTGAATTTCTGGATTTAATAAAGAGATCATTAACTGACCTGCGCCATACAGACCTTGTAATTTACCAGCATCATATATTAAATTTGAGGCGAGTTTGTCCAAGGCTAAAAGTGACATATTTGTTATCTGAAGTGCTCCAATATGAGTATAGTCTCCAATATTTGGTCTAATTAATTCATTTTTAGTAATGGATGAGATAACATTTTGAGAAAGAACAAAAATCTGTTCTTTTCGTCTTTCAAAAGAGGAATCTTTGAAAATCAATGTTTGAAAAATTTTATTCCATAATCTGTCCTGAATCTCATCTTCACTCATATAGCCAGAGATGATTTTTTCGTTACCTAAAATAACTGTGGGAAGTTGATTTACTTTAAATTTACTTGCAATATCTGGATTGAGATCCACATCTACGGTTGTGATATTAATTTTATTTCCCATTCTCTGACCCACAAATTTTCTGACAATGTCTTCTATTATCGGGCAGAAACGGCATTTTTCTCCGCTAAAGAATAATAACCTTAATACTTGAGTGTTTTTTTTATTAGACAATTATTAATCATCACAATGACGTATTATTAAGCTGACTTATGTTTGTGTAAAAATTCTGCAATATCAAAAACAGAAAATCTTTTGTAAAATTAAAAATTATACCTTAATTAATTTTCACAATAATTTTTACAACAATTTTTTTTAACGAGAATTAACCTATAGTGTTACATCACCTAACTGTCTTATAAATCCTATATCACTATAGTTTCACCTTTGAAATTAAGAATGGCCATAGACCTGACAATATACTATATGGAATTTTCCATTCATGGTTTTGAATTTTTTTTTTGCCATTTCTGGAAAGAATTTCATTACAGCCCATGCTAGAAGATCACGATTTGTATGTTCAAGTGTTTTTTTCCCTTGATAGGTCAAAATATTATCATGTAAAGCGTTAAAGACTTCTGCTCTGTTTGAAGTAATATACTAGTTTGGCAGCATGTTCTGGACCAATGTAATCATTCCATGTATTTCTTGTAATGTGGGTACTGATTCATCAATGACAAACGATAATGGATATAAATAACTAAGTTCAAAAATACCTAACTCGTTTCCGGTGTTTAAGATTACTTTTTGACCCTGTAATATTTTTGGTCTTCTTTTTGGTTTAGAATTTGTCGTTTTTAGTGATTCAATAGGTTTTAAGATTCCGGATCTCTTGACCTAGTTTTCTATTTTTTTTTGAACGTGTAGTCTTCTGTGAATGGATGGAATTTCCAGAATATATCTTTGGGTATATGATTTTCTTTGAAACAGTCAATTCAGGCTCAGAATTCAATAAAAGCGAACCTGTATGGATTTCAATTGTTGTCTCTATCATTCTTTTCTTATTAGGAACGGTCTCAAGTTTAATGATACGTGCACGTTTTCCATCGTTCTGATGAATTTGCATACTTAACATGAGATCATTTCTAAGAGCCCTTGCTGCTGAAAGAATTGTTGGAGATCCATCAGAGATAATGACATATAGACCACCCATTTGGGTCATAGCTGAAAGAAAATGGTTGTATATTGTCTCAGCTTCCCTGTTGTTTTCTATACAATGGGTCATAGGTTTACCATTAGCGTCTAAAGTGAAAATACGATATGTTTGAACCCCTAATAGCTTTAAAAATCCTTCATCATAGACCAAAATCTTGATTTCTCCTGGTCTTCTACCGGATTTGATATTTTCTAGTTCATCCAACTGTTTTACTCTTTCAAATGATGAGGCTAACACATCCTTTA
>JAJRWR010000035.1 GCA_024276695.1 archaeon
CCCCCAACACAATGTACTCTTGGTTGAATTTGAACCGTTAAAGAATTTTCCACAAATCAATTCTGAATTACAATATATATGCAGCACAAATTTACTCATAAAGAGAAAGTTTTTTCTTTTTATAAATAATCTTTAAAATTTACTTTTGTAATTTTAAAACAACGAGATACAAGGAAAACACCTTACCAAGGACGTATTCCTAACATGATGTGTTTTCCAGACAATTGTCCTACGACGCAGAACAACAGTTTCTCGCCATAACTATTACGTTAAAATCATATTTAACAATGATCCTCATTTTCATCTATTGATGATGTTCGTTTTTAAAACTATGATTCTTTGAATGTATTCTTGACGTGTTTTTTCTGGTTTTGGACTATATACAAATACTTCATAATTTGCATTATGACATATCCTCAAAGTTTTCGTTAAATTTCAAAAAGTGTAAAAAATTTGATCTTTTTGTGATCTGTATAATCTTGAGTCGATTTCCTTAAAAAATTACCAATTTTTATTAATTACAATTCTAATTTCATTGCATGGTAGATTGCTGTATTTGTAAAGCCGCACCAGGCACCCTAAAAATTTCTGATGGTAATCCAAAATACAAAGGAAAGCCAATCTGCAAAGAATGTCAGGGGTATCGAAAACTGCTCAAAGAAACAAAATAAGTTATTCTGACTCTTTAGTTTTGTTTTTTGCAGCCCATTCTTCGTACATTTTGATCAATTTATCCACATCTTTACCTTCTTCAGAATATGTGACAATTACTCCAAACGTTCCTTTTTTATCATGACCTCTTGCAAAGTATCCCCAAAAAGAATCAGGCAATTTTGCAAAACTACTTGAATCATGTGAAACTCCAATGAGATTATTTCCGATTACCTCTACTACTTTTTTTGCATCGTTTTGTTCGATCATGAATTTTCTGGAAGAATAATGAACTTAAGCGTATTGGATGTCAGAATCTAATTTTCAATAACTAATTGCTGAATCTTTTCAGAAATTGTAATTTTTGGCATTTCACATGGTGTTGTAATGCAATTGAACGTCTCAAATTCATCAATGAATGGAATAAAGAATATTGTAACTGATAGTAGGGTGGCTATTGCGATAATTATTACAAATTTCATCAATCTATGGGCTTAATCTGTCAGGATCTCTTGGATACAATACCACTTCGCGAACATTATCAATTTTGATTAATGTAGTCATCAATCTATCCAACCCCATTCCCCATCCTGAATGCGGTGGCATTCCCCAGTCAAATGTCTTCAGATGATCTGTAAATTGAGCAGGATCTAATCCTTGTTCTTTTAATCTTGCTTTCAACATCTCTGGATTGTGAAGTCTTGTCCCTCCTGAGGACAATTCTAAAAATCCATATTGTAAATCAAATGATCGTGAAAGTGTCGAATTCTCATCTTTTTCTCTGATGTAAAATGGTTTTAGTTTCATTGGCCAGTCTGTTAAAAAGTAAAATCCTGGATGATTTTTGCCTATGATTCTAAGATGTGAATCAAGCAAGTCGTCCCCAAACTCTACTTTTTCTCCTTCTTCTTTCAATTCCTCTATACATTGAGTATATGTCACTCGCTCAAATGGTGCTGATGGAACTTTTATTGTATGTTCAATTGATTCTTGTTCTGCTTTACAGTTCTCAGAAACATCTTTGTAAACTGCAAGCACTAGTGATTCTAAAACATTCATGACATCTTCATAGTCCATAAATGCAGCTTCAATGTCAATGCTGGTAAATTCCGTCAAATGTCTTCCGGTGTGGGAATTTTCTGCTCTGTAAAAATTTGAAATCTCAAATACTCTTTCTAACCCAATGGTCATTTGTTCTTTGTATAGCTGTGGACTTTGAGCAAGATATGCTGTTTTTCCAAAGTAATCCAATGAAAATAAATCTGCTCCTCCCTCACTAGCACTACCAATAATTTTTGGCGTTGTAATCTCTATGAATTTTTTATCTGCTAGGGTTTTTCTTAATGATTGTAAAACATGATGACGTAATTTGAAAATTGACGCTGTCTTTTGGTTTCTCATATCTAATGCACGATGATTTAATCTTGTATCGATATTGCTCTCCAGTCTTCCGATTGGATCAACTGGCAATGGATGAATTGCTTTTCCCAAAACTTCAATCTCATCTGCTTTAACCTCAAACGTAAAATCTCTAGCTTTAGTTTCTTGCACAATTCCTTTAATGCTTACAACACTTTGACGATTAATTTCACCAAGCTTGTCATTTAGTTCTCCCTTTACAATAACTTGGGAAATGCCTGAGACATCACGCAATGTGATAAATGACATTTTTCCTAATTTCCTTAAATCTTCAATCCATCCTCCTAACACAACTTGTTTTCCGATTAATTCTTGGTTCAATTCCGAAATATCGTGAGTTTTTACAAAGTCCATATCTATCTTTTATCCTCAAATTCTATCTCAATGTCAAGGTTTCGGGCATTCTTGACTATGTGAACAACTCTCTCTGTATCGATTGGAAATTTAGGAGTCCATTTGCCTGAAACTATTGCTTTGGTCTTTTGAATGCCTCCTGGCGCCCAAACTGCGTTTATTGATAAAATTTTGGTTGGAAAGAACAAATCTTCTATGAATCGTTTATCTGTCTCATCAGCCTCCACAAGCCAAATTTTTCCCTTGAATTGCTTCTGCAATATCCTATAAAGAATACGGCTTTGTCTAATTGTCATGATGTCATTTTTTGCCAGTGATAAGACAAAATTCCCATCGAATTCTTTACACGAATATAATGTAAAATCCTCAATTTCTTTATTTGATTTTGCAATTTTTGCAAGATTCATTGATGCGTCCACATCTGCTTTAGTTAGTTCCCCTGACTCTACTTTACTCTCACACTGGGGACAAAGAATTGCATTTTTAGCATCAAAGCCACAAATTGGTAATTTCATTTGAATCGACTTTTTCATTCTGATAATGTTGTTTATATCCCTTAATGAAAAACAAAAATTCTAGTTTGGATCTAACAAAATCATGACACTTCTAAAAATTGATGGATTATCTTCTCGATATTCCTCATCAAAGGGACCTGTTTATGCTGTAGATGATGTTGATTTTGAGTTAGAACATGGAGAATCAATAGGAATTGCAGGTGAAAGTGCATGTGGAAAAAGCACATTGGGGTTGTCCTTGATTAGAATGCTTTCCGGTGGAACCACTCAAGGAAAGATCACTTTTGATGGCGATTCTATTTTGGAGATGGACGAATCTGATTTTAATGATAAATTTAGATGGAAAAAAATCTCCATGATATTTCAGGGTGCAATGAACTCTTTGGATCCTGTATTTACAATAAATGAACAATTTGTAGAGATCCTCAAACAACACCAATTTGATGGAGACTCAAAAAAAATTATTTCAGAAGCCATGAATTCTGTTTGTCTTGATGAACATGTGTTAAAGAAATATCCTCATGAACTAAGTGGAGGAATGAAACAAAGAGTAATCATTGCCATGGCATTGCTACTAAAACCAAAATTTGTAATTGCAGATGAACCCACTACCGCATTAGATGTTTTAATTCAAGCACAAATTATCAATCTGCTTAAATCTCTAAAAAAAGATGGTATGTCTTTCATGCTAATTACGCACGATTTGGCAGTTCTGTCTGAAATTGCAGATAAAATTGGTATAATGTATGGTGGTCAAATGGTAGAATTTGGATCATCAGAACAAATTTACAAAAACCCAAAACATCCATACACTCAGGGACTTTTAGAATCTATTCCTACATTGAAGGGGAACACTCCAAAATATATCAAAGGAATTCCTCCTAGTTTACTTGACAAGTCAACTCAGTGTAGATTTCTTGAAAGATGCTCTCTGGCAATTGAAAAATGTAAAGAACTCCCACCTAAATTTAAAACTGAAACTGGTTATGTTCGATGCTGGTTGCATGAAGACAAAAAATAATTTATTTTATCTAAGATATTATTCATCAATTTTCTTTAAATAAATTTCTTGTAATCGTGCAATTTCTCGTCCTATCGTATTTTTACAAATCATACTTGCATATTGAACTAGATCTATACTTTTTTGTATTTTCTCAAATCTTTCAATTTTTTTAAACGCGTCTTGCTCAAATTTCATTATGTCTCTGAGTTCTTTACTGATATTTTCTGCTTTCATTTTTTCATAATTTTTAGAGTTTGATTTTCTAAAACTGATTTCATCAATTAGTTTTTGAATCTCATCTGACTCCATGATTATAATTAAAAAAATACTAAAATAAATTAATTCCGTATTTTCTTTTTATGTTCTAGTATGTGCTTTAATCCGTCTGTCATGCTTAGCGAATCCAAATCAATTTCACAATATGGACACTTCAATGTATTATGAGAATTTTTTCACAATTGGTAAACATGAATCTATAATTCTTAGCATTTCTGATCTAATTACTTTTTTATCAATTGATATCCATACTCTGGATTTTTTGATTGCAAATGAAATAGTTTGTACTTTCTTCCTTTCTTCCCAGACAAATTCAATCTCTCCTAGATTCTTATCGAAAAATCCCTCCAAGTCCGTCTTCATCGCAATATGTGAGAATTGATACTGGGTATTTTTTTCATTTAGTAATGGGACTAGATCTGTTCTTCTTTTGTATGCTAACAACTCTCCACTCTCACCAATCACGCCTATAAATCTGATAAATGGACTTATAGCTGAAATTGAATCACAAATTTTTTCAAAATCTTTCCTTGACATCTGATAGAGTTGTAAAAAGATGATATTTTAATGAATTGCCTGTTTGAAATTTCTAGATTTAATTAAATAATACGTGAAAATAGTTTGATTTGTGGAATTTGGCGATATCTTCCCGTTTGCCCCTGATGATGGATATCTGATTTTAGCATTAGTCAATTTTTTTGGTTCTCTTATACCATTTGTCCCATTACCTGGATTTCTATTTCTTGCCACAATGTCTGTTGGTAATCAATATGATCTGCATGTTTTAGCACTGGTCTCTGCAATCACTGCCACTGTTGCAAAACAAATCATCTTTTTTGTTAGTTTCGGTGGGAGAAAAATTATGAATGCAAAAACTAGAAAAAGAATGCGCCCATTTGAAAGACTAGTCAAAAGATATGGTGCAGCTGCAGCATTTGTAGCCGCGGCAACACCGATGCCTGATGATATAATATTTGTTCCATTGGGATTGGCAAAATATAGTCCAAAAAGATTCTTTATTGCAACACTTAGTGGAAAGATTGTTTTAAGTTATGTTATAGTTTTTGTCTCACATCATATTGGATTGTCATTCATAGAGCCCTTCCTAGAAAATGTTGATGATACAACTCCTATCTACATTGGAATTTTGATTTTTGGAGCAATGATGACTGCAGTTATAGTTTTACTCTTAAAATTGGATTGGGAAAAAATAATGGGTAGATTTGCTCCCTGGACATTGGATGAAAATAACAAAGACGAAAATTAAATTTTTATTTTAAAGTTCCACAATTTGTCCCTTGCATCTTTGATTCCTATCCTTGGTGAAGCGATAATTTTTTCTGGTTTTATTCCATCTGAAATATACAACTTTAGTTTTTTTGTCAAATCCATACCATAATGTTCTCTGGTTATTGCTAATGCTTGTGCTAATTTTGCAGGTCCATTTGTAAGGTTTTTTAAATTTACATTCCCTCTATTTTTTTGCATAATTTTAATTCCCTTTTCAGGTTCAATTGCACGAATAAGTACCGCACCTGCTTTAATTTTTGGACTTTTTGCTACCACATTAAAACAAAAATGCATTCCGTAGGTAAAATAGACATAAGATGTACCCACATCTTCAAACATCACTTTGTTTCTTTCTGTGATTTTTCTATATGCATGACTTGCTGGGTCATCTTTGTGCCCATATGATTCAGTCTCTGTAATTGTTCCTGAAACTTCATGTCTTCCTATTTTTCTAATAATTTTTTTGCCTAAAAGATTCCTTGCAACAGTGACTGTATCTTTTGAATAAAATTTTCTAGGAAGAATAGTCAATATCTATTTTAACATATTTCTTATTTTTTAACTCTGTGATTAAATGGAACAGTTTCATAATATCTTTATTCAATACTTTGATTAATTCTTGATTGTATATTGTAGCTGCTGGATGAACTGTCAAAAAATATAGCTGATTATCTTTTTGAACGAGCTTCCCTCTAAACTTTGTAATCTCTGAACCTCCTAAGAGTGAATTAAATGCAGTATTTCCTAAAATGCAAATTATTTTCGGTTTGATAACTGATATCTCCTGCTTCAAATATTCCTTACATGTCTCTCTCTCTGTTGTAGTTGGAACTCTGTTTTTTGGAGGTCTGCATTTTACAACATTTGTAATGTATACCTCTTCTCTTGAAATCCCTGCTTCTTCTAATGCTGTTGAGAGCTTTTTTCCTGCAATTCCTATGAATGGCTCCCCATTTTCATCTTCACTTCTTCCTGGTGCTTCTCCTACAAAAATCACATTTGATTTGAAATTTCCTTTACCTGGAACTGAATTTGTTCTGGTTTCACATAGATCACATTTTACACATTCGATTACATTTTGTTTGATAACTTGTAATTTTTGACTCATTTTCTAGTTGACACTCTTCACTATCGCAGTCCCTCTTATTGATGGTCCTCCATTGCCCATTATCATTGATTGCATTGGATCTCCTTTGCCGCAATTAGTTATTGGCCTTATGATAAAATCATTACCACATGCATCAATTGATTCAAAGAATTCAGGGGCTGTTCCAATGACGATAACATCTCTTAACATATCTGTAATTTCACCCTTCTCAATTTTTTGTGCATATTGACAAGATATGCTCCAATTATATCGCTTCATGTCTATTGAAGGAATTTTCATATTTGAAATCATATATCCGTGTTTAACTCCTTTCACCATTTCATTTACATCCCAATCGCCATTACCTATGCAAGTACATGCCATGCGAATTAGGGGCATAAATCTATAATTTGTTGCCCTCATATTTCCAGTCGGTACAGACTTGAATATTTGTGATGTCTCTCTATTTTGCATATGATTTTTCAAAACTCCTTTTTCTACAAGGGTTGTTTTTTTAGTTCCTACCCCTTCATCATCAAAGTAGTACCATCCTAGACTTTCTTTAATTGTAGAATCATCAAACACATTCAAATTCTCTGATGCTATTTTGCTTCCAAGTTTGTTTTTCCACCATGCCCCTCCTGCCCATGCCATCTCTTTTCCCAAAACCCTGTCTGCTTCTGAAGGATGTCCAAGTATTTCATGTGTGAGTAATGATACAAAATCTGGGTTCATTACAAGAGTTGCTTTTTCTTCTTTGATTGGTTTTGCACTTGTTAATCGTGATGCTTTTACTGCAATTTCTTTTGCACTTTTTTGAATTTTATCTCTATTGATTATTTGCTCTAATCCTCCTCTGCCCCCTTCTGTGATATTTATTGATTGTGTTATCCCTGATTTATGTGCTGTTACAATCATGTCTATTACAACGTCTGTAAAGTTTTGTTGAATTTCTGAACCTTCAGAATTTATAAAATATTTTGAATTAATTGTATACCATGGATTTACAATTGACTTGATAATTTTTGGTATGTCTAAAATAATTTTATTGCACTCTAGTCCAATGTTGATTATTTCTTCTAATTCGGGCTTTTTTATAACTGGAAAATCAATTTTTGCTTTCTTTGAAATGTTTGGATAAAGTTCAATTTTATTTTTTTTATTTTTTGTGCTGTTTGTAATATTTTTGATTGAATTCTCAATTGACTCTTTGATTTGTTCAAATGATTCTGGATTTGTAATTGAAAAAAAAAACTCCATATCCCATCTTTAATTATTCTAATTCCTATTCCTTTATCGTCATTTGTTCTTACATACTCTATTTCATTATTCTCTAATAGTGCTGATTTCCGTTCTTGTTCTTCTGCCCTTGCATCGCAATATTGAACTCCTAATTTTTCTGAATATCTGATTGCTTTATCTGCAAAATCTTGTAATTTTGAATCCACACTAACTAAAGTTCTGAGTTACTCGTAAATCTGCTTCTATCTAGTGATTTGAAATTGCAGGCATGGTGAAATAGTATTCGTCTTCAAAGTCATAGTCTGTGAAGCCTTTTTTACGTAAGAATTCAAAATATTGAGTACAGTTATTGTAAAATTCCTTATTTTTATCCTTAATTTCTTCCATGCCTTGACTGTCAAAATTTCCATTTTGTTACGAGTGTGAGTGATTTTAGTTCTGAGAGTATGTTTTCTTTAAGCAGAATTTAGTGGGGTCTTACTCTGATCCGATCCTTTTTTTGTAAGTGTGAATGTGGCTCCTTGATTGATTTCATTATTTACAAATATTTTTCCAAAGCGGTTTTCTATAATTCCTTTACAAATTGCTAGTCCTAATCCATTACCTCCCCTTCTCTAATTAATGGGCATCTACCTGATAGAATTTTTTGAATAGATCCTTTTGCTCTCTTTGGGAATGCCTGCTTCATTATCACTAATATTTATTTTTACTTCGTTGGGGATATACTGATCTTAATTTTTCTCTTGTTTGACTAAATTGACGCAATACTGTTTTTTACCAAATTTGATATCACTTGAGATATTCTTTCTATTGAAGAACACGATGTGATTGCTGAATCTATGGATGGTGAAGAATCTATTTTTATGTATAAAGAGATCAAACCTGATCTGATTTTATTAGATTTAGCAATGCCAAAAAAAGATGGTTTGACTGTTGTTAAGGAAATAATTAAGTTTGATCCTAACGCTAAGATCATTCTCATTACTACTAATGATGATCAAAAAATAATTAAAGAATGTCTATCTGATGGAGCGTCTTCTTATATTTCAAAACCATTTGGTTTCAAAGTTGTCTTAAAAGGAATAACAGATATTTTAGCAAAGTAATTTAGTGTATTGTAATAATTCTAAATGATTAACGTATTGTCAAAAATTGTAGCTGATACTAGTGTAATAATTAATGGTCAACTAACTGCTCAGATTGAATCTGACAGTATTCGAAATTTTGAGATTATAATTCCTCAATCTGTTTTTGATGAACTCCAATCCCAAGCATCAAAGAAGAAAGAACAAGGATTCATCGGTCTTGAAAGAATTCAAAAACTCAAATCATTATCTGGAAGTCATGGGTTGACAGTTATTGTAAGTGGATCTCATCCTTCTTCTGATGATATCAAACTTGCAAGTAGTGGCAGAATAGATGCTTTGATAGTAGACATGGCTAAACAAAACAACGCTATACTGTACACTTCTGACAATGTACAGCACTTAGTAGCTCGTGCTGAAGGCATTGAAACAGTCTTTCTAAAATCTGAAATAAAAAACGAATCCCTAGAATTTCTTAAATTTTTTGATTCTGAAACTATGAGTATACATCTTAAAGAAAATCAATGTCCTTTGGCAAAAAAAGGTAAACCTGGAGAATTTGTGCTGACAAAACTAAATGATGAGATTCTTTCAAAGGATTATTTGGAAATGATTTCATCACAAATTTTAGATGTAGTAAATGTGTATGATTCTAGTACATTAGAGATATCTAAAACTGGTGCCTCTGTAGTTCAACATGGTGATTACAGGATTGCTATTACTCGTCCTCCTTTCTCTGAATCTTTTGAGATTACAATAGTCCACCCTATTGTGAAACTATCTCTTGATGATTATACCATTTCTGAAAAATTAATGGAACGTTTCTCTGACAGTGCAGAGGGAATTGTGATTTCAGGTGCACCCGGTTCTGGAAAAAGCACTCTTGCATCTGGTCTTGCAAATTTTTATCATAACCAGGGAAAAATTGTAAAAACATTTGAATCTCCACGTGACTTGCAAGTTGATCCCGGAGTTACTCAATACAGTAAACTTGATGGAACTTTTGACAATTCAGCAGACATTCTATTGCTTGTAAGACCTGACTATACAATTTTTGATGAAGTAAGAAGACGAGAAGACTTTGAAACTTTTGCTGATTTGAGATTAACAGGCGTTGGAATGGTTGGAGTTATCCATGCAAATTCTCCATTAGATGCAATTCAGCGTTTTATTGGAAAAATTGAACTTGGAATAATTCCAAATGTACTGGACACCGTAGTTTTTGTTAAAGATGGTGGAATTGAAAAAGTGTATGATTTGGAATTAAAAGTCAAAGTCCCAACGGGCATGACCGAATCTGATTTGGCTAGACCTGTAATTGAAATTAGAAATTTTGAAGATGATGTTTTAGAACATGAAATTTACACCTTTGGCGAGGAAAATGTCATTGTTCCAGTAGTGAAAAAGGCAGATAAAGTTGGAATTGAAAAACTTGCTGAAGATAAAATCAAAGAAACATTCAGACGTTATGATCCTTGTGCTGAAGTTGAAATTTTATCTGATAATAGAGTTAAAGTTTCAGTTGATGAGAGAAATATTGCATCTATCATTGGTAGAGGGGGATCAAACATCAATGAAATTGAAAAATCACTCAAAGTTCACATTGATGTTGTAGAAAAGCCATTTGATGATGTCACGTTAACCTCTAATGATTTGCCATTTAATTTTTCAGAATCAAAAACAGCATTATTACTAACTGTCAATAGAGATTTTTCTTCAATGCATGCTGATATTTATGGAAATAAAAAATTCCTTGCATCTGTAAGAATTGGAAAAAAAGGACAAATCAAAATTCCAAAACGCTCTGATGTCGCAAGAAATTTAATGGACTTTACATCGTCACAAAATGATATCAAGATTTTCCTTAAAGATTTTTAAAATTGTCAATAATTTTTGGATTTGCTTTCAAAAAAGTTATGAATTTTCTTAACTGTCTGATTGTTTTTGGATTTAGATGATGCTCAATCCCTTCAGTATCTTGATTGGCAGTATCGTATCCTACCCCTAAAATTTCAAAGAACTCTAACAATATTCCATGTTTTTGTCTTATCTCTTCTGCAACATCTGTTCCTTTTTTTGTTAGATTGATGCCGTGGTATTTCTCATATTCTAAAAATCCATTCTCATCAAGTCTTTGAAGCATTTTGGTAACACTTGGTGCGCTCACATTCATGTATCTTGAAATATCTAATGTTGTGGCATATCCTTTCAAATCTACCAGCTCTGAAATGATTTCCAAATAATCCTCCATTCTTGTACTAGACAGTGTTCTTTCTGACTGATGTGCTGCCTTGATCGAATCCAATCTTTTAGAATTTTTAGATTTCATTCTGTTCTTTGTATCTAAACAAAATCTAGTATAATTGGGTGTCTTTTGAGTTAATTTTAGTTATTCTTTGTTGACTTGGATGTGACCAGAGTTGATCTCTGTTTCTTAACTAATTTTTCTTAAATCCATGTTGGAATGACTGATCCACTAAAGGAACGTCTTGATAAATTGAGAAAATTCTCTGATTCTGCCAAACGCAGGGCAAATTTGTATGCTGAAGTTACCACAATGGATGACAAACATACTGCCCGCTCATTGAGTGCTCTCCAAAAAGCCCCCGCACCTGGTAAAAAACTCCAAAAAATTGGATTTTTGATGTTATGGGTTCCTGAACCTACTGGAGTAACTTGCGCTATTGGGGGACCAATGATTGTTGCAGGCAGATATCTTGACAAGAAATACAATGGTTCAACACTACATGACATTGGACATCAGACAAGAAATACAATGTCTTCAATTAGTGATTTTAAGAATTCAGTAATGTAATTCTTTAGTTTTTAAAATTATTATTCCTGCAATTTTCATCTTTACTAGTAATCGTAGAAAAAATGGGTCACGTTTAGCAACATGTTTACACATCAATCAGTCTAATGTATCCTCTAAAAAAATAATTTCAGCCATCAAAGGGAATAGTTTACATTTTGGAGTTGAATTTCTTTGAGAATTATTTCTGATGAATAGTTGTTAGTTGGATCATCTGCACTCATAATTTTTTGATATCCTGACGCTCTTAATCAATATCATATCCAATATATTTAATCCCAAAACCTTTTCTTACTTTGAAAATTAGTATCAGTATTGGCCGAAAAATGTACTCTGTGTTGGGGTTATGGATTATGGGCAATAGGAGATGAAGTTCCTATGGGGCCAATTGATTTTGAAGATGGAGAACCAAACAAAAAATGTCCTGAATGCGGTTCTGGTAGAAAATAACTCTAACATGTCAAAAACATCCACAAACCGCACCATGGATCTTTTTATTTTTGATCACACAATAACCTGTAGTTCTTTAATCATTTTTGTAAAATCCAGATTAAGAAAAAAAGCCAAGTATTAATTTAGACTCTGAATTCATCGCAATGTATTTTTGAATTTTCTGTAATTGTGATTGTTGGGGTTAGAAAACTCTAAATGCTTAAGTTTGATATTCTAAATTAAAGTTGAATATCTATGAATTTTATTACAAAAAAAGTCTTGGAATTCCAATACAAAAAGCTAGATGATTCTAAAAAGAGACTGAATCAACATTTAGAAAAAAGGCAATTTTTGATTAATTCTGATAATAAAAAAGATCTTGAAAAAATAGAAAAGTATATTGGAATTTGGAATAAGAATATTTCAAAAATAGAAAAAGAAATTAAAAAGATTGAAGATAAGAAATTATAATTTCTAAATGCTTAAGTTCATTATTCTTGTAAACTATTTGTGGTTCTTAATGAAATACTAACTAAAGAAAGAGATTCTCTAAGAGATGAAAATATTGAATTAAGAAATAAAGTCAAAGAACTTGAATTAAAAATTCAAGAATCAGAGAAAATAGACGATATCGTACCTGAATCCTCTGACGGAACAACTGATGATGAGATTCTTGATGCATTTAACAAAATAAAAAGCGGTGAGGCATCAAGAATGGGTCAGAAAAAATTCTGATAATTTTATTACTTTCTAGACAAATCAACCATTATGGAATATGAAATTGTAAAGAATCCCATGGGGTTAATTGAATTTACACTAAACAAAGGTGAGAGAATTACTGCAGAAGCAGCAGCTATGGTATTCATCAAGGGAAATGTCAAAACTGAAACTAGAATGAGAAAAGGAGGATTTCTCAAATCACTAAAAGCAGCAGCATTGGGAGGCGAATCATTTTTTGTCAACGAGTTTATTGCAGGAGAGGACAATTGTACCCTGGGATTGACAGGAAACATGCTTGGATATATAGAAGTAATTGATGTAAATGAGGAGTTTATTGTTCAATCAGGAGCATTTGTTGGCTCTACTACTGATTTGACCCTTGATACTAAATGGCAAGGATTCACAAAGGGAATTTTTGGCAGTAATTTGTTTATGTTGAAAACAGTTGGAACAGGAAAAATGTTTGTTAATGCATGGGGTGGAATTATTTCAAAGAAACTAGAACAAGAAGAGAAGATGATTCTTGATAACTATCAACTAGTAGCGTTATCATCTACTGCAGAATACCGTGTCAAAAAACATGGAGGTTTTAAAACAACTTTGTTTGGAGGGGAAGCGCTAGTAATTGAGATCACATGCCCCGGAACAGTTTACATTCAAACAAAGAATATCATGGAGTTTACTCGAGCATTGATACCGTTTTTACCTAAACGTAACTAAGATTACATCTATTACAATATGTGTTGGAATCGTAACTGTGGAGATTAGAAAATCTAAACATTAGTGGTATATATTGAGTGCAAATTACTATGATGGATTTAGCATTCAAATCATAATTGATTCAAACTCATAGTTTTGTATAGGATTATGATCTGTTATAAAAAAATGAAAAAAGAAAAGAGGATATTTTTGTCACAGTGAAAGTTCTTGTTTTGTCAATTCTTGGACCATCTCCGGATACGGTTACAAAATCAGATATAGTTCTACAACTGGCATTGGAAATCCTTTATATCCAAATGTTATAATTTCACCTTGACCTATAGTTTGGGTTTTTGTTGGATCAATTATCACCCCTCCCACATCATTGGTATCTCTTATATGATCTGAGTCTCTGATGCCTTTTTGTCATACAAGCGCATTCTGGGCATAAATTTCACCTAAAATCACTTCATTAGAGCATTGAAAATTTTTTGAGAAACTAGAATATGTCAGATAATTTTTGAAACGATCGAAAACCAATCCACAAATTAACACATTTTAAAAGGATTCAAACAAATTTACTTATGACTACTCGTGCTCAAGCCTTAATTCCAATTACAATCGCAGCAGTCATAATTGGAGTAATTGGAATGATTACCCTTCCCAGCGATAGTAAGTTAGAATCAGTTGAATTTCCAAGAGGTACCATAATGATAGATGATATTCCACTTGAAGTACAAATTGCAGATTCTGAACCAAGACGTGTTCGTGGATTAATGTTCCAAGATCAACTACCATTTGATCAGGGAATGATTTTTGTATTTGACAAACCTGGATTATATTCTATTTGGATGCTAAACATGCAATTCTCTTTAGATATGATTTGGTTTGATCATGATGGAAACATTGTGCATATCGAAAAAAATGTTCCTCCATGTAAAACTGTGGTAGAAATTACCAGTTGTCAAAGCATAGTTCCTGATAATGAGGCATCATATGTTCTTGAAGTTACATCTGGTTTTGTTGATCAAAATAACATCACGAAAGATTCAAAGTTGACAATAATCTCAATTTGATATTACAAAGCCTTATCTTTGAATAAAAAATTTGTAAATCATGAACAAGTTATTCTTAATTCCTGTTTTAATTGGAATTGCAGTTGTAATTTTGACTTCATTTATGTATCTAAATCAAACATCTGATCCTCAATCCCAATCCATCTATGATTCTGGGTTTACATATTATGACATTGAAAAAATTCAAGATACTTTGGCAGAACAAAATATTTTTGTATCTGTACCCACTCCGATAACTGATCACACCATTAGTCAATATTGTGCATTTTTTGATAATGGACTTCCACAAACCGTAGAATATTGTACTACAACTGCCGTATTGGATTTTGAAGGTGTTGCACTTGGAAATATCAACATTGGAGGCAATACACAATCCCCTGTTATGGCAGTGGCTAATCTTGAAACTGCAACCTTGGAATCAAACCAAGATGAGGTTATTCTAATATTTGAAACCCTGATTGAAACCCTTGTCTGTGACTGCTGGGAGGATGAAGAATCCACGGACTATGAATCCATTTCTGCCTGGCTAGAGGCTGCTCAGACGTTTTACTCTAATTCTGATGGACGTAATATCAAATCAAAAATCGACAATTTGGGTGACTCTAAAATCTTTTTAGAAATTACGTCCAAGGAAAATTCAGTTTTGCAGACATTAATCATTCTAAAGTAGTTTAATTATATAATAGAAAATTCTTTGATTGACATTACGATGATTGAACAATTATGGTTAATTCCGTTAGGATTTGCTGCTGGAATTTTAGGTTCAATGATTGGTCTTGGTGGTGGAATAATTGTTGTTCCTGTTTTGACATTTTTAGGATTTCCTCCAACTGTTGCTGCAAGTAACAGCCTATTTGCTGCGTTAAGCAATGCCATTGCATCTACGATTTCTTATTCAAAACAAAAACGAATAGTGTATTCTTTAGGTCTCAAACTGGGTTTACTTTCAATTCCCGGAACCGCTTTGGGTGCATTATTATCCACTGATGTTGCACCTGATGTTTTTAAAATTTTATTTGGATTTGTATTGATTGCATCTGCTGCATACATATTTTTGAGAAAAAAAATTGAAACAAAAGAGAAAACAATTTCAAAACAAATGATGATTTTTGCCATTGGTGCAAGCTTTTTTGCAGGAATAATTTCTTCATTCTTTGGAATTGGTGGGGGAATTATCTTTGTGCCCTTGATGGTAGTTGGTATGGGAATGGCAATGAAAAAAGCTGCTCCTACATCTCAAATGATTCTATTGTTTGCATCTTTCTCTGGCGTAGTTGTACATAGTCTATTGGGACATCCAGATTTCCTACAAGCTGGTCTATTGGCCATTGGTTCTTTTATCGGTGGATTAGTTGGTGCAAGATTATCGATTGATATCAAAGAACGATATTTGCAAATTCTAGTTTCGGTGGTGATTTTAATTGCAGCCACAAAATTATTTTTTGATTCTTTATCGGGAAATGTTTTGGGATTTTAGCCTCAGTATTTTTCTTGTATTTTTATACTAATTTTGCAATACATATTGTTCGCTAGGTCTTATGATCTAGAGGCGGAGGAGACCTGTCGGCTCCTCTGTATCTTATTTGCTAAAATAGCCCCCGAATCCGGGTAATCGGGGATCTGGAAAGGATAAAGGAAAACCTTGATCTTTTTTTGATTCCTAAATAAATATCTGAATCTCTAAAGATTTGAATCTAAAAGAATTTTGAAAAAATCTAAACTTTTGAAATCAAGTTAGATAAATTGTATGATGTTTTTTAGTGATAAATAAGTTGTCTGTATTGCAGATGAATGTAATTACAATCATGGATCAATGGAAGTAAATTGAATGTATTTTAAAAACTAAATACACTAATTGATTATTAATTATAGTGCTATGGAAAAAATTTGTTGGGCAAATACAAATAATTTTGAAGAATCCGAATTTGTGGTTATTGGCATTCCTGATGAATCCCAATCACATGCATTAAGAAAAGGAACAGAAGACGCACCATTTAAAATTCGTCAAATATCTAATCTTCGTGACTCTTTTGAAAGAGATGGAAAAATATCTCTAGGACGTCCTTTTCAAGGTTATGAAAAAAAGTTCACGACATGGGAAACATTGGCAGAGAATGTATCGAAGATACTTTTGAGAAAATATCCGCATCATCAAAAATCCCGATTTCAATTGGAGGCGATCACTCCATTACTAGACAAATAATTAATACAATGGCAAAAAAACACGGGAAAATTTCTTTAGTATATTTTGATGCTCATCCCGATTTTGTAAGTTCAACTATTGACTATTATGGATCAGTAGTAAACGACATACTTTCAAATATTGAAATTACTTCTAGTGTTCAAATAGGAATCAGAACTCCAGAACAAGAAGAATTGGATAACACTAAAAAATTTAATCTGACAGTAATTACTCCTTTTGACATACAAGAACAAGGAATCAAACAAGTAGTAAACTCAATTCTGAGTAAATTAGGGGATAAAGTGTACATATCATTTGATATGGATTGTATTGATCCTGCCTATGCTTCAGGTGTTTCAGTTCCTGTTCCTGTGGGTCTGAATAGTGTAGATGCGATTTACCTACTAAAAGAAATAGCAAAAAAAGGAATCATAGGTATGGATGTTATGGAAGTATGCCCTAGTTTTGATATTAAAGATAGAACATCTCATTTGGCATCTAGAATGATTTCTGAAGTGCTTTACTCGTCAGGAGAAACATGACTTGTCTGAATTTGAAAATGAATATACTTGGGGCAAGGCAGTATCTGATAATTCTGTAGATGATTTTCATACCGAATTTGACAAGGCAGTAGATGAAATAAAAAAAGAATTTGGTAAAAAATATCCAATAATAATTAATGGTAAAGAAATCTATTCAGACGATTGTTTTACAGTGTATTCTCCTTCTGACACTCTAATTCCTGTAGCCGAATTTCCTAAAGCATCTATTCGGGATACAAGAAATGCAATTTCTGATGCAAAAAATGCATTTGAAGAGTGGAGTAATGCATCATATCAAAAACGAGTTGAAATCTTCAGAGATTGTGCAAATGTCTTTTCTAGTAGGAAGTTCTTTTTGGCAGCTATGATGACATTTGAGAATGGAAAGAATCGTATTGAATCAATGGGTGACATTGATGAGGCAATTGATTTTATGAGATTTTATGCATTGCAGCTAGAACAAAATGAAGGATTTTGTAAACATACGTCTCACCCCAGCCCTGATGAAAAAACGCAAACAATAATGAAACCTTATGGTGTTTGGGGAGTTATTGCTCCGTTTAATTTTCCTTCAGCAATTGCAATAGGAATGAGTACTGGTGCATTAATCACTGGAAATACTGTGATCCTAAAACCTGCAAGTGATGCTCCATTA
>JAJRWR010000036.1 GCA_024276695.1 archaeon
CTGCATCATCTCCATTGACATTTTGTTCATGTAAGATGATTTTTTTCCTAACTCAGCAATCTTTGCTTGGTCTTTTGCTCTCATTGCAGCCATTCTTTCTTTTTGCCAACCCTTGGTTTCTTTCATGATTCGTTTTAGTTTCACTTGATCAACCATCTTCTTTCTTACGGCAGAGTTGAACAGATTTAGTACAATACCAAATCCAGTTACTGCAAACATTGAAAGAATCAATCCCTTAACAATAGGATCATCACTGCCTAGTGCCTGTCTTCCTTCACCGCCAAATATTTCAGGTAGTTGGAGAAATGCTGAGTCGATAAAGAGTAGAATAAAGTTGAAATCCATTTTTACAGTCCTATAGCATTAATGATTTTATCAGCTGCTTCATCAACCTTTCCCTCACGATTGAGAATATATTTGACAGGAGAGCCAGAAATTACCATGCAGGATGCAATTATTCCTGATTGAGCATCTAATTCTTTCTTAATATTTGCAAGAGTAATTTTATCTCGATTTCGAGTATTATCAGACATTCGTCTATTATAGATTTCTTCAGGTTTTGCAGAAACTGAGATAAAGTTTGTGGGTTGGATAATTTTGAGAATATATTCTGGCAAACCTGGATAGTATCCTTCTACAGAACTAATGAATGTATGAGTATCAATAATCACAACATCTTCATCACGTAAGGCAATTTTTTCTGCTGCGAGTTTTTGCAATTTTTGTTGTTCAGAGATAGGTAGTTTTCTTAATCCATCTCTGTCTTTGAGACCATTTTCTTTTGCAACATCAAACATCAAAGTTCCAAAACTCACAACACTGACACTTTTTTTATGATTTTTAATTATTTCTGCCATTTTAGATAGCAATGTAGTTTTTCCAACACCAGGTATTCCTACCATTACGACTTTTTTATTTTCTGCCAAGCAAAGCACCCAAACGCGGCATTACAACTTCGACTTGCTCTCTAACTAATTGTGTATAATAGTTGATAAGAATATCCACCATAAGTAAAATTCCGATTCCAGAGCCAAAGACGCCAAGAACATCAGATACACCTGCCAATCCACCTAAAATTGCAGAACCAATAATGGTTACTGAAGGGATGTATTTGTTTAGTAATGCTTCAACTGGTGCATTTGATCTTCTAAATCCTGGAATTTGCACATCTGCATCAAGCAAGTTCTGTGCTGCACTTTTTGGAGATAAACCACCGAGCTCAACCCACAATCTACCAAATACAATTACAATTCCAATCATGAATAAAATGTATCCTACTGCACGCATTGGATCTAATGCTGCAACATCTAAACCTCTTGGAGGAGTGATGTAGTAGATGATACCACCTACTGGAGTATTTGGACTAGTAGGATCAAATTGTGCTATAAAGTTCATAAAGAAATTATTGTTACGCGGGTTCATATTTGCCCACAGCATTTGGAATATGAAAACAGCATTTGCAGTAAGGGCAGAAGCTAAAATTACAGGTATGTTTGAGACATACATCAATTTGATTGGATAAACTGCTGAAAAGCCTCTGTATTTTGTAGAAACAATTGGAATTTCAATTTTGATGCCTTGTGTAAATACAAGAACTAGTAAGATTCCCGCAGTAAGAAATAGTCCAAAGATACTCGGCAATTGATTGGAACGAAATAGAACATTTGTGATATCTCCACTGCCAGATAGAGATTGTACAATATATGGAACAATACCAATCATTCCACCATCTCCGGCAGGTAATGGACTAAACATACTCCAAAGAATTTGTTGAGCTACACCAGCCATAATGAATAAACTGATTCCACTCCCAAGACCCCAACCTTTCTGAATTAATTCATCTAAAAACATGATAATGATAGACGCTGTCATTAGCTGCCCTATCATAACATACAGTACGTATGGTTCTGTAACACCAGGTCCATAAACTGCTGAAGCATATACAATAGATTCAGCAACAATTACAACATAGGTTACAAGCTTGGTAGCTGTTTGGAATATTCCTCTTTCTTCAGGCTTTTTGAAATCAAATTTTAGAATATCTGAACCTCTCAATAATTGCATCAAGAGTCCAGCTGTAACTATCGGCCCAATCCCTAATTCTACAAGAGTACCTTGTTGGGATGCGAAAATTACTCTAGCAAATGCTAAGAAATCAAATTGGGGAGCTGTTGCTCCAAATAAGGGGGTTTGTCCCATTATCATGTAGATAAGTAATGCAATTCCACACCAAAGTAATCTAACCTGTAGTGAGATTTTCTTTTTAGGTTTTGGAACTTGTGGTAAATATGGTTCTGCTTTAAAAACTACTTTTCGAATTGTTGCAGTAAGTGTACCCTCAGACATTCTCAGTTAACACCTCTCCCCCAACAGATTTTAGTTTCTCTTCGGCAGATGCTGTAAATTGTTGAATTTTGACGGAATATGCATTAGTTATTTTTCCGCCGCCAAGGAGTTTGTCGTATCCTGCACTTTCAAGGTCTACGATTTTTTTGCCTCCTTCTTCTTTACCGAATTTTGTGAACAAGTCATCAAGATCTCTAAGGCTAGTCCATTTTTTTATAATATTTGGGTGAGGTGTTTTAGGTATATCATGGCCATAATGATCTGGGTCTTCTTTTATCATAGTACTTCTATGATGTTTTTTCATACCAGTAATTCCAAGACCACCTTTGTGACCACTTGCACGGTGTTGACCTACTTGTCCCCATCCCATGTGTCGTCCGCCTCTAAGTCGTCTTGTTTTTCGTAATCTAGATGCCATGTTAAATCATTCTCCTTACAATAGTGTCAAGTTCTTTGTTTGCTCCAAGGATTCCTTTCTGTCCATAAAGTTTCTTGGTACTTCTTTTAAATCCGTGTACTGGTGGTGCTAAAGCAAACCATGGTTTTAGTGGTTTTAATTTTGATAATGTTGCTTTACCTTCAGCCAAAGCTGCTCCCAATTCTTCAGTACTTGCAAATCCAAGTTCTTTTAGATCTTCAGGAGTAATTTTCTGATATCCAGATTTTCTTGCTTTCTTATCAATCAATTCTTTTGCTAAAGATGCATCAAGTTCAATCCAAGATACATAGTGTTGTACTTTTCTTAGCATTCCAATGGTATTATCTTTTGCAGGAAGAATTGTTGCACGATATTTTTTATCTAATTGTAACAAAGTCATTGTGTGAGTTGCCCAATACGGACAATCGGCTTGACCTTTTATTCTAACAACGAGATATGCATTTGCCATTATCTATCAACCCTGACTAAATGTCAATCTAAGACAATCCAATACTGCTTTTGAAGTCGAATTCATTGTAGGAGTAGAACCTTTTGCCGTAGTCCATGCATCTTTAAGACCAGCTAATTCCAATAATCGTTTAATTTTACCTCCTGCTACAAGACCTAATCCACGAGGTGCAGGAATAATTTCAATTGTAACACTGCCACCTTTTCCTTTAACTCTAAATGGTACAGAATGTTTTTGGTCACATCTGCATTCCCAACTGCCACATCCCATTTTGATTGGTTGGACATTAAGGAAAGCTTGACTGGTTGCTTTTTCAATAGCAATTCTCATTTGTTTTGATTTTCCTTGACCTATACCCAAGTATCCATTCTCATTTCCTGCAGCAACAATTGCTTTGAATCTAGTTGATTGTCCGTTTGAAGTCATTTTTTGAATGATTCCAACATCTACAACTTCACTCTTCAAATCAGGTAATAATTTCTTGATAATTCCGGCTTCTTGAATTCTTAATCCTAATTCGATAATTTCTTCCAGAGATGAGATTTCTCCAGATGTAACTTTTTGTCCTAAGACAGTTTTTGGAACCCAAACTTCTTCTTCAGGTTCTCTTCTTGGTCTTCTTGGACGATCTTTAGCTCCTCCTGGTGGGCCTCTACCA
The DNA here is from genome assembly GCA_024276695.1 of archaeon. Taxonomy (GTDB): domain Archaea; phylum Thermoproteota; class Nitrososphaeria; order Nitrososphaerales; family Nitrosopumilaceae; genus Nitrosopumilus. The sequence goes on from JAJRWR010000036.1 coordinate 3,892, forward strand.
TATACTGGGGGACCTCTTCCCCTCCCTCCTTGTCCAGATTTAGATTCTGCAGGTTTAGACTGTGCTGTTTGACTCATTTCTATTTGACCTCACTATCAATTGTGGATTTTATTTTTGAGACTTCATTTTTTACTGTTAAATGTTCACCGTTAATTCTTTCATCAGATGGAAATGATTCTGGGTCAGCTGGAACTTCAAGGCCTGCATCAATTATTCCTTTGAGTGCAGCTGCCATTCTTTGAGTAAATCTTCTAGTTCCAGTATACAAAATTGCATCTTTTGCACCTTTTCCTATTGCTTTCTTACCTGCCAAGTAACCTGTAAGATATGCAGCTGGTACACTTTTTCTAGAACCTTTCCATCCTTTCTCAAGTAGGTATCTAGAATGAGCAGAAGCTACAACTGTATCTCCAGTCATACCAAGTGTGAGGATCTGGACTTGGGTGTTTTCATTAGTAATATTTACAGTGATAAAATCACGTTTACCCATCAACATGGTTCCACGTTTTCTATAATTGGTCTTTTCCTCTCTCAATCTTCTTAATATTTTTGAATAGGCCATCTATAGAAACCGAGTTTGAATCTGCTCTTATATACGTTAAGCGCAAATCAGAGCAGCAAGCAAAGCTTTCTGAGTATGTAAACGATTTTCTGCCTCATCCCAGACAACAGATTGCGAGCCATCAATTACAGATGAAGTAACTTCTTGTTCTCGCTTTGCCGGAAGACAATGTAAAAAGATCGCATCTTTTTCTGTAGACTTCATCAATTTGTCATTTACCTGATACTTTGGCAAGAACTTTTGCAATCTTTTTTTATCAAGATTATGAATTGATGAAAAAGTATCAGTAACTACTACATCTGCATTTTTAGTTGCAACAAAGGGATCAGTTATCAATTCAATGTTAGTTGTTTTCTTGGCTTCTTTGATGACAGTTTTGTCAGGTTCAAATCCTTTGGGGGTTGCAATTGATATGTTTACTCCAGATAAAGCAGCACCATAAATCATAGAGTTACAGACATTGTTACCATCACCAATCCATGCAATTTTTAGTCCCTTGAGTTTTTTCTTTTTTTCTTTAATCGTCATAAAGTCTGCCAATATTTGACAAGGATGAAAAGTGTCAGATAGTCCATTAATTACAGGTACACTTGCATGCTTGGCTAATTTTTCAAGCAAATCATGTTCATAGACACGTGCCATTATACAATCCGTATATCGTGAAAGAGTTTTTGCAGTGTCTTCAACTGACTCTCCACGAGATAATTGCATATCATTGGAGGATAGATTTACTGCATGTCCTCCCAAATGATACATACCAACTTCAAAACTAACACGTGTTCGAGTAGATGGTTTTTGAAATATCATTGTTAACGTTTTATTTTTTAGGACTGATTTGTTTCCACCTTTTTTGAGTTCTTTTTTTAATTTGATAGATTCATCAATTAGTCCTACAAATTCCTTTGGGGTTAATTCCGCCAAAGTGAGTAAATCTTTTGTTTTTAGTTTCATTTCTTAAAGAATCCGAATCTTCCTCGTTTCTTTTCAGGTTTTTCTTCTTTATCATGTTTTTGTATCTCTTCATCTTCAACATCAGATACATCACCAACTTTGTTTGATTCACCAAGTTTAGGTCTGTTATTTTTAATCCACTGACGAATATTGTTCCCTAAATTGATTGCGTCTTTGTCGTTTTCTGGTGGAGGAACATGAAATAATTCAGAATAAGTTGTAATGTCATCATCTTTGATTCCATCAAAGGGATCATCAGAAGTGGGTGTTGGTTCTGGTGTTGGTTCAAATTCTGGTGGAGGTATTTTACAAGGATGTGGTTGTGATTCGGGTGTAGGTTCAGATTCTATATTTTTTGTAATATCCACATCATCTAATGAACCAAAAACAGTTTCTAGAAAAAGTTCCTTGTCAAAGGGTTTAAGATCAGAATATTCTTGCCCAACTCCAACGTAAAGAACAGGAGTAGATGTAACTGTCACAATAGATAATGCAGCACCGCCTCGAGCATCAGCATCACTCTTGGTTAAAATCGAACCATCAAAGTTGACATGTTTGTGGAATTCACGAGCTTGATTTACAGTATCATTTCCAGCTAAAGAGTCACCCACAAATATTTTCATATCAGGGTTTACAACTTTGGTAATTTTTTCAATTTGCTGCATTAAATTTTCACTTGTTTGCATTCTTCCAGCAGTGTCAATTAGAACTACATCTGTTTTGTGAGATTTTGCATATAGAACTGCATCACGTGCAACAGCTGCAGGATCAGAATTATAATTTTGTGCAACTAGTTTTAGATTAAGTCGTTTAGTGTGTTCTTTTAACTGTTCAATTGCACCAGCTCGGAAAGTATCAGATGCTGCAACAACAACAGAATATTTTGCTTCTTTTAACATATGTGCAACTTTAGCTAAGGAGGTAGTTTTTCCAGTTCCATTAATGCCAACAAACAAAATTAAAAAAGGTTGTTCTTGTTTCTTTTTTTCATTAATTTTTTCAAATAGATCATATTCTCCAGCTGCATCAAATAATGTAGATATACTTGAAATCAAACTATCTTTTACAAATTTTTCAATTTCATTCTTATCAACTTTTGAACCAATTAATTTCTCTTTAAGATCAGATTTTATAGAATCAATTACTTCAGTGGCAACATCGGATTCTAGCAAAGAGATTTCTAATCCAAAAAGGATATCTTCAATATCTTTTTCATTAAGTTCTTTTTCACCAAGACTTTTCGCGGCATTAGAAAATGCACTACGAAGTTTATCAAACATAGTTTATCCCGAAGTTGGAGGTTGTTGCATTGCCTGCATCATGTGATTCAGTTGTGCTTTTCCTTGTTCTAATCTTGTTGAAGCATTTTGTTTTTTGGCAGCTGTATCTTGTAAAGCAACTTCAACTTCTTTTATTCTTGCTTCAAGATAGTTAATTGCTGAAGGAAAGTCTTTTTCAACTGCAATTCCTGCACCTATATTCATAACAATTTTGGAATTAGATGAAATTTTTGTGGGAACATATGTGCCCATTCCAATTGGAACTAGAGTTTCAGATTCAGGACTTTTACCAAGTGATTGAATTGATTCAATTGAAGCAGTTGCTTCTCTCAAAATATTCATGAAAGTTGCTTCTCTTTGAGACAAATCAGAAAAATATGTTTCAAGCATTTGCATTTGCTGCATTAATTGCTCTGCCTGTTCTTCACTCATTTACAACAAATCTTTCTGTGATGGATATAAATTCATTCATGAATAGTTAAAAAATTCAAAATAAATGAATAAATAAAAAATAAAGAATTATCTTTATTTTGCTTTAGAGAATCTAGATTCTACTTCATCCCAATTTACAACATTCCACCAGGCTTCAATGTAGACTGGTCTCTTGTTTTGATAGTTGAGATAGTATGCATGTTCCCAAACATCACAGCCTAACAACGGAACTAGTCCTTCAGTTCTTGGACTGGTTTGGTTTGGCATTGATTTGTATTCAACCTTTGATGTAGAAGGATTGTATACCAACCATCCCCAACCACTGCCTTGAATTACAGCTGTAGTAGATGAGAATTTCTCTTTAAAGTCAGAGAAGCTTCCAAATGAATCATTGATTGCATCTGCAATTGATCCTCCAGGTTCTCCACCTCCGTTTGCTTTCATGTTATTCCAGAATAACCTATGGTTGTCATAACCACCACCGTTGAAATTAATTGCGCCTCTTTTGTCCTCAGGTACTGAATTGATGTCAGACAAGATATCAACAATATCTTTATCTTGAATTTCAGCTGGACAAGTTTCAAGAGCTGCATTTAGTTTGTCAGTGTATGTTTGATGATGTTTTGTGTGATGAATCTCCATTGTTTTTGCGTCAATATGAGGTTCCAATGCATCATAAGCATATGGCATTTCAGGAAGTGTGTATTTTCCCATAAAGGCATTTGAAGATTTATTCCATTTATTGGTTTACTAAGCAATTCATTTTTACTTGTTAAAATGGTTAGAAAATTTGTGAAATCATTACTAATTCTTTCTTCAATGCTGATATTTTCAGGAATTTTGATTTTAGGACAGTTAGAAACACAAAATGAAGCTAAATTGTATTTAGATAGGAGTATACCATATGTTGGAGCAGATATTCCAAGAATCCAAGGCATTGACGGTGAAGGAATAAAGATTGCAGTAATTGATACTGGAGTAGATTTCAACCATCCAGATTTGTTTGGATGGGGACCAGATGGAAAAGTAATTGGAGGTTACAATTTCATCAAAGAGGACGATCCCCCACTTGATACAAATGGTCATGGTACTCAGGTTGCAGGAGTAATTGCAGCAGACGGAGAAAAGTCAGGAGTGGCCCCAAAGGCAAAGATTTTAGCTTACAAGGTTTCAGAAAATGGAGAAGGAGTAGCATCAGATCTTATCATAAGAGCAATTCAAAAAGCAATTGAGGATGATGCAGACATTATCAATATCAGTTTAGGAATAAACAAAACAAATGCAAAGATTGAACGCGGAATAAATCAAGCATTAGAAAAAGAAATTTTTGTAGTAACTGCAGCTGGTAATGACGGACCAGAGTTAAAAACAATTGGAAGTCCTGGAAGAAATTTTGGATCAGTAACAGTTGGTGCAACATATAACAATCTGACTTCAAGTTTAGTTGCAACATTAGAGATAGATAAGAAACCATATACAGTAATTCCAATGGTTGGATCTACAAAATTAGAGGAACCAATAAGGGAGAAAATAATTTTTGCAGGTTATGGAAAAATTGAAGATTTTCAAGGATTAGATGTAAAGGATGCAATAGTAATTGTTGAACGAGGAAGTAATGTTGAAGGAGAATTGTTGTATTTTTCAATTAAAGAAAAAAATGCTGCTAATGCAGGAGCTAAAGCAGTAATTGTATACAATAATAGTCCAGGAATTTTTTTGGGAGAATTAATTCATGAATTTATGGAATCAGGATACACGCCACAAATTCCAGTGGTATCAATAGATAGAGATGAAGGACTTGAGATTATAGAATCAATAACAGAAGAAAAACAAGGAGTTTTGCAATTATTTTATAATCCAGATTTTGTGGCACATTTTAGTTCTAGAGGACCAGTATCACCATTCTACATTAAACCAGAAATTGTAGCACCTGGAGCATACATCAACACCACACAAAACAATGCAGGATACAACTTTACCAGTGGAACAAGCTATGCTGCTCCTCATGTGAGTGGAGCAGCAGCTCTATTGCTTCAAAAAAACCCCGACCTTCACCACCATGAAATCAAATCTCTGTTATTGACCACAGTAGCTCCTGTTTCAGACGCTTATGGCCAAGAATTTTCCATCCACGAAGCAGGTGCTGGGAGATTAGATATTGAAAATGCTTTTGCTGCAAAATTAATTATCATGCCACCAAATTTTGTGGTAAATGTATCCTCAGATGAATTAGTAGTAGAGCAACAATTTGAGCTAAAATTGCTTGATGGAACTTTGGATGATTTGGATATAAAATTTGAAGGTCCAGAATTTATCAAGTTTACATATACTCGAGAAGAAAACACATTGTTTGTCAAAATGAATATGAATGAAGAAAGATTCGGAGATCATGAAGGAAAGTTATTTGTAAATCATGAAGGCATGCAATATACAATTCCATTTCTACTACACTACACACCAGGTTCAATTTCGATAAATCAACAAAATCAAAGACTTTACTTTGATATTTACCATCCAGAAGAATGGAGTTTTGCAAAAATTTCAGTAATTAACAGTGAGAATGGAGATATCTACACAACAACTACAACACCAAACAAAGAAGCATTTATTGAAATCTATGAAAATTCAAAATATTGGATAGATGCAAAAATTAGAGTCAATGGCAATACATCAAATGCATTTAATATAATTGAAGTCAATTCACTAGATGAAAATCAAAATAGAATCGACATAATAGATATTCCAGAAAAACAAATTGCTATAATCAGTATAATTTTAATTGGAATTGCAGTATTTGGATTGATTAAAAGAAAATAATCTATATTGCATATTTAGGACCAGCTTCGATTATTTCGGGTGTGACATTTTCAAATTTCTTAAAGTTTTCGACAAACATTTGAGCTAGTTTCTTTGCAGACATATCATAGGAATCTTTGTCAATCCAGGTATTTTTTGGATC
>JAJRWR010000005.1 GCA_024276695.1 archaeon
AGTACCTGAAATCTCAAGTGTTTCAGGGTCAATTGGACAATTCATGTCCACTCTCAAAAAAACAGTCTTACCTTTTAGGTCAAAATCATCTAGCGTGAGTACCTTCACGCCTTGTCTATTGTCCACTTGGTTAAATTCTTTAACTTGAATAAAGTTATTTTTCATTGTATTGTTAAGAGAACATATCTGATTAGGAATAAGAGGTGAGCTGATATATATTTAAAAAATGTTATATTTAAAAAATAAACAACAAAATGATATCCTTAATTTACCATATGTTTTGTTTCCCAATCCCTACAATCATCTATATCATCTAATGATTCAAAATTATTTTTTACATTATTACATTGTAATTATTTTGTCACACAAACAAATTTCAATTTATAAATCACGTTTTCTTATTTTATCATATGTTCTTCAAACATTTTTTGATTACAGAAAATATTGTCTCTACTTTATTTCTTTGATGGTAAATAACCTCATCATATCCATTTCTTTTGAATGCCTTTGTCTGTTCTATGTCTTGAGAAATTTCAGGAGCTTTCAGGTTAACCTTTTTTTTTGAGCATCACTCCATGTATCTGCAATCTGTTTGTAGTATTCTGTATAATACTAATTAACCACGTCAAAACTTCATTGATTTCAATTAATTCTATTGATATTTTTCTTGAATTTACCACAAATGCTCTCATTGGTTCCACTTATGTTTGCCTAAGGTTTACTTGACATCAAATGCATAATATATGTACAGAATAGCGACAAATATTTGTAATAATCTATAATTTCTTTAGTTGATTCTAATTTAACAAATATCTATTATCACAGATCGCAATAAATAATTCGATTGTAAAATTAGACTAATGGATAACGTTGAGGATCTTGAAAATATTTACAAAAAATAATGATATGAGATATTAAGTAATAATTTAAGGCATAGATATTATGATAACTCAATTTAATGTGGGTACACATTTTGTGATAAGGCATACATAAACACAGAGAATACCTATAAAATTTTTGGTAAACCTATAATTAATAAAAATTTAGAATTTATTACAAGTTTATTTTTAGAAGTATGATCACTATGAATCAAATATGGATAACGATAAAGTTAATAAATTTTTTAATAATCTTTTCATGCATTTTTAATGATTTTTCTTCAGACAGATTCTTCTTAATGTACTAGATACAATCTTCTTTGTAACCATTCTTCTAAAGACTATCATAAACGGTAAAATTATTCTAGTTTTATTTCTAAATTATTTGTGTATGTCTCTTTCAGGATCTACTACTTTTGCAATGTGTGATAACCCAATTGAATAAAATATGTGCATACAGTTTTTCTCTTTGCATACTTGACACCATAATCTGTTATCCAATAATTTTACCTCAACTATTGAATCTTTGAGATGTCGATCACGTAATAATATTCCATTTTTATCTATTCCTACATAAACCAAATGTGGTGCATATTTTTTCAACCATTTCTCCTTTTCTGTGTATAACAAAAGAATTTCTAATACCCAAGATGATAGCTTTTTGTCTGTCTTTTCTACCTCCCACGCTTTTCTTATTATGTCGTGGGTTTTTTTTGCCATGGTTATATTGATTTGTTTTACCCCTTCTCTTGCCATGCTTTGTTGTTCACATGATTTGTTTTAAATAGTATGTTTTTAGGTGCTGTTCCCTTGTCGGTTGTTTTATTTATGTTGCCTGTCGGTTGATATGACAAATTATGAGGTATTTGATGATCACATTGAACTAATCTGTATAATATGCCATCTACGCCTTTAACGATTAGAACGTTATCATCATTATCATCCTTTCCACCGTCATACCAAAACTGTATGCCCATCTTTATCACATCTTTAATTTTTTGACTGCAATTATGATCGTTGTATTCTTCAGCTATCAAATCTAAACCACATCTAGGGCATGTTACTAAGTTAGTCATTTGTTTTCAATCTGCAATTTTATCTTGCTATTCTCAATCTCTAGATCTTCGTTACGCTTGGTTAACTTTTCATTTTCTTCTTTTAATTGAGCAAATTTGTCAGAAAGTTCTGTTAATTCATTTTCAATCTTGATATGTTTATTCTTTATCTTGATATATTTATCAGCTAAACCTTCCGCTTCTTCTATGACCCCATGTAATTTTGCAGTTCTGACTAACGAACTTAAGTCATTTGCCCATGCATTCTTTCCACCTACGATAGAAAGTTGTGGAGAAATCTGATCATATTCATAACCGTCTATAGCTTCATCCAACATGCCAGTTAAATTCTTTGCCTGAAACACATTATCATATTTTCTATATTCAGGAAATATGTGAGTAGCTTCAGGATTTATTTTGATTACAGAGCATTCTATTTTTTCGATAAATTCATTCAAATCTATTGCACCTGAAAAATGTATTACAGTCATTTCTTTTTTTTAGTTTTGTATTTGTTAGCAATTTTTGAAGCCTTTTCGTAGTTGTCAAATTTCTTTACAATTACCATTCGTTCACCATCTTTTGTAACCTCCATTTTCCAATCAAGTTTATCCCCTTCATGGACATCAAGAAAAGCTACTATCCCTTCTGGAATTGTTGCACGTAAAGAAGTTGTACCTGTTCTAGCTGTACTTAGTGTACTTTGTAAACTCATTACAAAATCTAACAGCATCATACTAATAAAACTATCTACCTATGAATATTCTATACATAGCCGACATGTTTAAATAAACTAATAGACCTACTAGTAGGTAGATGAAAATAAATCATAGACAAGAAAAAGGCAAAGCAATCGCTTTGAAATCTGACTTGATCAGACTTTCTGACAATCACTATCACGTTCATTCCCAAACTACCAAAAGAGATTATGACGTTATTCTTGTGACTGATAACTGGGTTTGTTCTTGTCCAGACCACAAATTCAGACACGTATGTTGTAAACACATTCACGCTGTAGAGTTTAGCATTAGTCTTAGAGATCAAGTTAGAGAGGAAAACAAGGTTACGATTTCTCCTGTCACCGTTAATGATTGTCAATTCTGTCATAGTTCCAATATCAAGAAGTTTGGGATTAGACACAACAAAAGCGGAAATATTCAAAGATTCATTTGTAATGACTGTCATAGAACATTTTCCATTAACCTAGGATTCTCAAAGATGAAGTCAAGTCCTGAAGCAATCACAAACGCATTACAGTTGTATTTCACAGGAGAGTCATTGAGGAATGTCCAAAAGTTCCTAAAATTGCAAGGTGTCAATGTATCACACAAGACTATCTATCTTTGGATTGTGAAATATACAAAACTCATGAAGGCACATTTGGATAAGATAACGCCACATGTTGGTGATGCATGGAGAGCTGATGAGGTATACATCAAGGTAAGAGGCGAATTGAGATATGTATTTTCACTCATGGATTCAGAGACCAGATTTTGGATTGCTCAGGAAGTTGCCAATCGTAAAGAAGGACATGATGCCAGTAGTTTGTTTTGAGCTGGAAAAGAGGTTACTGGAACCAAACCCAAAGTAATAATCACTGATGGATTGCATAGTTACTCAGAAGCTTACCGTAAGGAGTTCTGGACTGTACAAAGAAAGAATCGAACTATTCATATTCGTAATGTACACTTGCAAGGGGATATGAACAATAACCAGATGGAACGACTCAATGGAGAGTTCAGGGATCGTGAAAAAATAGTTCGTGGAATCAAAAAAGATGATAGTGTAATAATTGATGGTTATCAACTGTATCATAACTATGTAAGACCACACATGGCATTAGATGGAAAGACTCCAGCTGACAAGGTAGGGATTGACATCAAGGGAAATAACAAGTGGTTGACGTTGATTCAGAATGCAAGTAGGAACAATTAGAACTGTCGGTGGTTTCTGTGTTGTTCCAAACCATGAGTATTAACAGAAATGATGTAAACTTTTTTCTCATCTTTCTTGATAACATAGTTTACTGGCATCTCCATAGTTTCAGTGGTTTCGTCATATTCATCTACTATGTCATATTCAAACTCATCTGTGATATCTGCATTGTTTAGAATAAAATTAATCCATTCAGATGCAAAATTGCGTGCATCCTTCTCTAATTTCATAAATTGGAGAAGGAATTTTTTAGTGTATGCTAGAGTCCACAAGGTTGTCTATTCCAGTTAGATAAGATTTTGCCTCAAGTAGAGATCCTTCAAAAACAATATCAGCAGTATTGTTTTCTAATTGATTCATGAATAGTTTTTGTTCGTCAATTTGTTCTGGAGTAAACACAAGTTTCACTGAACGTTGAGAATTGTTCTGATTCATGTTGAAAAATCACCAACTTTGTATTTAATCCTTTGTGAGAATTTATTGATCGAGAATGACCAAAAAGTAACAAAATATAGCAAAAATTACAAAAAATAAGCAAAAATCAAACAAAAAACAAGTAAGAGACATTGTACTATTTGACATAATTATACGTCATCAACCGACAAGTAACACCTATTTTTCCAACCCAAGAGGTAACAGAACCTGTTTTTAGTAGGTAATTTTACAATAAACTTTATAGTCTACCATAGTACATACTAGTATTGACTAATTTTTTAACATTCACATCAATCATTTTACATCATTCTAATTCTGAAATTTGCCTATTTTCTTAAAATCCTTTGAATTGTTTTGGGAGTGATATTGTATGTGTTCTATAATTGGCTGTCTTCATAGTGACTCTAATCTTGATGCATCTATCACACTTATTGAATCTATGAGGAAAATGGAGTATCGTGGATATGATAGTGTGGGAATAGCTACCTTGAATGACAATCAAATATTACTAAAAAAAGGTGTCGGTCGCGTTTCTGTTGTAAATCAAAAATTATCTCTAAATGATCTGAATGGTGAAATCGGTATTGGACATACTAGATGGGCTACACATGGAGGTGTTACTGAGTTAAATGCACATCCTCATCTTTCTGCAGAAGATAAAATTGCAGTTGTACATAATGGCATTATTGAAAATCATTTGGATTTAAAAAATGATTTAAAATCTCATGGGATTATCTTCAAGTCTGAAACAGATACCGAAGTTATCCCAAATTTATTATTATCTATACTTAATAAAAAAAATGAAATTAAATCTGCAGTAATCAAAACAGTTTCAAAATTAACTGGACAATATTCTTTTATTGCTATGCTAAAAAATAAATCTCTAATAGGTGTAAAAAATCACGAACCCTTAATTCTTGGTTTGGGACCTGATGGATATGTCCTTTCAAGCGACATCCTGGGATTTTCAAAAAATGTTAATGATGTAATTTATCTTGATGATGAGCAATTTGTAATTGTAAATTCTAACGGATATTCTATCTATGATTTTAAAGGTAATCCCATTAATTTAACCTCGACAAAACTAACCAAAACATTTGAGACATGGGATAAGGGACACTATGATCATTTCACAATTAAAGAAATACATGAACAAACCTCTACCATTTTACAATCAGGAATTCATTCATTAAACGAATTCAATACCTTCTTTAACATTTTAAAAAACTCTAAACGAATTTATATTACAGGTAGTGGTACAAGTTATAATTCTGCACTAGTTGCAAAATATTTGTTTCCAAAAATTGCGGGTATGAATATAGAGCCAATCTTGTCTAGTGAAATGAATTTTTTTGAGAATTGTTTTGATGAGCACTCTACGTTAATCGCTATATCTCAAAGTGGAGAGAGCGCAGATGTCTTAAATGCAGTAGCATTTGCAAAAGAGAGAAACTCTCGAATTTTATCTATTGTTAACACGACTACTTCATCATTGGTTAAATCTTCTGACTCTTTTATTGGCTTGAATTGTGGGTATGAAGTAGGCGTAGCAGCTACTAAGAGTTTCACTTCGCAAATAACCATCTTATATCGTTTGCTAGAAAAATTTAATCCTACTCAAAAAACTACATCTCAACTAAATTTAGTAGTTGATGCCATCTCAAAAATCTTAAATGACCAAAAACCAGTCATTGATATTTGTAATAAACTTAAAGATGTAGACCATTTGTATATTTTGGGTCGCGGAGCTCATTATCCTATTGCAAAAGAAGGTGCATTAAAGATTAAAGAACTAACATATATTCACGCAGAAGGAATAGCTGCAGGGGAACTTAAACATGGACCTCTTGCATTAATAGATAACTCTACATATGTTATTATGATTAACCCCAAAGACGATTCTTCAATATATGCAGATAATATCTCAAATGCAAGTGAAATTAAATCACGTGGTGCTAAAATTATTGGTATATCCAATGAATACGATCAAATTTATGATTATTGGATCCCTCTGCCTGATGTTCCAAAAATATTTTATCCTTTAATTGAAATAGTTCCATTCCAATTAATTGCATATCATCTTTCCATCGAGAGAGGTAACGATCCTGATTATCCTCGTAATTTAGCAAAATCAGTTACGGTTAAATAATTTGATTACTTGAAAACAAGATAATTTCATCGTAGATGACCGATCTAATAAAAACTTAAACCCATTACAATAAATTAGATTTTATGAAGATTGTTCTTAAAAACCCTGAACCTTTCCGTGTTTATCATCATCCATGTGATGTAGTAATTCATGCTAGTTTAAATACCGTAGAAATTTTTGATGATGGTGAACTTGTTGAAACATTTGGTTTAGTTGAAAAAAATATAGAATGGATAACAAACTCTCAAAATGACACTGAAGAAATCCTACTCACAATTATTGTGCGTTAAATCTGTATGTGTTATTTAATCTTAATTATTTGAAATGATATTTTTTATTATTAATTGATTCTCAGATTAAATTCAAATGTGATTAGTTTAGACATAGTACTAAATTAGAAATTATAAAATTCATTCCGGAATATCTTAATAATTAGATGAATATTTACAAAAATGTTTTTATTTTACTTCCTAGTTACTTGTATATGTTGACAGAGATGTATGATTAAACTTTTTTTGATGATTTAAAAAACAATTAAGAAATATTTTCCATCACATCAATTAGTTTTGTACTGTCGGGTTCATTGACTGGACTCATTACAATTGAGATTGGCAATCCTGTTTGCTCTACTTCAACACGTATCTTTGTACCAGTAATCCTCTTGAATCCATCATGTCCTGTTATGTTACCTCTTTTTTATTGTGAATAGATGAAGAATCAACTGATATGTATCGCAGACTAATCTTGTTTGATTTATGTGTTGATTTTATTATTTCAGAAAGAATCTTTTTCCAAACTCCTTTTTATTGTCAGTCTTGTAGTCTAAGATGTGCAGTTGATTTGGAACCGTACTTTTCTGGTAATTCTTCCCATCTGGATCCGGATACCAGAACAAACAAAATTCCATTAATTATTGTCCTGTCATCACATCTTGACCTTCCAGCTCTTGCATGTTTTGGTAGATATTTTTCAGTTGATTTCCATTGCTTGTCTGTTATTTCTTTATGAATCATGAAAATAATGTTGTGGTAAACCAATTTGTGGTGCCAGCTTTTTACGACTTACCCATCTAATTAATGTGTCCTGAAGAGATTTTTTTGTTCACTATCACTTAAAAAATTTTTAGAACCATTATTTTCATGATTCATAAAACTTACCATGATCATAAATTCCCACATATCATATTTTTTTATCAATATTTAGTATCTCATCACAGATTTGATAATGAGTCATTTTATAATATACGCCTTTATTTTATATTAATATTCAACGTATATCAATTTTTTGTGTACATTTTACGAGATGATCATCAATTTTAGATGCAAGTAGAAAAATTTAATATTAATTATGGGTTAAGTTTTGTCGGGTTATCGAGACCTAAATTGAATTTTAGGCTTGCGTAATCTCACTACAGATTATAAAAAAGGTCGCTTTTTCTAAAAACATAATAAGTTAAGCATGTCATCTAAAAAAATAATCTAAAGATGTTATTTTTTCAAATTCTTTCTTAAAATTTGGTTTGAATCCTATGACTAGGCAGTTCTATTTGAGATATTGTTTGTATTCTTTTATGTATCGCTTTACAAGCCACTGAAGAAAAACCTTCTCATCCTTCTTAACTTGTGACCTTTCTAGTGCATCATAGTAACTATTTCGTTCTTCATATGGAATATCATACATAGGATATTTTTTTCTATTCAGTACAAAGTTCATGACAAGTCTTGTTATCCTATCGTTTCCGTCACCAAATGGATGTATTGTTACAAGTTTTAGGTGAACCAAGGCAGTTTCCCCTATTGAGATATATCCGATGATGACTGAGTTTTTCAGTGGTATGCAAAGAACGAAAATAAACTTCATCCAGTTGAACTTGAGGGTATGAATTTACTTCCACCAATTCTTACTTGATATTTTCTTAAATTTCCAGCCATGTCTGGTTTTGTTTTATTGAAAAGATTCCAGTGCCAGTCAAGTACTACATTCATAGTTAATTTTTTTTTTTTTTTTTTTTTGAATTTTAATACCACATAAAACAAGTCTCTGTGTGCTTCTGCTTCTTGCACATCCATCATTGGTTTGCTTTTTGGTGCAATGCCTTTTTCCAGAAGATCAAAAGTTTCTCTTCTAGTTAGAGTAGAACCTTCGATTCTTTGAGTATCATATGTGAATCTTGTGACAAAATTTTGTAATTCTTTTTCTTTGATAGATTTTGACATGCCACTTTGTTCTTTAGAAAAATTTTTCTTGATTTTATCTATATCCATATACCATTTTTTTTGTATAATTCATCAACAAAGTTTTTTTTGATTTTATCAATATCTACAGGAATCTTTTGCCCAAGATACTTTTCCTTCTTCTTGACTTTCTTTCCATCTCGTATACTGTGTTCAAGATAGTAGCAGGTTTTGCTCTTGAGCAGTTTTTTCTTTATTCTCATAGTATTAGTTACCCCTACATATTTATGAAATCATCATTTTTGAAGAAAATGTAGAGGTAACTAATACATCAAGGTTTGGTTAGAATCACATCAGACTTGAACCATTTATGAAGACCGTTTAGGCCGCTTAACAAAATTATTATTCTGATTTGAGAGTAAAAATTTATGAAAGATTTAGAATTCAAACTAAATTCTACAGATATTCATCCAAATTCAGAAATTAAAGGAACAATATCAGTCTCATATCCAGGAAGATACGACGGTGTTGTGATAAATACACAAATTTTGGATTCAAATGAACATATTATTTACAAATCATATAATGGAAAAAAAATTTCTCAGAATGTTTCAAGATTATTCATCAACAAAGATGTCATGACAGAACATAAAGCAGAATTTACAGCATTAATTGATTTTGAACCAAAACAAGAACATGAAATAAAATTTAGGGTTTCAATTATAGAACAACACAAAGAAATTGAAAGTGAGATTATTTTTGCAAAATATTCTAACTAAAATCTACTTAATTCTACTGAAATTGTACCAGTCATCCATGGATGTGGAGTACAGTGGTATGGAACATCTTGAGGTTCAGTAAAAAGGAATTCATAACTCTCACCAGGCTTTAAAACTCCAGATGAGCCAAAGTCACCACTGTAACTATCAGTTTGTCTATGATCAGGGGTTACTGTATGCGCAGTATCATCATTGTTCTTCCAAATTACTTTGTTGTTAACAGTTAGCGCCACTACAGCTTTATTTGGAACATAATTTTCATTTCCTTCTATTACAGCCCCAGGAACAATTTCAATAAGAAAAGTATCTTCGGGCTCTAAGATTTCTTCAGAAACGGATGGTTTTGCCAATGATTCAGGAAGATAAAAGGATGTGTAAAAGACGACAGATGCAGACATGCCGATAATTAATGCAATCACGCCAATTCCATATGCATGACTTGACGTAGGTGTGCTCATAATTTTTTCACTCCATCAAAATCATTAGAACCAACATTTGAATGGTTGTTTGCATCAACTCCTAAATCTGCTTGGGTTTTTGGCGCAGGTACCTCAGGGGTCAATCCTTTTGGAGCAGGATTTGTGTCAGATGTTGTTTCACTGTCTGGAAGTTTGTTTGATTCCATAGATACCTCAGGTTCTGCTAGCTTTGGTTTCTCCTCAACTATGGGTACTGGTGCAGGTGGGGGCGCATTCTTTTGCTGGCTCATTGCATATCTATACACATGGAAAAATGCAGCAAACACTAGCAGTATAATTCCAACAAAGAACAATGAGATATTCTTCATTCCTGTCAAAGCCGCGTTATATGCTGCAATGTTTAAGAATACTTGGAATGCCAAGAGTGCAACCAGTAACCAATTAATCCATTTTTCAGACAGATTAATTGTAGCTACTTTCTGCGGACCGTTACTCTTTGCAAGTTTTGATTTTCTCTCAGCTTCATTTGCAAGTTTTATCATCATGTAAGTAAATCCAAATCCTAGGGGCACCAACAATATCATTGTCGAATAGAAGAATATTGGATCAATTACCAAACGTTCTACTAATGGAAGTTTTGTGTCGGGTGAGATATAGAACCCCCAGTATGTCGTAACCATGATTTGAGCAAGACTGGTAATACCAAATGCAGTGATTATTGGTCTATCCCTCCATGAGAATTTTTTGTATCTGTCAATAAACGGAATTAAGACAAACGATATAATGAACAGCAACGGCCACAGCAAGCCTGTAACAAATTTGTCATATTGCGTCCTCATGAATGCATAGATTCCTGTAAGATACCATTCAGGGACTGTGACACCAGGCGGCACAGTGGGTTCAAACTTGAATCCCATATCAATCGGGAATACGCCGCCAGTAATCAAAATAGCACCGCCAATTGCCATTACCATTGGCACATCAAACACCAAGAATCTTGGGAAGTGTACTGCCATTAATCCTAACATTACAATTGGTAACAAGAATACGTGTTGTGCGTAGAATCTTAACACAAAGTCCGAAAAACCACTACCCAGCGCCGCATCACGAATTGTAGGTCCTACAACTGG
>JAJRWR010000037.1 GCA_024276695.1 archaeon
CCATCAGAGTTTATTCTAAGGCCAGAAGTAGCAAAAGTAATGTTGGATCATCCAAAGCCATTTGTTGATTAGATTTTTATTCAATCATATTCACTCCAGCTTGTGAAGTATATCTTTGCAGGAATCTTACTTGCAGGAATTATACTTGCAGGACTTACATCTCCAGCGTTTGCTCAGGAATCAAACAACCCGTCACTAATCATCGAGACTCTGGAAATCCCCTCAGATGAGTTCAACACCGTGCTGAGGGAAGCGTCAATCACAACTTTGGATGATGTCCATGCGGTTAGCTGGCAGGTAACCATTGATAACAATTTGTCATATGCAAATCCTGACGGAAATGCAGTTCTGAGACTGTATGATCAGGAGACAAAAAACGAATTCATTGAAGTGGGAATGGGATCAGGCCCTGAGAACAAGTTTTGGGTGGCAGTCCAGACTCCAAAAGAGGGATACGTTGTGGTTCATAGGAATCTGGACAGGGGCTGGTATCCTGAAGCAAAATCCATCGTCTCATATACAGACAGAGCGGGACTGACTGTAAATAACGGTGCAAGAATTGTGGTAACGAATCTGGATATAGGAAAATTTGCAGTTGACTCGTATTCGGTTCACGGATTGGAGGGCTCAACTGATGAGCCATCAGTAAACTCTGGAAGCATGACAGTAGAGTTTCTGTCAGGGGATCCTGGAAAGAACAAATTTGCACTGATGCCGTTTTACATGGCAGCCGGTGTCGGACTGGTTACGGGAATTTTATTTCTGACTAAGAAGCGCTCTTAGATTTGTAAAATTTGCAACTCTTTTTGATTCTACATACATTACACATTGGTGAAATAGGTTTACAGATATTTTGACCATACATGACAAAAGTATCGTTAATATCAATCCAGTATTTCTTTTTAATTTTTTTCATCAATTCCTGCTCTGTCTCTTCTGGATTTTGTGTATCAACTAGTCCTAGTCTGTTTGAAATTCTATGAACATGAATGTCAACTGGTATTGCTGGCTTTTCAAATGCATATACTAGAACGCAGTTGGCAGTTTTTCTTCCAACCCCTGGCAATTGTACCAAAGTGTCTAATTCTTCAGGAACTTTGTCTTTGTATTTTGTATGAATAATTTTTGCAACTTTGATGATTCTTTTAGATTTTACATGGTAAAATCCAATTGACTTTATTATTTTTTCCACGTCTTTGATTTTTGCATTGGCTAACTCTTTGGGATTTTTGTATTTTGAAAATAAAATTTTGACTGCCTTTGTTGTTGCCTCATCTTTGGTTCTAGCTGATAAGATTGTTCCAATCAAAATGCTGAATGCTCCAGTTTCAGCATCATGAAGATCTTTGAGTGCTGTAATTCTTGGTGGCTTTACAGCATTCATGGTACTAGTCATACCATCTAATATTTTCTGCATAATCTTTGATGTTTTATGCCCAGTATTACTATTACACCTTGACATGTAGCCATATTGAAATCAATTATTTCCAAATTTGGAAATATTGTCTGTCATACTCGGCACAGACAGAAAGATCGTTTTATTAACGGAAATAGCCATAATATGATATGAAGAAATTACTATTTGTAATAATTTCTACAATTATGATCTCTGGACTTCTTTTAGGAAGTATGAATTCATCTGTTTATGCAGAACATACAGACAAACCAGGCAAGTCTAAAGGTTGTGATAATGCAAGCGAAAAAGCTAAAGGAATCGAAAAAAATCCACATTGTAAAAATGTCGGTGATGATGGCATACCTCCAAATACTTGTGATACAGACAATGATGGATCTATAACTTCAGAAGAATTAGGATTTCCAGCACGGTTTATCACCGTATTGGAGGATGTAGTTTCAATAAATGGTGGTGATACCAATATGAATGGTGAAATTGATACATTAGATGAATGGAATGAATTACAAAAGCAACAGCCTGGAAAATGTCTTCCATAATTTGTAATTAAACAATTAAGTATTATATTATAAAATTTATAGAAAATTAATTGAACTTAACAAAAGAAGAAGAATCTGCATTAAAAGGCGAACAAGGAGAAATTATACAGATGGCATACAGAATTCTTGTTGCAACTGGTGAGGCAACAGATGCTGAAAAACTTGTTCCTATTGAATGGGCTCATCTTTCAGGTGTAAATTACAACACAATTGGTGATGCAGGTGAAGAACTTCTATCTAGTATTAGTAAAGATGCGCGAGTTAAAGTAAAAACAACTTTGAATCCTATGGGATTTGATATTGATAATGTAAAAAATTATGACTTGGATGAGAATTTTATCTCAAAGCAATTATCAATTAGAAATTCATATGAAACAATGGGAGTCATCCCATCTTTCTCATGTATTCCTTATGAAATATTTGATATCCCAAAAGACGGAACTCAGGTTGCATTTGCAGAAAGTAATGCTGCAATTCATGCCAACTCATTTGATAATCTAAAAACAAACAAAGAAAGTGCATTTAGTGCACTGGCTAGTGCACTTGTTGGAAAAAGTCCAAACTCTTCATTAAGAAAAGAAGATTCCCCAAACATCACAATTCGAATGAAAGTAAAAAATCCAAATGAATTAACATACGGAATGCTTGGATTTTTTGCAGGAAAAATTGGTGATACATCTGTAAATATTTCAGGTCTTGATGCGATGGACAAAAGACAAACCAAAGCTATGTGTGGAGGAATGGGAACATCCGGAACTTGTGCCAAATTTCTTTTTGGAGAAGGGGATTCCGACTGTGAAAAAATTGATTTTGATGAAAAAGAGATGCAAAATGTTCACGATGAACTAAACACTACAGAAAAAGGTGATATCATCACACTTGGCAGCCCTCAATTGGGACTAGATGAAATTTCTCAACTTGCAGGCAAACTCAAAGGTCGTTCATTTCAGAAAAGATGTATGGTGTTTATGCCTAGAACTGTAAAAGAACAATCAACAAAAATTGGATATACTGCAGAGCTTGAACGTGCTGGATGTGAAATTTTATCTGATTGTTGTACATGTTTGTCTCCATTGATAAGCAAGGATAATGTTGATGCGGTTACAACTAACAGTATCAAGGGTGCATTTTATCTCAAAAATTCCAACGGTGTAGGTGTTAATCTAAAACCACTATCGCAAATCATAGAAGATGAGACAAGATGAAAAAAATTCTAGTTTCAGGCAAAGTGGAGGGAGTTGTATTAAAATCTGACAATCCAATTAATTTCCTAGGTACAGTTGATAAAAAAACAGGAATAATTAGTGATGAAAATCATGATTTGTATAAAAAATCAATCAAAGATACTGTTCTTGTTTTTCCATCTGGTGTAGGCAGTAGTGTTGGTGCATATACAATTTATTCAATAAAGTCAAATGAATCAGCTCCGCTTGCAATGATTTGTAAAAAGTGGATCTTACTGTAGCTACAGGATGCGCATTAGCAAACATTCCACTAATTACGATAAGTGATGAAGAATTTTCTTCAATTAAAAATGAAATGAAAATTTCATTTGATACTGATTCTAATCAAATTCATTATCAATGAGATTTTCTTTTTGTGAATCCCCTAGACTTACTTTAATTATCTGGCTTTTCCCAGCAGGCAAAGCACGAACAAATTCATCTATGTTAATTTTTCTTGTAATATCCTCAAATAGTTTTGAAAACTCTATTCTAACTTTTTTGGCACATTCTACCATTTCCAATCCATGTGGTTCAATAATTGCATAACAGAGAGAATTTTTTTTGATTGGCTCTGGAGGGCCACAAGTTAACACATAATCATCATCTATAGGTATGATTCCTACAGCTAGTCGAAGTGTTTCTGATTTGATGAAATTTCTTTGTCCTTCTATGGTAAAGGAACCTTTTGGAAGAAATTCTCCACTTGGTGCTGATTTTTTTACTTGATCTGGATGAACCCAATAAGCACTTACACCATACATTCCTTCTCTCCATGCACGACTAAAACAAACTGTGGCATGTGCAATTTCATTCATACTTGTATCAGGTGCATTTTCAGCATCTTTTAAAATAAAAAATGGTGAACCAAAAATATCGCCGTGAAATACTTTGTCCTTTTTATCTAAATGTTTTCTAATTACGGCCGAATTTGATGCAGCATCTCTGCCACCAATTGTAAGATATCCGTCAGTCGTAAAGAACCATCTATATCTTTCATACCAATTCTTTTTTCTAATTTCTGATACTACGATAAGATCCTTTTCAGATTCTGTTTTACTCTGGAATTTTTCTAACTTCTTTGCAGTTTTCTCTTTGATTGCTTGAATAGAAGATATTGCACCTGATTGTTTTTTTGCTTCATTGAATAACACTGATGCAATTGATTGAAGGGGAGATTGAGTGTTTATCTTTATTTTTTCATCTTGGACAACAATTAATGATATTCCTTTTTCACTGATTAATTTTGCATTATGAGCTGCCAAGATTTCTTGAGCAGAATCATCTTCAATAGAAATAATTCCTCTTGATACCATTTCAAAAAGAGAATTTGCAACTGCTGTAATGTTTTTTGATCTTTCTTTAACCGTCTCAATTGCTTTCTCTTGTTCAGAAATTTGCGTTTGTAATCCTTTAATCTTTTTATCTGAACTGCTTGATTGAATGGATTTTCCTCTTTTAACTATATTTTCAGTAAAGACAGTATCTAATCCTTCGATGAAACTATTTGTTGGAATAACTTCACCATCTAATTTTCCTAACTTGACAGGAAGAACTTCGGTTTTTTCATTTCTTACTATTATAGCATCATGATTTCCTGATATAACATCTGAAACAATTTTCTTTATAGCATCAAAAATTTTCTTTATTTCTTCTTCTGTTAATGAATTTCCAATTTTTTTTCCGTCAATTTTTGAAATTTCAAAAACAGCTTCCACATATTTTTTGGGCAAACCCAAAGTTCTCCCGAACCATTTTGCTGCAATTAAATCTGTTGTTTTGAGTTCATCAAAGTCTAACTCTTTCAAATTAAAAATATCTAATCCACTACTTGGAGGTTGAACATATTTCAAACCTACACTTAATTTTCTATGTCTTACATCTATAGAATGTTGTAATGCAAGAACTTTCATCTCATTATTACAAAGTAACATATTTCCATCTCCGAAAAATTCACCTACTAAAACAAACTCTTTTCCAAATCCTTCAAAAGTAAAATAAGCAATTCTTTCTGCACCGATCTGTTCAATTTTTTTTAATTTTAATCTAAGCAGATCACTTCGTAATCTTTTGAGTAATCTATTAGGTTCCATCTGACCAATTTTTACTGCAGTTAACCAAACACCAAAAGTCGAAATCATCATGAAGAGATCGCTTTTTTCTGTATGATGAAGTTTGAAGAGAATACTGTCTTTTGTAATGCCATAAATATTGCTGATATAGTATCCTTGAACCTGCTCTGAAATTTTATTAACTAAATATCGTAATTCAATTCCTGCTAATGCCATAATTTTCCTATTCCTGTCTAAAATTATACTCTTGCTTTGATATGCTCAAGCTTTGACCAAAGATATTAAACATGGTTTGCCTGAGTCACGCTAGAAATTTACTTTGGCAAAATTCAAGAAGAAAAAATCTGAACCTACAGTAGATCCAAATGATTCCAAAAAAGAGTCAGTTGAGGATGCTTCTGTAGATATCCCTGAAACAGAAAAATCAGAGCCAATTACAGATACTCCATCGGGAGAACCACCAGTAAGTATTGCTGAGAAAAGTGAAAAAGACAGAAAACTAAACAAATTATTTTGGATGCGTGTTGCTTTGGCTATAATAGCAGGAACCGCTGCTACTTTCATCTTTGAAGATATCGAAGGTGAAGACCGAAGATGGGCATCAATTGGATTCATGATTGTAATATTTTTTGGAACAATAATTGTTGCCAAAGGAATGAAAATGCAATTACCCTCATCTGATAGAAAAAAGGTTGTTACACAAGCTATTGGCAGCTATGTTTTTCTGTACTTGTTTTCATGGATTGTAAGTTACACATTAACCCATTTAGAAACAGTAGCTGGTGGAATCAATATTTAGTATAGATTTTAAAAAATGGTAATAATGTATGTGGAAATTTAAAACCCCCGGTATTCCTGATGAAGAATTTGAAAGGACAGAAAAAGTTCCAATCACTAAAGAAGAAGTAAGAGTTGTTCAAATTAGTAAGGCCAGATTAAAACCAGGACAAATTGTTTATGATATTGGATGTGGGAGTGGATCTATTTCCATTGAAGCTGCATTACAAATAGAATCATCAGGAAAAGTATTGGCACTAGATTATGATGAAAATGCTATAGAACTAACTAAAAAGAATATTCAAAAATTTGGCTTGTCAAATATTTCCGTAATTCATGGTAATGCTAAAGAAAAAATCCAAAAACTTGAAGAAGCAGATACTATTTTCATTGGAGGTACAGGTGGAGATACTGAGGAAATAATTGAAATGTCTGAGAAAAAACTAAAATCTGGAGGAAGAATTGTTATAGGAACTATACTGATTGAAACTCTTTATTCTGTTTTACAAATATTAGACAAGTTACAGTTTGAGTCTGTTGATATCACTCAAGTTACTATATCTAAGAGCAGAAAAACTAGTATGGGAACCATGATGCTTGCAAGAAACCCTGTGACTATCATATCTGCCACTAAAATCTAATCTAGATTTTTAATTAGGGAAAAAATCATACTTTTCATGCCTGGATTAATTGGAATCGGAGTAGGTCCGGGAGATGTTGATCTATTAACAGTCAAAGCTGTAAATGCAATTCAGAATGCCGATATCATAATGTGTCCTGCTTCCAATGAAAATAGACCCAGTATTGCATTTTCAATAGTATCCCCAATAATTGATAAATCAAAAAATCAAGAAATTGTAAAACTAATCTTTCCAATGACTAAAGACAAAGATGTTTTAGAAGCTACATGGAAAAAAAATGCCAAGATAATGGCAGAAACTGTTTTGACTGGAAAGAATGTTGTTTATCTTACAGTAGGTGATCCTTTCTTGTATAGTACTTGGATCTATATGCACAAAGACCTTAAAGAAAACTATCCTGACATGGACATAAGTGTAATTCCTGGAATTGTTTCCATGTTTACATTTGCATCTAAAGTTGGTGTGAGTATTGCTGAAGGTGCAGAAAAAGTTGCTATCATTCCATCATGCTATGATCTGTCAAGTGTGAAAGAGATTGCAAAAAATTCCGAGTCAATGATATTTCTTAAAGATGGTAGGTACTTTGATAAAGTAATCAAAGTTCTTAAAGAATCTGGATTTCCTGATGATTCGATTTTTGCAATTGGACAAGATCTTGGAACAGAAAATGAAATTATTAAAAAAATGACTTTGGGTGAAGTAAATGATTCATCTTTGACAACAAAATACTTTTCGATCTTGGTGGTAAAACGTGTCTGACGTATTTTTTGTTGGCTGTGGTCCGGGTGATCCTGATTTAATCACTGTCAAAGCTAAAAAACTAATTCAAAAAGCAGATATTATTGTATACTCTGGATCATTGATTCCCAAACCAATTTTAAAGCTATGTAAAAAAGGGAAACTACATGATGCTGCTAAATTAGTTAGAGAAGAAATTTTTGATTTATTATACAAAAATGCAAAGAAAGACAAACTTGTTGTTAGATTGCATGATGGTGATCCTTCAATTTACGGTGCCATCAAAGAACAGATTGATAATTTAGAGAAAAAAGGAATCAAGTCTATAGTCATACCTGGAGTTACTGCATTTTTAGCCTCAGCCGCTGCACTTGGAATGCAATTGACACTTCCTGGTGTTACTCAAACAATAATTGTTACAAGGGCTGAATCAAGAACCAAAGTTCCAAAACGTGAGAAAATTTCTGAGCTTGCAAAACATAAAGCTACGTTGATTTTTTATCTTAGTGTTCAACTAATTTCTAATTTAGTAACTGAGGCAATTGCAGGTGGATACAAAAAATCTACTCCTGTCGCAGTTGTATATAGAGCAAGTTGGAAAGATCAAAAAATAACTAAAGGAACACTTGGTGATATTGTAAAAAAAGTAAAGGATGAAAAAATCACAAGAACTGCCATTGTAATAATAAGTGATGTGATAGATCCTAAAACATATGAATACTCAAAACTATATGATAAAAAATTTACTCATGGCTATAGAAAAGCTAAGAAGATAAAAAATTAACCTTATTTTTAATACCTATTTTATTTAGTTTAGCTTGAAATATTTTTACATTTCCTGATGCATAAATTTTTAAATAATTTTTTTTATTTTGATTATTTTTAATTTTTAGAAAAATTTTTTCTGCAACAATGTTTGCAGGATCAACAAAATTGATTTTTGGATATTGTTTTTTTAACAATGATTTTAAAAATGGCAAATGTGTACTGGAAAGAGTGATTGTATCAATATTATTTTGAGATAATTTTTGATCGAGATTTTTTTTAATTATTTTCTGACAATATTTTTTATTTGAAATAAATTTTCCAGATTCTACTAGTTCGACAAGATCTGATCCATTCATTTTAAAAACTTTAAAACTTTTTGGAAAGTTATTTTGTTTGATATATTGTGTTAAACCTTTATTGTTAATTGCATTCTTTGTTGCTAAAATCCCAATTTGTTTTGTTTTAGATTTTTTTTTAGCTTCTTGCAATGGTGGCTTTACATCAAAAATTTTCTTTGTTGTCACATTCAACATTAGACTAGGTGTATTTGAGGCTACGACTATGATATCTGGAGAAAACTTTTCTTGTAATATTTTGATAGATTTTTGAATTATTCTAGATAATTGTGCCTGAGATTTTTTTCCATATGGATAATTTTGTTGGTCTGCAAAATAGATTATCTCTGACTTTGATATCTTTTGTATTGCCTTAATGATTGATAGTGAGCCCAGACCCGAATCAAAAACTACGATTTTAGCCATAATTTTTCTTAAAGTTTGAGAGTAATGTTTGTTAGCTAAATTTAGTCCAAAGCTGATCTAAATTTACACCGTTGATTAAGACTAAATTTCTAAATTCTCCATCATGCCAAACTTCGATAGTACTTGGGCTCGACAAGAGACCCAAAGTGTAACTGGCAAACTACGTGATGCAGTAAAGCCTCAAGGTGCATTAAAACCACGGATTCAACAAGCAGTAAACAAACTACAGGTCCAAATCTCAAAAATGGATTCTATGTTAGGTAAACTGCACGAAAGAGATGCGCAACTCTTTCAGAGAGTCGTGACTGCAATGCAGCAACATGATACTAGCACAAGTAGAGTTTTGTCTAACGAATTAGCTGAAATTCGTAAAGTTACAAAGATGCTCGGCAACGCAAGAATGTCATTAGAACAAGTCCAGCTAAGACTGACAACTATTCATGATCTTGGTGATGCTATGATAGCAATTGGACCAGCAATGTCTACAATGAAGGGATTGAAGTCATCGCTAGGAAGATTCATGCCAGAAGCTGATTCAGAATTGAACAGTATGACCCAGACACTTAATGGACTTATGATGGATTCACTTGCAGGAGACTCGTTTAGTATGGAGTCTGATGTTTCAAGTGAAGAAACCGAAAAGATTCTTCAAGAAGCATCTGCAGTAGCTGAGCAACAGATAGGTGATAAATTCCCATCTGTACCATCTTCAACTGGACTTTCGTCACAATCCTCTACTTCTACCTTTGAGTAGCTAGGAAAATACGCAAGTCGGTTCTTTTTATTTTAATTTCTTTAAACTAATTTACTAATTTTTCTTTAAAAGTCCATTTTTTGTTTAAAACAAAGTTTCCAAATGCTGCAACCATTACTGCCAAAATTAAGGCTAATGGATATACGATTTCTACATTATCTACTAAGAAATACACCATTCCTAATTGTACTAATGCTCCCAATGAACTAAACATTACAAACTTTCCATATTGAGAAATAGTTTTCTTTAGTTTGAAATCCCTATCACCAAACGTCCATGTTTTATTTAAAATAAAATTAGTTGTAATTGATACAATAATTCCTATTACATTTGCATGTAAGTACCACATCTCAGATATTCCACCTGTAAACAATAATGAAATTACATAATTTACAACAAATCCTGAAGCTCCAACTGTATAGAATCTAGCAGCTTTGGAAAGAAATTTGACTGATGAACGTTTTTCTTGTTTTTCTAATGGCTTACCGTATCGATATAATTTCCAAACTGATTTGTAAAAATCAACAATAGTCTTGATACCTAATTTACTAGAACCTAATTCTCTGTCTTGAAAAGTATATGGAACTTCTTTAATATTTACTCCTTTTGTCTTTACTAAAATTTCTAAAAGAATTTTGTAACCAATTGCATCAATATTTAATTCTTTTAAAATATTTCTCTTAAATGCAAAAAATCCTGACATTGGATCCTTTGTATCTATTCCTAATCCTTTTTTTGCAATCAATGTTGCAAATTTACTCATAAATTTTCTTTTTAATGACCAACCTTGAATTTTTCCACCATTAATGTAACGTGAAGCTACTGCAATATCAAATTGATATTTTTTTATTGATTCAATTAATTTTGGAATTATTTGTGGTGGATGAGAAAAGTCACTATCCATTACTACAATTGTATCTCCTTTAGCTTGTTGAATTCCTTTAAGAATTGCAGAACCTAATCCATCTTTTGCTTTTCTGTGTATAATTTCAATTGTATAACCTGTCATTTTTTTTAAATTTTTTAAATACTCTTCAACTAGTTTCCCAGTTCCATCGGGAGAGTTATCATCTACCACAATTGTTTGTGCTATAATATTTTTAGGTAAATTTTCTTTAATTGATTTTAAAATATTGATAATATTTTGAGATTCATTATATGTTGGAATTATGATGGAAATTTGCCCATTTATTTTATCCTTATTTCTGATCAACATATTCTGAAAGAAATTTCCAGTAGTTATTAATTTTTAATTATTTTTTAAGACCAAAAAATTATTTTTTCTAACTTTGGATGATTTATTATAAAGATACAATAATCCACTAAAAAGTTTTTAATCTACAAATGGATGTTATTTACTATGATTAAT
The DNA here is from genome assembly GCA_024276695.1 of archaeon. Classification (GTDB taxonomy): domain Archaea; phylum Thermoproteota; class Nitrososphaeria; order Nitrososphaerales; family Nitrosopumilaceae; genus Nitrosopumilus. Next base: position 11,057 of record JAJRWR010000037.1, read on the forward strand.
TCTAAAATCATGGTGGTATTGGTATAATAATTATTGGTGTAGTTGCATTTGTAATAAGTTCAACTAATGACGTTTCAAAGAATGTCGAAACAGTAGTTCCGTCAACTGATTCAGCTATTGCAATAAATGATTCAGCAATACTCATAAAAAATACTTTCGAGCCTGAAACTAATCCCAATTATTATGTCGATGATGATGGAGTTAAAAGATATACCATTACAGCAGTAGATACTCCTGAACTTGGTGACTAATTCCATATAGGATCTGACAAAAATTGTCAGATACCAAATTGGATCAATCTATTTACTAGAATCTCCGATTTACCTAAATAGAAATTATATAGTTCCATAATCAATGAAGACAAAAATCGTAGGATTCACTTTGATGGGTGTCCTTGCCATGATGATTATTCCTGGCAGTTTTAACACATCAAACAATGAATTTACTGTCTATGGTGCCGCAACATTGGTACAAAACGATTCAAACGGTGAAGAGATTTTTTCACAAACAGTGCACAATCAAGTTGTAGATACTGGTGAAGAATTTCTTTTAGATGCAATATTTCAAGATGGTGCAACTGATGTAGCAGACAATATTCAGATTGGTGCTATCTGTATTAGTGATGATGCTACAGCAGTAGTAGAAGGTCTAACAGCAGCCACATTTGACACCAACAATTCATTTACTGAAGCCAATTGTAAGGAAGATACTACTGTCACAACATCAGGCTCTGTTGCAAAACCAGAATTTTATCTATTCAATGAGGAAGAACCATCATATGGAATCGTATCACTAATTGTTGACGGTGAAACAGTCTCAAAGAAATCTCAACTCTTTGGCACTGGTCAGACCCAAATCATCTTCAATTGGAATGTTCCAAACTCTGATGGCTATGTAACATATGATATACAAGGTATGGTTGAACTGTATGATAGTCAAATCACTACAACATCATCTTCATTTGCTACCTATCCAAAAACAGTGACTGTATCAGGAATTGATATGCCAGCACTACAAGTGATAGAAAAGGACGGTACAATACTTGCAGATCCTGCATTGGTGTATGCATCTGATGCTGATTCTACTGCTAGATTTACTGTAACTGATCCACAGAGTCAGTGTATAATTGGCAGTGCAGAAGAATGTCTAGTTAATGATAGTACTGCAGGTAAACGTGGTGGTCTTGAAAGTATTCCATATGGTGATCAAATACTCAGAGTAAAGTATAGTGGAGCAGATAATGCACTTGAAAGATTCTCAATCACATCAATTGATCCAATTGTTGGTCAATGGAATGTATCATTGGAATCAGAAGATGGATTAATACAACAAGCAGATGCATCTGAAGACACTGTTGTGAAGATAAAATACAGATTCACTCTGAAACTGTTACAGTATATTCTCAGTGATTTTTCAAAATCAGACTAGATAATTCTATTTTATGGATATGCTATTGATTGAATCACTTTAGAATCTAATTCAGAAATACTGATCCTTTTTTGCTCCATGGAATCTCTCATACGAATTGTTACTGTTTCATCCTCTAATGTTTGGTGATCTACAGTTATTGCAAAAGGTGAACCAATCTCATCCAGTCTTCTATACCGTCTCCCAATTGCACCAGAGTGATCCAAAAATGCATCACACTTTCTTTTTAACTGAAGGTATATCTCATCTGTTTTCTCTTTTAATCCATCTTTTTTAACTAGAGATAAAATTCCAACATGAACGGGAGACAAGTATGGTTTTAAAGCCAAAACTATTCTCTCATGTTCTTTATCCTCTTTCAAACAATGCTCTAAAATTGTATACAAACTTCGGTCAATCCCCATCGAAATCTCAAATACGTGTGGTAATACTTTGTCATCACCATCCATAATTTCGAATTTCTGTTTGCTCTTTTTCTCATGGCTGGATAAATCATAGTCAGATCTATAGTTGCATGCAACTAACTCAAGCCATCCAATTGTGGTCTCTACCTCAAAATCAAATGCAACTTCAGCATAGAATGCCTTTTCCTTGTCACCAAGTTTCCTGAATCTGCTTTTTGTAATGTCAATTCCAGTCTTCTCATAAAATTCAGTTAAGATTCCCAAATAATATGTTACAAACTTGTTTGGAACGACACCTGACTCTACTGCTTCTTTACATGTCATGGATACCGGTTCTGCATCTGTCTGAACTCTAATGATGACATCTTGAATCTCTGAAAACTTTTCTATCTCTGATAGTTTGTTTGGATTGCAAAATACTTCAATTTCTGCCTGGTAAAATTCTCTCAAACGAAGTAAACTTTGTCTTGGAGCAATTTCATTTCTGAAACTCTTCCCTACTTGGGCAATTCCTAAAGGAAGTTTACCCCGCATGGTCTTGTATAGTCTGGGAAAATCTACAAAGATCGATTGACATGTCTCAGGTCGTAGATATGCTTCCTCTTCTTCAGGACCAATACCAACTTTGAACATCATGTTGAAATTCTTGGTCTTGTCAAAATCACCTTTACATTTTGGACATTTGATATTGTTTTGTAAAATTGCATCATCAAATTCTTTCAAGTCAGCACTTTCAGGAATTTCAATTTGTGAGATCTCCGCAATAGTTCTATCTGCTCTAAATGTAGCACTGCATTTTGTACATTTGATTATTGGATCAGCAAAGTTTCCCAAATGTCCTGATGCTTCAAAGACTGACTTTGACATTATCTGAGATCCATCGATTTCTAGCATTCCGTCTCTTCGAATCAGTTCTCTTCTCCATAATTCCAAGAATTTATTTTTTAGACTAACTCCAGATGGCCCATACTCCCAGAATCCAGCATGTGCATCAGAATACACTTCACAGCTAGGAAAGTAAAATCCACGCTCAAGTGCTAGCTTCATTACTGCTTCATAGTCCATTATAACATCAACTCACTCATGAAATAAATTTCTACGCAAATCCCTTTGCTATTCTGACATTTTCAAAGTCATCACGGTCATCATCAATTGGAGTCTCTAAAATTATAGGGATTTTTTTCTTGTTTGCATACTTTACAACAGATGAAATTCCCTCTTCACCAATTCCACCTAATCCTAAATGATAGTGTCTATCAAGGTTACAACCAAGTTCACCTTTGGCATCATTTAGATGAAAAATTTTCAAATTATCAATTCCTACATGTTTGTCAAATTCTGCAAAAGTTTTCTTTACGCTCTCCTTAGTTTTCAAATCATACCCTGCAACAAATGCGTGACAAGTATCAAAACAAACACCAAACTTTTTTGTAGGCTTTAACTGCTTGAAAATTTCCCCTAACTGCTCAAAATCAGAACCAACCGAATTTTTTTGACCTGCGGTATTTTCTAACAGTATCATTACGTCATTTTTTGTTTTACCAGCTTTTGTTAATCCTTTGACTAGTTTTTTAATTCCAGCCTCTTCACCTGTTCCTAAATGACTGCCAAGATGAGTCACTAAATATGGAATTCCTAATTGTGCACATCTTTCTACCTCATCAATCAAAGTTTTTACAGATTTTTCAAATCCATCGTCTTTTGGTGTTGCAAGATTCGGTAAATACGGCATATGAGCACACGTTGCCAATCTGTCAATTTTACTTGCCTTTAGCTTTATTTTGAAATTATCAATGTCTTCTTTGGATAGTTCTTTTGTGTTCCATCCTCTTGGATTTCTAGTAAATATTTGAAAAGCAGAACATTTCCTCTCAACAGCATTATCTACTGCTTTGTCAATGGATCCAGATATTGAAACATGGCATCCAATTTGCATATGTCACATTTTTCTAAAACATAATTTAAACCAGCATCAAAATTCAAAAAATCAGATTTTTATGTAAACTCGGTAAATTACTTTCATGCTTGCACTAGGACAAGATGAAATTGCAAAATACCCTTTCCTAGCAGATGCCGGTCAATATCTCAAAGATCAGGGATTTTCACTTGATCAGTTTGGTTCAGATCCTGATTTGAAGCATCTTATTGAGAAAGCATATGAGAGAATTAGAATTGCAGCAGATGGTAAAATCTACAAGTCTGATCTAGATGGAGATCAGGCATCAAACTCTGCTGCACTTCCCAGAGAAGTTTTCTCATTTCTTTTAGCTATTGTTTTATTGAAACTAAGTGGAATGCATACGCTCATCAAAAGATTTGCACTAGCTGAGGCAAGAAGAGCAGAAAAATATTTAGAAAGAGATCTTGCAAATATATCAGATGAATCAAAGAATCAACTTGCAATTCGAGTAATTGATGATCTTTTTTCAGTACAAGTTAAAAAATCAGATGATTATTTTATAATCCCAGTATCTGATTATCTGAAACATTCTGTTAATTTTCATGAACGAGAGTGGAAGTTAATCAACAGACATGTTGAAAACGGACAAGTTTTTCTCTCACCCCATGAAACAGTTAGACTGATAAGAAAAGAATTGGGAACATACATCAATTCAAAAATTATTAATGCAAAAACACCTACAATGATTCCTGGATTTGAGGATTCAGTTAACAAACTAGTTTCACTATCAAAAAAGTTTGCAACATACACTGTAATTACTGGTGAATATCCTCCATGTATGAAACATGCTATTGAAATACTTGAAAAAGGTGAAAATCTTCCCCATTCAGGACGATTCATGCTTGCAACTTTTCTTCTATCAAAAGGGCAAACAGTACAACAAATTGCACCTTTGTTCAAAAATGCACCTGATTACAACGAACGTGTTACACTTTATCAACTGAATCATTTAGCAGGAACTTCAGGAAGTGGAACTCAATATTCATGTCCGTCATGTGAGAAATTAAAAACCCAAAGTCTATGTTTTGCTACATCTGAGTGTGATAATATCATCAACCCCTTACAATTTGGAAGGAAGAAAAAATAATGCAAGAATCAGATATAATATTCTTAGAAGACTCGTTTAAAAAATATTATTTTAATCATTTTGATCAAATTACAGTACCGGAAAGAACATCTGAAAGAGAATTTGGTTATCAGAAATTTAATTCAGGAATGACTCGTCACATTTCCCTAAAAGATGATAAAGAATTACATCTATTGCTCATGCAAAATGTTCCATCAGATGTCTATTGCTCTAATGCATACTATACATTCCCAAATCTACCAATGAATGAAAAAGATTGGAAAGAGGCAGATCTGATTTTTGATATTGATGCAAAGGATCTTGATTTGTCATGCAGAGAAAGCCATACAGTATCAGTTTGTAATGAATGTAATGAAATTTCAAAAAATTCTATACAATGCTTAAAATGTAATTCACCAAAACTAGAAAAAAAATCATTGCCATGTAAAAATTGCATAGATGCATCAAAAACCGAAGTTTCAAAACTGTCCGAAGTTTTAATTGATGATCTTGCAATTACTAAAGAGAATATTCAAGTATATTTTTCTGGTAATGAAGGATTTCATGTTTATGTGTATGATTCACAATTTCAAGAAATTGGTTCTAGAGAGAGATCAGAGTTGACAGATTATATCTCACTACGTGGTGCGATTCCCGAAACATTTGGGATGAAGAAACTGAAACAAAATCGTGCATATTTTCCAGATTTTGATGACAAGGGATGGAGGGGGAGATTTTCCAAACATGTTTTTGGTTCAAAATCAAAACGCTCAAAAATAATTACAGAATTACTTGCAAACGGTTACACCTCTTTTCAAAAAACTTTAGATGATATGTCAGAAAACATTGGAGTAAAAATAGATCCTAATGTAACTATGGATATTCATAGAATTTTCAGACTGCCTGGATCTATTAACAGTAAAAGCGGTCTCACAAAAACTCTTTGTGACAATCTATCAAAATTTGATCCATATGTTGAGGCCTCTTTTCTTAGCGAGGATACAGTGGAAGTTTTTGCAAATTGCCCAATTGAATTTAAATTAAAAAACAAAACATTTGGACCATACAATAATGAAAAAGTGACAATCCCTACATTTGCTGCAGTTTACATGATTTGTAAAAAACTAGCTAGAATAGCTTAATTTTGCTGGTAAGACATTAATTTACCAAATCTTAAGAAAATTTAGTTTTGTATAGCGCCTCTACTGATAAGCAAGCTCCTCCTCCTGATGCTGGAAAATACATCAGATTGGGTATTGTTGCAATTATCGGAATAGTAATTTTTACTATGGTTGGAAATCAGGTAGTAATTTTATCTATGAATTTCACTGAATTTGGTGATCAATTCACCAAACCTCTTTACTACACACTTGTTTCTACAATCATTCTATCTGCCATTGCTCTGGTTCGAGTCAATGTTGCAAGAAGATCTTCTATTTTTTGGTATGTCATTAGTACTGGAATTAGATTTTTAGGAAGTGGTGGACAACAATCTTTATCAAACAATCTCAAAAGTTTTAGAGATTACAAACTTTCATCATCTCAATTTGTAATCTGGCAAATCACTAAGATACTGCTTTTCGGAGCTTTCTTTGCAAATATCATGTTTGGATTTGCAGCAATGTCATTTATTGACGGAAATACTTTGGGAATTGAAAATTTACCTTCATTGTTTACTTTACCTTTTGTAACTCCTGATGATAATCTAAGCTATGCTGCAGAAAATGTCGTTCCGATGATTCCAGCTTTAGTGATATTAATTCCACCATTGCTTGCGGCAATTGGACTTCGTTTAGTTTTGTATGTTGGAATACATAGAATAATTAATGTAATTACATCTTATTTTCAAGATTCTAATGAAGGAAAACCAAGATACCTAAATTATGTTTCAACTATTGAAGGAATAATTGGTATTGGTATTATTTGGGCGGGAATTAATCTATTTTTCACAGACCAAATTGATTACAACACCAGATATGTAATTGGGGGCACTCTTGTCATAGGATTTGCATTAATTGCATTTTCACTAGTTGACAGAATTAGAGCACGTGTACTTACCCATATGTTTAAGCGAGATGTATACATTAGATTTTTAACAATTATAGCTATTGCAATTATAGTAGCTGGTGTTGTTTCAGTTAACAACAGTATTGCCGATGCAAAGAAAATTGAATTTTTAGGACCGTATACAGCGCAGCAAATAGGAGTTAATCGTTATCTGGGTGAACTAAATGATGTCCAAGAAAACATTCATGATGTTCAGTTGACATCTGTTTCTGCAAATAATATTAAAAATTATGTGAATCAGAATAGTGACGTTCTTGATGTTATTCGAGTTTGGGATTGGGAAGCAGCTTTTGCTAAACTAAAGCCTGAGATAGGACTAATTCCATATGTCGACTTTGAAGATAATGATATTCTTCGCTTTAACAATACATTGTACTGGACTGCTTCAATGAAGCCAATTTTACCAACCTCTGTTAGCCTTGAAAACAGATGGTATAACGAACATCTTGTATATACTCACGTGCCTAATGGATTTCTTACTTTAGAGGCTACTGATGGCCAGATTGTTGATAGTGGTGAATTTTTCAAACAAAGAGAAATTTACTATGGTGAGGGTGGATTGTTTGAACAAACCTGGTCTGGTTATCCTAATTCAAGAGATGATCAAAACAGTGCAGAACTTGGAGGTGTGTCTTATTCTGGTCTGGGCGGATTGGATGTTTCACCCCCATTAAGTTGGATATTTGAGCCAAACTTTTTGCTATCATTTCCAGGCGAATCAGTCCACATTATGAGATACAAAGATGTTCATGATAGAATGAAAACCCTATATCCTTATTTCTTGTATGATTTGTTTGGAAAAGAATTAGATTCACTTCCTGTAACTGATGGAGAAAATTCCTATTGGTTAATCCCATTAATTATTGGATTTGATACAGGTGATGTTCCTTGGTCTGTTGGAAATCCATACTTGCGTCTTGTAGGTTATGCACTAGTTGATTCTTACAATGGTGATATCCAATTACTAAAAACTGGAGATGACTTTTTTACTGAAATGTTTGCCAATCAATACTCTGAACAATTTCAGCCAATACCAGATTGGTTAGAAGAACAAATACGATATCCTGTTGAATTATTCAATTGGAAAACAGAGATGTATAATATTTACCATGTAACTGATGTAGAGACATTTATCCAAGCCAATGAGTTTTATGAAATTCCTAGAGGTCTTGATACCTATTATGTTGAAGCAAAACCTCCTGGATTTGAGCAAACAAAATTCTTGGGATTACTTTCATTAGAATTACGGGGATCCCAAGGTAGAAATCTTGCAGGATATATGGTAGTAGAAAATGATCTTGCTAATCTAGGGGATCTACAATTTTATGAAATTCCATTAAATTCTACAACTAAATTAATTGGTCCTACAGCAGTAAGGGAAGCACTTGACAGAGATCCAGAATTTGCTCAACTAAAGACTCTTTTGAGAAATCCAAGAATTGGTGATAATATTTTGTATCGTGTAGGTGATCACGATGTTTACTTTATTCCTGTGTATACTGCAGGAGCTGGTGGAGTAGTAGCACAACTAGGAACTATTGCAGCAGTAGGTGCTGCATTTAACGGAGAATATTTCGTTGGGTTGGGAGAAACACAAGAAGAAGCATTTGAAGCATACTTGAAGAAGGTTTCAGGTGTTGCATCAACTACAACTACTGCAGATGATAATTATGTTGAATTACTTAGAAGTGATAGAATCAATATCATAAAGTCAGTATTTGAAGAAAATGACATTTCTGTATCTGAACCAACATCTATTCAGATCCCACTATCATTTAATGAAGGAGAATTATTCTTCTTTACAGAGAGTGATCGTGCAGATACTGAAGAATTCTTATCTGAATTCATTGATGACTTTGTAAAACCACGTAGTGATAGAGTCTTCATGTGGCAAGAAGATACTAATCTCAATATTGGAACTGTATTTGTAAAAGATGGACTTCCTGAGATCCATTATGTCTCAATTGAGGTAGGCAACTAATTGCTTCTTGTTGTTGATAATGGTTCTATATATACACAACAGTTGATTGATTTTTTAAATGAAAAAAATATCTCATTTAAAAAACAATCTCCACAACTCCTAAGCTTGGATTCGCTTTCAAATTATGATTCCTTCATACTTTCTGGAAGGAGAAAAAATGAAAAAAAGACTAATGAAATTAATTCTAAAATTATCACATATTGTATTAAAAATAATAACAAATTACTTGGAATCTGCTATGGTGCAGAAATTTTAGCCCTTACTTTGGGTGGTACAATCCGAAAAACTACTCTTCTAAAGGGAAATGAATCAATACAAATTCTAAAGAATAATTTCATATGTAGTGATTCTTTAAATGTATTTGAAAGTCACAGTTTTGAGATATCCAAATTGCCCAATCCATTAATTACTCTTGCTGAATCAAAGAATTGCAAATATGAAATTATTCAATATAAAAAAAAGCCAATTTTTGGGACTCAATTTCATCCAGAAATGAGTCAGGATGGTAATGATTTAATTGAAAAATTCTGTCTACTCTGATTGATTTTAATTACTCTCAGAAACTCTTTATTTTGTGGAAGAAGAAAACCATGAATTACTATTACCGCTTGTTGAAGAAGAAAATATTTGTCTTCCTTTACCAATTAATGTTGTATCAAAGTATTGGAATATAGATTTGCCAATGGCCGAAGCCGTGGAATCTGCAAAAAAATATTCCGGATTTAATGGCAGTATTCTAATTGAAGGAATAGAAACTGCAGAAAGACATGGGCTATCATGTAAAATTATCCATTCATCCTTAAGTGAATTAAAGAAGATTATTGATCTTGGCATTCCACCAATTGTAATTCTTCCGGGAATTCCAGAAATCACACAGCATGCTTCTGTAATTACTGGTTATAATGAAGTAGAAAAAACAATCCTACATTATATCCAAAAAGGAAATCAAAAAGGCGAACAACAAGAAGGTGCAATCCCTCAAAATATTTTTGAAAAAGAATGGTCTGAGGAGGGAAATTTACTAATCATTTTAGCTCCATCTGATATCCTATCTTCTATCAATATGAAAATGATTCTAATGAAAAATCAAACAGACTATGTCTTATTTATGAAAAACAAAATATTTTAAAAAATAATACAGAAGCACTTGAATCATTAAAACAAGCCATAGAACTTGATGGAAATAATTCTACTGCACTTAATCTATTTGGAGGGATGATGAACGCTCAAAAATCCCCTGAATGCGTAAAGTATTATGAAAAATGCATAGAAATCAATGATAAATCGTATCTAGCTTTGAATGGTCTAGGAAATTTTTATTTAAAAACTGAGCAGTTTAAAAAAGCAGAAAATTATTACACTAAAGCAATTGAGATTAACTCAAAACGTTCTGCAAAAATTTATAAAAATCGTGCATATCTTAGGCAACAACAAAACAATAATTCTGGAGCAAAAGATGATCTTAAAAATTATTTAAAATATTATCCAAAAGCCCCCGATAGAGGAATTATAGAGCAAGCAATTCGGGAATTATAATGCGGAGTGCGGGATTTGAACCCGCGGCCTTCAGCTTGGGAAGCTGACGTCATACCAGACTAAACTAACTCCGCCTAGAATAATTTCATTGATTATGATTAAATATCTTAATTGATAAACTAAAGCATGGATGCAAGATGTCCTGAATGTGAAAAGGTTGCAGTATTGGATGACGATATCACTAATGTAAAATGCCCTCATTGTAACTTTGAAGCAGATTATGAATCATATCTTGAAATCATGAAAGATCAAGCAATCAACATGTCCTCTGATTATATTCCAGATAGACCTGGAATTTAATTACCAATAGTTTCCTTTATCTGAACAATCTAAATGAGCTCCACAATTTGGACAAAACATATGACATGCTTGCATGTCCACCATCTTATTATCACATTTTGGACATCTGATCTCTTCAGCCATGCCTATCTTTGTTAATCTTGATTTAAAAATAATGTCCAAAGGTTAATTAGTCGTTCAACTTTTTTTTGCAATAATTGGTAAATTTCAAGCTTACAATATCTGATATCAAAGGAAAGTCACTTTCAAAGGAACTCAAAGATAGTGATGCTAATCCTTTGTTGGGATTACAATTGGGAAATGAAACTGATGCATCAATTGTAGGATTAACTGGAAAATTAAAACTCACTGGAGGCAGTGACAAATCTGGTGTTCCTATGAGAAATGATGTTCATGGTGCTGCAAGAAAAAAAGTTTTACTTTCAAGAGGTGTTGGTTTACAAGATGCAGAATCTGGACAAAGAAAAAGAAAATTAATGCGTGGAAATACAATATCTGAAGAAATCTATCAAGTGAATTGTAAATTTGATGGAGAATTACCAGTTGAAGCTCCTGTTGAAGAAGCTACGGAAGAAAAAACTGAAGACAAAAAAGAATAAGTTAACATATACCGATTTTACTTTTTGACTCATGCATTGGAGAGAAACTCTTCCTGATTGGTACATCAAAAAATATGGCTATCAACCATGTGTTAACATTGGTACTGCAGGTCACGTAGATCATGGAAAAACTACTCTAATTCAAGCTTTAACTGGTTCATGGACTAGCGTACACAGTCAAGAACTAAAACGTGGAATTACAATCCGTGTTGGTTATTCTGATGCTGCTTTTTACAAATGTAAAAAATGTGAAGAGCCTTTGGGATATTCTACAACTCCAAAGTGTAATAATTGTGGAAAAGAAAGCGAATTATCTAGAGTCGTTAGTTTTGTAGACAGTCCTGGACACGAAAGTCTTATGGCAAATATGCTTTCAGGTTCTGCATTAATGGATGGGGCTTTACTCTTAGTTGCAGCAAATGAAAAAGTTCCTAAACCCCAAACAAAAGAACATCTTTTAGCTCTGCAAACTCTTGGAATTCAACAAATAGTTGTTGTACAAAATAAAGTTGATTTGCTTTCTTATAGTGAGGCTCTTGCAAATTACCAAGAAATTACAAAATTTGTTAAAGGTACACATGCTGCAAAGGCACCAATAATTCCAATTTCTGCACAATCTGGATTAAATATTGATGCATTAATTGGCTCTATTGAATCAACAATAAAAACTCCTGATAGAGATGAAAAAGCAGATACTGTAATGCATGTTCTACGTTCATTTGATGTGAACAAACCTGGAATAAAATTAAAGGATATTAAAGGCGGCGTAATTGGTGGAAGTCTTACTCAAGGCGTTTTCAATATTGGTGATGAAATTGAGATTAAACCTGGAATAATGAATGAAAAGAAAAAGATTTACGAACCACTGTTAACAGAAATCACTTCATTGGGAACTGCAGCAGGAATAGTTGAATCAGTAAAGCCTGGTGGGTTGGTTGCCATTGGAACAAAGCTAGATCCTGCAATGACTAGAAGTGATTCATTTATTGGCTCAGTAATAGGTAAACCCGGCACACTACCTGAAAATTCTACTATTCTAAAATTGGATGTAAATCTATTTGATTCTGCAGTAGGAATAACTGAGGATATTAAAGTACAACCAATTTCATCTGGAGAATTACTTAGATTAAACATAGGAACTGCACCTGTGTTAGGCAAGGTCACAAAAATAAAATCAAAAACTGTTGAGATTGAACTTAGAAGACCTGCATGTATCTTTGAAGGTGGTAATGTTGCAATTAGTAGAAGAATTACAGAAAGATGGAGACTAATTGGTGCAGGAATAGTTGGTTGAAGTAATCTGTGACACAAATTTTCTTATTCATCTAGCTACTAATAGAATTAAAAATCTTGATAATTTAGATGTCGAAATTGGTCAAATCTATTTTGTCGTTCCTCAAGTTGTAATAAATGAATTATCTGAATTAGAAAAAAAATCAGAAAAAAAACAAGATATACAATCAACTTTAAATTATATCAAAAATTTTAAAACAATTCCAATTCTTGGTTCATTTGCTGACAAAGAATTGCTTGATTATGTCTCAAAAAATAGAGTTATTATTGCTACCATGGATAGAGAATTAAAAAAACAGATCAAAAATAATGGAAGTTCAATAATGTCTATTCATAATGATAAAATTATTCTTGAAAATTAGGAAACTTTATTTTTAAATTAGTTGCTCAAATAACTATGGCTGAATTTTCTATAACTAGTCCTGATTTTAAAGAAGGAGGAGAAATTCCAAAAAAATTTGGCTACAAATTTGGAAATAAAGAACCTGAATTAAATTTTAATAACATTCCCAAGAATACCCAGATGCTTGCATTAATTATGGATGATCCTGATGCAATGGTTGCAGTTGGAAAAGTTTGGATACATTGGTTAGTATTTGGATCAATTAATCTTTCTCCAAAGTTTCCTAACACAAATTTGAGAATAGAAGGTAAAACAGATTTTGGCGAAATTGGTTATGGTGGACCTGCTCCACCTAATGGACAACATACGTACATATTCAAGGCATATGCCCTTGATACAAATCATATAGATTTGAAAGAAGGTTATTCAAAACAAGAATTAGAAGAAGCTATAAAGGGTCATATTCTTGCAGAAGCAAAATTAACAGGAACTTTTACTCCTTAATTTTTAAGGGTTTCAAGATTTTTTATACAAAGAATGATAAACAAAGATTACAAACCTATACCTTAAGAATACCTTTCAGCTAATCTATATCTCATGTATTTGTCATCTGGTGAGAATTTTGCAGGATGTACAGAAATAGTTTCTTCTCCACACTTTGGACATTTTTCTTTTAATGTGTAATGATCACACTTTGAACATTTTCTTAATAAAAATCTCATTTTAATTCTCTCTGGTTTTCTTTGAATCTTCTCTAGTAAATTTGAATGAACCTTTTTTCTTTTGTATGTTAGTTTCAATTTCTTCAATGATTGGTTTTAGTAGTTTCTCAGCAGATTTGAAATCTTCCGAAGTAATTGAGAGTCTATATTTTGGTGCTCCTAAATATGTGATATCTATAGTAGAATCTTTTTTGATTACATCTAACAATGTTTTTTTAATTATTTCAACTCCGTCTGATTTATTATTTGTAATTTCCATAATTCCTCTGATTTCTACTGAGGGGAGTTTAATTTTTGAACAAATATCTTCTATGACAGTTATAGTTTTTTTTGCAATTTTTAGTTCTTTTACAGATTCAACCCCATTTCTTCCAATAGATATGAAAGCATCATACACTGAATCAAACTTTGAATAGATACTATCTTCTAATTTCTCTACCTCGTCATCTGTTAATTTCGCTTTTTCTTGAACATTTTGTAATAATGTTTTACCCTTTTCAAACTTTTTTACTTCTTTGAGTTTTTGCTTTTTCTGATCCTTTGATACTTGTTTTAATGATAAATCGATATCCCCACGTTGAGCATTTACTTTTTTCACAAGAAGAACTTTCTTCTCTCCATCTCTGACAAATCTATTTACTGATCTAATCCAACCTGGAGCAATTTCTGAAATGTGTAAAAATCCTTGGATATCATCATATTCATCTAATGTAACATATGCCCCGTGGTCCATTACTTTGGTAACAGTTGCAAGAACAATTTCACCTTGCTCAGGCATTTCTTGAATTTCAGTAGACATTTCTTCTAAAACTTCCCCATGTGTAAATTAATGTTGCTGGTTAGAAATCAATACCTCTCTTTGCTTTGATTCCTTGTTGAAATGGATGTTTAATCTCTCTCATTTCTGTAACTAGATCAGCTATTTCGATGATTTCATCTTTAGCATAATTCCCTGTAAGTACCAAATTTACTTTCTTTGGTTTTGATTTAATGATATTTAGAATATCATCAATTGAAATTAAATTCAAATTAACTGCATAGTTTACCTCATCTAAAATAATAATATCATAATTTCCTGACTGAATTTTCTCATTACTAATCTTTATTGCTGCTTTTGCAACTTGTTCATGATCTACTTTTGGACTTTTATCATCCATTATACCAACAAATCCTTTTCCGATTGCAACCATTTCAAATTCTGGTTCAAGTCTTTTAGAAGAATCCATTTCACCATAATGCCATGAACCTTTAATGAATTGAATCATACAAGTTTTCTTTTCATAACCTGTTGCACGTAATGCAATTCCTAAAGCTGCAGTTGTTTTACCTTTACCTTTTCCAGTATAAACAATGATCAATCCATCTTTTTCCATAAATTATTCTTGATGAATCTCACTAACAACATTGAGCATTTTCAAAAATCTATCAATTTAAATAAAAAATGGTTCTAGTCATGCAATTGAGAATTCCCAGAATTGTAATTTCAGGTGTTACTAGTGGAGTAGGAAAGACATTAATTACCTGCTCGATAATTCATGGTTTACAAGAACAAGGACTTACTGTTCAACCATTTAAGGTTGGACCTGACTATATAGATCCAAGTTATCTATCAAGTATTTCAAAACATGAAACATACAACTTGGATGCATGGCTGATGGGTGAAAGTCAACTTTTGAATAGCTTTCTTTCAAACTCAAAATCTAATGTATCTGTAATAGAAGGGGTCATGGGATATTATGACGGTTTTGACGGTGATTCAAACTATGCAAGTACTCATCATGTAGCATCTCTAACAAAATCTCCTGTATTGTTAGTCCTAGATGCAAGCAAAACTTCTCGCTCTATTGCTGCAACTGCTCTTGGATTTTTAAAATTTCATAAAAATTCTCGTATATCTGGAATTATCCTTAACAAAATAGGTAGCAAAAAACATGAACTTTTGTGTAGAACTGCTCTAGAAAAAACTAAAATTCCAATTGTTGGTGTAATTCCAAAAAATCCATCATTAAATATGCCTTCTAGGCATCTTGGTTTAATTTCAACATTAGAAAATAAAATTCTCAAAAAACAAATCGAAAAAGTCTCTAAAACTATTTCAAAAAATATTGATATTAAACAAATTATAAAAATAGCTAAAGATGTATCTGATATTACTAAAAAATCTAAACCTGCATCTAAGAAAGTAAAAATTACTATTGCTGTTGCACTTGATACTTCATTTAATTTCTATTACCAAGACAATTTAGAAGCATTACGTCGTGAAGGTGCAAAATTAAAATTTTTTAGTCCTGTAAAAGACAAAAAAATTCCAGAATGTGATGGACTTTACATTGGTGGTGGATTTCCTGAAATTTTAGGTAATTCACTTGAAAAAAATAAAACCATGAAAAAATCAATAAAGAAATTATCTGAAGATAATCTTCCTATTTATGCTGAATGTGGTGGATTAATGTATTTGACAAAATCTATTCTATCTGAAAACAAAAAATACAAAATGGTTGGTATATTTGGTGCTGAAACTAAAATGACCAAGAAAATGAGACTAAATTATACAAAGGGAAAGATTATTTCAAAAAATCCAATATCTGAAAAACTACATACTTTTCAAGGGCATGAATTTCATTACTCACATTTAGATTCTGTTTCATCTGATTCAAAATTTGTATATGCTTTAGAAATTGGTGAAGGAATCAAGAACCGCCAAGATGGATTAATTCAAGATAATACATTAGCATCATATGGCCATCTGTATTTTGATAGTTCAAACTATGCAGAAATTTTTGTTAAAAACTGTATAAAATATTCAAGAAGATGATTCTGCTCTAATTAATTTGAAAATTGCATTAATTGTAGCAGATACTGATGAACTGCCTCCCTTTCTGCCTACATTTGTGATAAATGGAGCTTCCTCCAACTTTACTAATTCTTCTTTTGATTCTGCAGCACAGATAAATCCAACTGGGATTCCAATAATTAATGCAGGTTTTACTATACCTTCTTTTACCATTTGAATTACTTCTTGAAGAGCTGTAGGTGCATTTCCTATTGCAACAACTCCTCCATCAATATCTGAAATTGCTGCTCTCATAGATACTTGGGAACGAGTTTTACCTTCTTTTTTTGCCAATTCCATGATTTCTGGTTTTGAAATATTACAAACTATGTTATTTCCAAAATCTTTAGGATTTTGCTTGTTCATTCCACCAATAACTCCATTAACATCAACTACAATACTACAACCGTTTTTCAAAGCATTCATTCCACTTTGAATTGCATCTTTATGAAAAATCAACTTATTTTTATCTGCAAAATCAAAATCTGCTGTTGAATGAATAATTCTTCTAACAATTGACCATTCTTTTTCACTAAAATTATGTGAACCTATCTCACTTTCAATCATTTGCATACTTGCATCTTCAATTGATTGGCCTTTCTCAGTCTGCATCTTCTACCTCTTTTGCTCTTTCTAATATCAAATCTATCATATTTTGATCGGTTCCTATATGTTTTGTAATGTATGCTTTTTCTATAGTTGATTTCTCAAGTGCTGGTATCAAATCATTATTAATATCAGTTTTAACATGTGCACCTTCATGAAGAAAATAAAAAACAATTATCAATACTCTTGGATTATCTTTTTCACATTTTTTAATCCCTTCAAAAATATCTGGTTGCTCTATTTCTAACCAACATCTACTAACGTTCCTATATGACTCTGTTAATGAATTTACAATGTAATCTAATGATCTTTGTGCATTAGGATCTTTACTACCGTGTCCAATTATCATAACATCTATTTCATTATTTGCAAATGTAATTTGATTTTCTTTTAGTGTTGTAGATATTCTATTTTCGACAATATCTACCAAAGTTTTATGCATGCTCATTTGTTTTGTAACTAAGAATTTTATTTTGGTATATTTTTGAAATTTCATTGCATCAGTAACTGCATTTTTTACTTTTTTACCAGGATACAAAAAGTAAGGAACTATAGTCAAAGAATCAATATCTTGTTTTAGACATTTTGAAATCCCATCTTCAATATATGGTGGTTCTACCTCTAGAAAGCAAAAATCAGTAAAAACATAGTCACCTTTTGCCTGAATACCTTGACAAATCTCATCTAATTCTTCGGATGCTTCTCTTTCTCTACTTCCTCTATCAATTAGTAGTAATCCGCGTTTCAATTCAAAATCCTCGCTATGGCTATAGTCAAATTTGGTGGGAATTTCTGTTTTTCTACTATTAATTCTCCTCCCGATACTTTGATGGCAGCAGCTTCTGAAACACTTGCAGTTCCTTCAAAGGCTTTTACTGTTTCAGATGGATTTGGAGCAGAAATTTCTGCCAAGTCTTCTCTATTTACATATTCTACTGGAATTTTCATCTCTTTACCAAGATCAATCAACCCTTGAACATCTTCAGGCTTTTTTATTGATACTAGTTTTGCAATAGATTTTGAACTAAGCTTGAATTTATCTAAACAAAATTCTATTCCTTCTCTAATGGTTTCTTTTGTCGTATCCCAATGCAATCCAATTCCAATTACTAAGCTTGAAGGACGATATATCACAGACTCTTTAGATATTTCTTCATCGATAACTTTATCAGAAATTATAAGATGAGCTTTAGAATTTGATTTTTTTAAATCCTCTATATTTTCATAAATTGAAACATTTTTTGGTAATTTTTTATACCAATTTTTTTCTCCTACTTCTTGAAAAACACCAATAGGTTCTTCGTTTACCATATGTGCACTAATTTTTGTTACAGTGGAATCGTCATCAATTTTCCAATTAAATTCCCTTCCTACAAGATCAACTGCTATTGTTTTGTTTACATCTGCTGCAGTAGTAATAACAGGTAATGCCCCTATTTTATCTGCTATTTCTTCGGCTAATTCATTGGCTCCTCCTATATGTCCAGATAAAACACTAATTACAAAATTCATTTTATCGTCAATTACAATTATTGCAGGATCAGTCTTCTTATCTTTCAAATATGGTGCAATTAATCTAATGACTGCACCTAATGAAAAAATACAGATTAATGCATTATTATTTTTGAAAAGTTCAACAATTTTTTCTGTTGTAGGCTCAGAATACCATATAATTCCATTCTGTCCATTTGATAGTTTTGAAGGTGAAAATATACTCCATTCTGGAAATAGTCTTTTTAGATTCTCACCAATATTTATTCCATTTTTAGTAATAGCAAGAACTGAAGTTTTTTCCATGATCAAAATATTTTAACTTTAATAAAATACCTTACTCTTTAGATTTTCTAGCTAAAATTTTTCCTTCAAAATCAAACAATATTACATCAATGGAAACTTTTTCTTCAGAGTGTTTTCTCATGTGTTTATACGTCTCACTACAAATCAAGTCAAAAAATCCTCCAATCTTATTTTCTTGAATAATTTCGGAAACATGTCTAGCTGTATTTGCTTTTTTTATATCTTGAATTACCCTTTCACTAGCATCACATTTTTGAGCTAATTGGGCTAGAAAGCTCATGTCTACTTTAGATCCTTTGACATGGGTTTGTTTTACACCCGCAGCCATCTTTGCAAGTTTTCCAATAAAACCAACAACATATGCTTTTTTGATATCTTTTTTACCACATTGTTGAATTGTATATCCTGAAAAATCTCCCATTTGAACAAAACAATGTTCTGGCAAATCTATTATCTTCTTTGCAAAATCTTCACTTCTTCCACCGGTTGTAAGTACTACTGTATCGTTACTCATTGCAATTGCTACATCCAAATTTTGTCTTATTGATGCTGCATATGATGCTGTAGAAAATGGAATAACAATTCCACTAGTTCCTAAAATTGAAATTCCATTTGTAATGCCTAATCTGGGATTGTCTGTTTTAGGTCCTAATTTTTTTCCTTTAGGAACTGAAATCACTAATCTGATTCCTTTTTCCAAAAGAATTTCTTTTCCCGCCTCTCTCAGATTTTCAATAATCATTTTTTTAGGAACTGGGTTTATCGCAGGTTTGTTAATTTCTAAACCTAATCCTGGTTTAGTTACTATGCCTACTCCTTCCCCACCATCAATCTCAATCTCATTTATTTTTTCAGTAAATGATAAATCCACAATAATTTCTGCTCCATGAGTAACATCAGGATCATCCCCACCATTTTTGATTACTGAACATTTTGCTTTATCAGATTCAAAATTACATGAATGTATTGGAATTTGAACATAGGATCTTTTTGGTAATAAAATATCTATATTCTCAATTTTTTTCTGGTTAATTATTGATAATAGTGCCGCTTTTGATGCTGCAGTTGCAGAACTCCCTGTAGTATAACCTGTCTTTAATTTTGTCTTTTCTTCTTTCACACTAGTTGTATTAATTTTATGGTATTAACTCTTATTTCATAATTTTTGAAAATTATTCAAATAGATTTAAAATTAAAACAAACTTTGTTCTATTATGGTGAAATCTCTAAAGATTGTTGTTACTGGAGCTAGCGGTTTTATTGCAAAAAATCTTCGGAAATATTTATCAGAAAAAAATGTTGACTTGATCTCAATATCCAGAAGTGAATTTAAGAATTTTAACTATGAAACTAAAATTATTTCAAAAAATTACAATGAAAAAATTATTCTTGAAAAAATTAAAAATTCAGACGTATTGATTCATCTTGTTGGGATAGGAAAACAATCTGTAAATACAGATTATGATATGATAAATACAGATTTAACAAAACATGTTGTAAACTTGAGTAAGAAAAGCAAAATCACAAAAATTATTTATTTAAGTGGCTTAGGTGTTTCACCAATTACCTCATTAGGTTATTTTATTTCAAAATATAATGCAGAAAGACAAATCATTGATTCTGGTTTAGATTTTACAATTTTTAGACCATCCTATATTGTTGGAAAAGATGATTTATTTTCAAAACATCTAAAAAAACAAATGAAATCTGGAGAAATTAAAATTCCTGGTTCTGGAAAATATTCAATTCAGCCAATATATGTCTCTGATGTTGTTAAAATCATTTTTGAATCAACATGGCAACCAAAATTTAATAATAAAATTATTGATCTTGTTGGACCTGATAATGTCACTTTTGAAAAATACGTTAAACTCTTTTCTAAAGGAACTAAAACCAAAATTAGAAAAATCAATCTGGAAAATGCATATCATAATGCTATAATTAATTCAAAATCTGATTTTGGAATCGACGATCTAAATATTCTGATTGGTGATTTTAAAGGAGATCACAAAAAATTATCTAAAATATCTGAAATTAAATTTCAATCTGTAATGGATTTACTACAATCCGGCAGATTGCTTTAATGTTGCAGCTTTGTCTGTTTTTTCCCAAGTAAATTCTGGTTCATTTCTTCCAAAATGACCATAAGATGCAGTTTTTTTGTATATTGGCCTCTTTAAATCTAGTTGTGAAATGATTCCTGATGGTTTCATATCAAAATTTTTTCTAACTAAATCCTCAATTTGATTTTCAGAAATTTTACTTGTTCCAAATGTATTGACGTAAAGTGATACTGGTTCTGCAACTCCAATTGCATATGCAAGTTGGACCTCACATCTATCAGTCAATCCTGCTGCTACTAGATTTTTTGCAATATATCTACACATGTAACATGCAGATCTATCTACTTTAGATGGATCCTTGCCTGAGAAAGCTCCACCACCATGTCTTCCAAATCCACCATAACTATCAACAATAATTTTTCTTCCAGTTAATCCTGCATCTCCATGTGGACCGCCTATCATAAATTTTCCTGTAGGATTAATGTGAATTTTAATATCTTCATTCCATAGATTTCCTAAAACTGGCTTGATAACTTTATCAATAATTTCTATTGAAATTTCCTCCTGTGAAATTTCTGGTGCATGTTGTGTTGAAATTACTACTGTTTCAATTTTGGTTGGTTTATTGTCTTCATATCTAACAGAAACTTGCGTTTTTCCATCAGGTCTTGCCCAAGTAAGAACTTTATTTTTTCTAACATCAGCTAATTTTTGTGCAAGCTTTTGTGAAAGTAAAATTGGCATCGGCATAAGCTCTGGCGTTTCATTTGTAGCATATCCAAACATTAACCCTTGATCTCCAGCACCTTGTTCTTTGTCATCAGTAGCTGTAACACCTTGACTAATATCTGGACTTTGAGAATGAAGACGTAAAGTTACTTCACAAGATTTAGTATCAAACATCAGGTCTTTGTTATCATATCCAATCTCTCTGATTGTCTTTCTAACTAATTCTTCTTGAGCTTTTTTATCAAAATTTGCTTTAGATGTCACTTCACCTGCAACTGCTACAAAATCAGTGGTAACCATTGTTTCAACAGCAACTCTTGAATTTGGATCTTGTCGAAGATATTCATCTAAGAATGCATCAGAAATGTTGTCACATATTTTATCTGGATGACCTTCTGTTACTGATTCAGATGTAAATAGAAAATTATTGGCCATAAAACCACATTTATTACTAGAGTTCGTTTTCTAGTTTGATAAATAATACGTTATTGCCTCTTACGATAACTCTACCATAATTTGCAATCGGTTTACCGTCATGAATCTCTTCAGCATCAGTCATAATCAAATTCATATAAGAATCGACATTGTCCATTTTTCCTTTATACTCAACTTCATTCTTCAGTCTTACAGTAACTTTCTTCTTGGTACTTTTTTGAAGGGTTGTTAGAGGTCTTTTTGCACTATTTGTTTGGGACACCAATTGTTCACTTGTTTTGCAACCTTGTTCACCAGCATAAAAGCCTTACCTCCTTTATGAATACTGAAATTCCTTAAATTTTTTCTTATTTTTATAATAATTACACAAATGCTCTCTACCGGTTTACAAAAATTAGACAAATTCTTGTCAGGAGGAATTCCTGATGGAGTGGTTGTAGATATTTTTGGTGGAAATGGAACTGGAAAAACTCTTCTATTATTACAATTACTGATTAATTCTATTAAAAATGGTGGAAATGTTTTGTATTTGGATACTACAGGTGGATTTAGACCTGAACGAATCTTAGAAATCCAAAAAGAATCTAAAATTGACATGAATTTACTTGAAAAAATCACTGTATCTAGAATTACAAATACATCCGAACAAATCAAATCAATTTCCAATTTAAAAGAAAGTAATTTTTCTTTAATAGTAATTGATAACATTACAGATTTATTTTCTTACGAGTATAAAAATAATGAATCAACTTTTGAAAAAAACTCTTTATTTATGAAATACATGTATCATCTCTCTAATTTTGCAATCACAAAAAAAATTCCGATTGTTTTTACTAATATGATAAGAAATTTGGAAGATAAAGAAATTGAAAATATGCAAGGTGCTATTGATCCTTTTACACATATCAAAATTCATATTTTTAAAAATTTATCTAAATTCAATGGCCAAATTTATTGGGCATTAAAAAATGAGAATTTTTCTTACACAATTAATAAAATTGGACTATCTGATAATACTGAAGATTTTTAACGGTCAATTATAGAGTTATGCAATGGCAGGAATTTTTGATTCAATTCCAATAATCACTGTAGTTTTATTTGCACTTGGACTAGTCGGTATAATCATTTATGAAAGATCACGATCAAATAATACAGTCAAATCAACTTCTTGATTCTTTATTTGGAAAATTTGGATTTTCTAAATTAACTGAAATTCAAAAAAAAGCCTCACCAATAATTTTACAAAAAAAAGATTGTCTTGTTATTGCCCCTACAGGTTCAGGAAAAACTGAATGTTCAGTTATACCTATTTTTTCACTTTTAAAAAATTCAAGAAAAACTGGAAAAATCAAAGCTCTTTACATTACTCCTTTGAGAGCATTAAATCGTGATGTCTTTCGAAGAATTACAAAATATGCTCGTGAGAATGAATTAACTATTGAAATTCGTCATGGCGACACTAGTCAAAAAGATAGAAAAAAAATTACTGAAAATCCCCCAGATATTCTAATCACTACACCTGAAACTTTGGTGATTCTTTTGACGCAGCTAAAAATGCTTAGTGCATTATCTGATTTAGAATGGATAGTAATTGATGAAGTTCACGAATTATTATCTAGTGAAAGAGGCTCTCAACTATCATTAAGTATTGAAAGGCTAGAATTAAACTCCAAATATCCACTTTCAAAAGTTGGATTATCTGCAACTGTTGGAAATTTTATTGAAGCAGGAAAATTTGTTGTAGGAACCAAGCGTAAATGTGAAATAATTAGAGATACATCTGTAAGAAAATATGATGTAGAAATAAAATATGTCAATGGAACAATTTCAGATGTAGGAGAAAAAATCATTGAATATGTATTAGAATTAAACTTGGATTCTCCTATTCTTCTTTTTACTAATACTAGAGGAGAATCTGAGTTTTTAGCATCAATATTAAGACAAAAGTCATCTATTCCAATAGAATTACATCATGGTTCTCTATCAAAAGAAGTTAGGGAAGAAACTGAATTAACTCTGCGTGAGGGAAAGCGCGGTATTGTAGTATGTACATCTTCACTAGAATTAGGATTAGATATTGGTTCAGTTGAATTAGTAATCCATTATGGATCTCCAAGACAAGTTTCAAAATTTGTACAAAGAATTGGTAGAAGTAAACATAATCGAGATGAATCCGCACAAGGATTGATTATCACAAATAACCCTGATGATGAATTTGAAGCACAAGCAATCCTTGATCGAATCCAAGAAGGTTCTATTGAAGAACAAAAAATTCATGATGGTTCCCTTGATGTTTTAGCACATCATTTAGTTGGATTATCAATGCAAATCGGTGAAATTTCAGTTAATCAAGCTTTTGAATTAGTAACAAAAGCATATCCATTTAGAAATTTAAAAATTGAAGATCTAATGGATGTCTTAGATTTACTTGATTCAAACTATCTGATATTTTTTGATAGAACAAAAATGACTTATTGGAAAAAAGGCCGTTCATTCAAATATTATTTTGAAAATCTTTCAACTATTCCTGATATTCTTAAATTCAAAGTTTTTGATAGTGTTGGAAAAAAAATTATTGGATCTTTAGATCAAAGATTTGTAGGTGATTTTGGAGATTCAGGAAATATTTTTGTGTTAAAAGGCTCTCAATGGAGAATTCTTAATGTTGATGAAAAATCATTTAGTGTAAATGTTGAGCCCTTTATAGGAGGTGAAATTACTATACCATATTGGGAAGGAGAAAATATTCCAATTGATTATAAAACTGCGCGTAAAGTGGGAAATTTTCGAAGCAAGGTCAAAAATGGAAATATTACTTTAATCAATAAAATAATCGAAAAATTAAATTTTGATGTAATTCCTGATGAAAACAATATTGTAATTGAATCAAATAGATCTCAAGGTTCAATTGTAATTCATTCATGTTTAGGAACCAAAATCAATTCTACACTATCCACATTACTATCTTCTATGCTTTCATCAATGTTGGGTTCAGTTGTTGATTCTAGATCTGATGGATATAGAATTGTTTTATCTTCGAGATCTAGAATCTCTGAAAAACTTTTCTTGGAAGTTCTAAAAGATGATTATGATTTACAATCTATTGTTAGTGCATCGCTAACTGGAACTCATAATATTAATTGGAAGACATGGTGTGTTGCAAAAAAATTTGGAGTGGTTGGTAGAGGTGCAATATATGAAAGAAAATCTGCTCGATTTTTATATGAACGATATTCTAAAACAGCACTTGTACATGAAGCTCTTCGTGAATTATTCCATGATAAATATGATCTTAAAAATTCTGAACAAACTCTAAAAAAGATCAAAGATAATGAAATTCATGTCATTTGGTTGGAAGTTGATGAATTTTCAAAATTAGCAGAACCAATTTTAGATCATACGGCAAAATATTATGCCTCACCTGCAAATCTTGACAAAGGAATTCTTGATCTTGTTAAAACCAGACTGGAAAAGACAAAGCATCGTCTAGTTTGTGCTCGTTGTGGAAAATGGGAGCGTGTATTCCAAACATTTGAGGTAAAAGATTTACTGGTATGTCCATATTGTAAAGCGAGACAAATTACTGCAACATATTATTCTGATTATGATTTACCAAAAATTATTCGAAAAAAACATGATGGAAAAAAACTGACTAGAGATGAAAAACAAGTTTGATCGTGCCTGGAAAGTTGCATCTTTAGTTGAAAATTTTGGTAAAATTGCTATTACTGTAATATCTGGATACGGCGTTGGAGCAGATACAGCAGCTAGAATCTTGAGAAACATGGTTGATGAAGAACATTTGTTCAAGCAAATCTATGAAGCAGAAAGACAGTATGTTGTAACTAGAGGTTTTTGGGATTCTTAGCTCTTCTTTGTAATTTTAGAGAATGGCGTAACAAATAATTCTATTCTTCTTTCTAACCCAGCTTTTGCATTTAGTCCTGTAATGGAAATAATTTCACCTGGTTCACATTTGTCTATAATTCTTGCTTGATTTCTCCAACCTTTAACCCAAATTTGTCCTGTATCATCTTCAACAAACATTTCTGAAAGTGCTATTGACTCTCCTGATTTTGTTTGGACCTCACGTCTTTCAGGTGCTTTTAATACAATTGCCTCAATACAATAATTTGTATCTACTTTGATTTCATTAATTTTTGTTCTGAGTTGAGATAGTGAAGGAATTGATTCATCATTATCTAATTTTCTTACAAAAGAATTTTCATCTAATGTAATTGAATTTCCATAAACTTTTGATGGCATACACTCTATTACATCTCCTTCTACACAGATACTAGTAGAATTTGAAAAATCACTTATGTTAAATAAATTCTTTTTATTGTCAACGGCCAAAATCATATTTTTACCATTTTCTGTTGGTGATATAGAAAGAACTCTAGTAATTACCGGCTCTGCCTCTTTACCTCCCTCAATCTCAATTATTGTTGCATCATTTCCATGAATTTCTAATCCTTGATTTCCTGATTTTACTCTGACACCTAGTAATCTCACTTTTGCTGATTGTGAAATCATATTTGGAATTGTAGATTCATCTTTACCCCATAACACTACTCTCATGACACTTCCGTCTTTTCCCTTTAGTCTCATTCTTAGTGCTTTTCCAGGCATGCCACGGGAATTTGTAAATTCCATTCCGCTAATTACGCCATCAATAGTTCCTGAAACTACTAGATCTTTTTGCCCTTCTTGAGATTCACTTACATCTTTTGTGATAGTATCGATAGTTGGAATTTTACTTGTTGTATCAGTAGTTTCTATATCTGATCCAGAACCAATGTTTATTGTTGGAGAACCATCAAGATCTGATTTAACATAAGCTTTAATAATTTTGATTAAATCTCCTGGTTTTAGATTTTCAACTCCTGGAAGGTTTGCTTTTTCATCCCATAATTTTACACTAGCTGTAGAATTTACATCATATACGGTCATTGTTCGAAGATAAAATGGAGAACCATCTTTTCTGGAAAACTGTTTAGCAGGTGAAAGATTCAAAACTCTTGTTTCTAATGAAATTTCTTTTGCTCCGGCATATAGATCCTTCAAACTAATTTCAGTTTTTTGTGGCTCTGATAATGTAATTCCATAATCAGATGCAATTAAAAATAATGCTCCTTGATCAGTCAGATATCCGGCGCCAATTTTTTCCTTTTTATGTTTTATTTGTTCTTCAATATTTGCCTTGGTCAATTCTGGTTTTTGTTCTAGAAATTTATTAATGAGATTTTCAAATTCTGACAATTCATTTGTGATAAACTTGTTCTATTAATAAAAATTTCATTCTCTTGATAATTTTATTTTTTTGTAAAATGATCGCTTAATTAGAATTTTCTCATATTTTCAAAAAATAATATTATTGTTTTACTTATTTTCTACATGTTTTATCTTGATTAATTCACTTCTTCCAAAAAATATCCTCATTTATCTCACTAACTAAATTAATAGGAAGATCGCAGTTTTGTTATGTTATGTATTGAGGTTAACCATCTTTCAAAATTATATGGCTCTGTTCATGCAGTAAATGATCTTGTTTTATCTGTAAAATCAGGTCAGGTTTTTGGATTTTTGGGTCCAAATGGAGCAGGAAAATCAACTACAATCAAACTTCTTACTACTCTTATCACGCCTTCAAGTGGATCATTATCTATTTTGGGTGTTGATGCTGTCTCAAATCCCCTTCAAATTCGTCATAAAATTGGTGTAGTTTTACAACAGCCTAGTTATGAACCTACATTATCTGTTGAAAAATCTCTTGACAAATATGGAATGATGTGGGATGTTCCAAAAATTGAACGTAAAAAAAGGATGGAACAACTATTGATAGATTTTGATCTAATTGAAATTCGTAAAAAAAGAAATGAAGATCTGTCACTTGGTCAAAGAAGAAGAGTACAGGTTGCACGAGAATTTATGCATGATATGGAATTATTATTTTTAGATGAACCAACAGTAGGATTAGATCCTAGTGCTAGAAGAAAATTATTAGATTATTTAAAAAATAAAGTTAAAACTGGTTTAACGATTTTTTATACCACACATATTCTATCTGAGGCAGAATATCTTTGTGATCAAATAGCTATTATTGATAAAGGTAAAATTGTTACTGTTGATTCTCCAGATGCTTTAAAAAATAGATTTGGAAAAGAAAAAACCATTAAAATTCATTTGTTAAAAAAACAATCAAAAGTTATCTCTCTTTTGTCTGGAATCCAAGATTGTAAAATTGATTTTGAAACTGGAACTGATATTGTAATTCATTCAGAACAATCAGAATTAGTCTTGTTACAAGTTTTAAAAATACTTAATGATAATAAAATTGAAATAGAAGATCTATCAGCTGTACCAACAAATTTTGAAGAGATCTTTTTAAACATGATGAGAGAAAATGCATCCGATAATCAGACTAGTTAATAGAAATCTTACGATTTCTCTCAATCCTGGATTTTTAATCTGGCAAGTAATTTTTCCTTTAATCTATATTTTTGTAGCAGGATTTGCTTATGCACCATTGATCAACGCTGTTCCATTTGGAGGTAAAGATCTTGATTATCCTGCATTTTTAGCATCAGGGATGATTGGATTTAATATAATGAATAGTACTTTAATTTCTGGTATCATTATTTGGAATGATAGAAAACATGGAATGTTTGAACAAATCATGTCCGGTCCATTCACTAGAAGTCATTACATTCTTAGCAATATTTGTACAATAGGAATTATTGGATTAGTTAGTGCATCATTAATAGCAGTAGTTGGATACCCGGTATTTTTTGAATCTGTAGAATTTTCCCTAGTAACAATTCCAATAATCATTTTTGGAGCTATTACTGGCTCCGTGTTATTTGGTTCCCTAGCCTCAATAATTTCCACTAGATTACGCTCAAGTGAAGGATTTAATGTAATTATTAACACTGTTTTTCTTTTCTTTGCTTTTGTTAGTACGGCATTTTATCCGGCAGGAGGTGCACCTGAACCATTACGAACAGCATTTTATCTAAATCCACTAACATACCTTGTTGATGTAATTAGGGCAGGAATTTTTGGAACTATTACTGAATTTGTAATGATTGAAATGATAATTCTTGTTGCCATTGCATCAGTATTGTTTGTAATTGCTTCTAGACTTTTAACAAAATTGGATTTTTAGAATTTAAATTATTTTTCATATTTTTCGTACATTTCATTGATTTTTTTAACCATATCTAGATCCTTATAGTCTATCAAATTTAGATTGGGAATTACACAATGCCCTTCAATAACTCCTGGATACATTTTGGGTCTATTTCCTAAGTTTTCATGAATCTCATCTGCAAATTTCCACATTTCATCAAAGTCAACGCCCTCTTTTTCACAAATCATTTTTGTTATTTGTGCATAATTGATTAACCATCCATAATAGGTAGTATCAACTAGTATCTTTGCTAATTCTGCAGTTTTTGTTGTTGACATCCAATCTATTTTTTCAAATCTATTTTCTAAATCAATTTTTATTTTAGGTTCTATGTTTTTTTCATCTGAAGAAATAAATTTTGTATATTTTTTTATATCATCTAAAAACCTTCTATGTACTCCACGAACTGGTGAATATAAAACTGAGACTTGAGACTTCTCCTGAATCATTTTTGTGGTTCCAGGTTTTACAGTAGAATGTATTAGAACAACTTTTAATCCATTAATCTTATTGATCCAATTCACTGTAATGTCTACAAAATCTGGTAATTCTCCTGGTAAGCAAACATGAAGATATTCAGGATTTTTAATTTGTCCATTCTCAGAATAATTTTTGCATTTTGAAGTATCAACATCAATTCCTATACTATCAAAATTTCGTTCTTCAAGAAGGTGAAATAATGTATCTCCAACTTCTCCCATTCCTAAAATAATATCAGTCATTATGCCTAATTTCAGAAAAACTATCTATGATATATTGGTGTTACAAAATCAAATTTTTTTAAAAAAGTAGCCCGGCCCAGACTCGAACTGGGGTCAAAGGCTTCAAAGGCCTCTATGCTTGACCGCTACACTACCGGGCTGCTAAATCGAGCACTCGCATTCCCTTAATGAACTTTTTATTTGAATTTGGTTAATAAAACAAAAATTCTCTATTCTTCAATTATCTTAATTAATCTTTGAATAGGATCTTCCATCTGCTTTCTAATTGTTTCAGCTCTTTTTTGATTATTGTTGTTTGATTCAAAAATTTTCTTTATGTATTTTGCAATTTTATTTGGATTTGTTTCCCTTTTAACTAGATATTTTTTCACCAGGAAATTTTCAATTATATTTGGAATAGCATTATATGAAATTGTAGGAATTCCCATTAATGCAGATTCTGCAGTCATTGTTCCACCCGATCCAATAAAAATATCTGTATTTTTTAACAAATGTTTTCCATCATATGACATTTTTACAATTTTTACTCTTTTATCAATTATTTTTTGTAAATTTTCAATTTGTTTAGTATATCTTCCTAAAACCACAATATTCTCATTTTCAAATTCATTTGCAACTTTTTTTATTATTGGGACTATTTTACTAGATTTTGATGTGTATGATGCCTCTCTTTCTTCTATTCTTATCAAAATATTCTTTTTATTGTTATTTTTAAATGGTAATTTTGCATTTTGGTTTATTTTTCTCTGCATAGTAACAACTGCATCAATTGCTTTGTATTGTATAATATTTTTTTCATCAATTCCATATCTTGAAAATTCTTTTTTTGAAATTGCATATGGAGTTAACAATTTTTGAATTAATGGTAATGTTAATCGCATTACTGCATCAGCGTGTGGAGAATCACAAAATGCTACATGTTTTATTCCTAATCCAAATGCAATCCTTGCTGCTTCTGGAGAACAAAAACTAATAACAATATCAGGTGAAAATGCCTCAATTTTCCTAGATAGTTTCTCCATTCTATCAATACTGGCTTTGAGTTTACTTTTCTTGTCTCCTCCTCCATATTTTCCAACAAAAACAAGGTCAAAATTACGTATTTTTGCTAATTTTGAAACTTCTTCATAATCTCTTGAAGTACACAAAAGATCATATTTTTTCCCTAATTTTTCAATTATTGGTTCAGAAAACAATAATTGTTTTGGTGTTAGAATATCTATCCAAATTTTCAAGTAATTTCCTAATTATGGTAAGTTCAATAAGTTTTTCTTAGTCTAATACTAGCTGTAAATGTAATGAGGGGAGCAAAAGTAGTTGTTTATGGTCTCAGTACTGAAGGATATACTATTGCATCTCAATTGGCAATCAAAGGTGCAGATGTTTACATTATAGATGAATCAACCCCGTCAGCAATTTCACTTAAAGCTGAAATTGCTAAAACATATCCAAATGTATCCTCTCTAAAAGAAGATGAACCATTGTTAGCAATGGAACCAATAGACGTAGCAATTTCTAAAGCACAATATCTATTTTTTACTCCAAGAATTAGAAAAACTGGACAAGATATCAAAACTGAAATCCATTCAAAATTTAAGGATGCAGTTTCTTCGATGAAAAAGAATAGCTCAGTCATTTTCACTCTTCCAACAGGATTTGGAGGTAATAATGAAAATATTTCCTTACTTGAACATGTAACCGGTCTTGAGACTGGAAAACATATTTCATATTTTTACTATCCCTTAGAAGATCTTAATGAACAACCAAAAATTATAGGATCATTTAACGGAAAAGAAGATCCTATATTATCTGAACTTCTTACAGTAGGTAAAAAAGAGAAAAAATTTGTTGCTATTTCATCATCAGAGCATTTTCATGCGATTGATATTTTATCCAGATTTTCTAGTTTATGCAGTGTTTTAGAAGTTTGTAAATATGCTCAAGATGAAGTAACTAAAAATGATCTTTCTTCCGATGATTTTCAAGAAATATTCCTAGATGATATGATTAATGGATTATTTGATTTAAAATCTCTAGGCTCCTCCTTTGAAGGAGCAAATACTCTGATGTATCTAATTAATGGAAGTGTTAAAGGAATTGACGGATACATAAAACGATTAATTGATGAAATCCGTTCAACATTAAAGAAGAATGATCTTAAAGCAAGTAGAACTAAGATTGCATTATCTTGGACACTTGATCAACATGCAATGCGTGGAGACAAAATTGAGATGCTACAAAATTTGACATCCAGATTACGTGATTACATTGGTGATGTAGAAGCTTATGAAGATCCAAACTTTGATCTATTTCATAGCGATAAAACTACTATAGTAGTAGCATGTTCAAAATCTGATTTTGACAATATAGAAAAAACTAAACAAGATTCTGATTTAATTATTGTCAAAGCTAATCCTTTATGTGAAACAATCAATAATAGTATAAATTAGCTAAATAACAATTCTGGTTGAATTGTCTAGTGAATCTAATTCTGATGAAATCCCAGTTAATGTAATATCTGAAAATGAATCAAAAAATAATTCCCAAAATCCAGAATCAGAGATTAATGTTGAAGAAATATCCAAATTATTAGATTTAGAAAAACAAAAATCATTTGAATGTGAAGAAAAATTAAAACTTGCTTTGGCAGACTTTCAAAATTTAGAGAGGAAAACTCAATCTGATATAGAAAATGGAGTTAATTCAAAAATTAATGAATTTTCATTAGATTTTTTAAAAATTTACGATGATTTTGTAAGAGCAAAAGAAGTTTTTTCTGAAAGTAAAATTAATTCAGAAGGCTTGGATTCTATTTTAAAAAATATGGATTCTTTATTGAAAAAATATAACATTGAACCAATAGATGCATTAGGAGAAATTTTTAACCCAAATTTCCATGAGGCTATATCAATAATCAACGATTCAGATTTGGATGACAATACAATTACAAAAGAGATTAGGAAAGGATATATTTCTCATGAGAGAGTTATAAGACCGACACTAGTTGAAATTTCAAAAAAGGAATGATGATAAAATATGGCTAAAATTATTGGGATTGATTTAGGAACAAGTAACTCTGCTGCAGCAGTTGTAATGGGTGGAAAACCTACAATTATTCCAGCTGCTGAAGGTGCTACTGTTGGTGGTAAAGCATTCCCTTCAGTTGTAGCATTTTCTAAAGATGGTGACCTTTTGGTTGGTGAGCCTGCACGTAGACAAGCAGTAACTAATCCAGATAATACAATTATTGCTGCTAAACGAAAAATGGGTTCAGATCATATTTTTAAAATTCTAGATAAAGAATATAAACCTCAACAAATTTCAGCATTCATTCTTCAAAAAATCAAAAAAGATGCTGAAGCATTTGTTGGAGAATCAGTTCAAAAAGCTGTAATCACGGTTCCTGCATATTTTGATGATAATCAACGTCAAGCAACTAAAGATGCTGGAACAATTGCAGGACTTGATGTTGTTAGAATAATTAATGAACCAACTGCAGCATCTTTGGCCTTTGGATTAGATAAAGCAAAAGAGGATATGAAAATTCTTGTCTTTGATTTTGGTGGTGGTACATTAGATGTAACCATTATGGAAATGGGTGGAGGTGTCTTTGAAGTTCTAAGTACTTCAGGTGATACTCAGCTTGGTGGTACTGATATGGATAAAGTACTAATTGATTATGTTGTAGATGAATTCAAGAAAAAAGAAGGTATTGATCTTTCCTCAGATTCAACTGCAATGACTAGAATTAGAGAATCTGCTGAAAAAGCAAAAATTGAATTATCTACTGTAATGGAAACGGATATTAATTTACCATTTATCTCTCATGATCCTTCATCTGGTGCAAAAAATTTAGAATTAAGAATTACCCGAGCAAAATTAGATGAATTAATTGGACCTATTATAGAACGATGTAAACCTTCAGTACTCAAAGCACTAGAAGATGCTAAACTTTCTAATTCTAATATTAATAAAATTGTCATGGTAGGTGGACCAACAAGGATTCCACTAGTCAGAAAATTTGTTAGTGAATTAGTAGGTCAAGAATCTGAATCAGGTGTGGATCCTATGGAAGCAGTAGCAATGGGAGCCGCAATTCAGGCAGGAATTATTGCTGGAGATGTTAGCAGTGATATTGTTTTACTAGATGTGACCCCGCTTACATTGGGAATTGAAACATTAGGTGGTGTAAGAGAACCATTAATTGAAAGAAATACCACTATACCTACCTCAAAGAGTAAAGTTTTCACAACTGCAGCTGATAATCAAACCGCAGTTACTATTCATGTTGTTCAAGGTGAAAGACCAATGGCAACTGACAACGTATCATTGGGAAGCTTTAATCTCACTGATTTACCCCCAGCTCCAAGAGGAGTTCCTCAAGTTGAAGTTAAATTTGACATTGATGCAAACGGAATAATTAATGTCACAGCAAAAGATCTTGGAACACAAAAAGAAGCAAAAATTACAATTGAATCTACTTCAAAATTATCTAAAGAAGAAATTGAAAAACTAAAAGAAGATGCAGAAAAATTCTCTGATGAAGACAAAAAGAAGAAGGAAAAAATTGATCTAAAGAATGAAGCAGAAAGTTACATTTACACTACAGAAAAATTAGTTAATCATGATCTTAAAGATAAAATTTCACAAGAACAAGGTATCAAAATTACTGATGCTGTAAAGGAAGTTAAAGAAGTTTTAGATAAAGAATCAGAAGAATTGAAATCTAAACTTGAAGCATTACAAGCATTGGTAAATGAAGTTACAACAGAACTTTATAAAAATGCCTCACCATCAGGAGCAGAAGGACAACAAGGAGCAGAAGGACAACAAGGAGCAGAAGGACAACAAGGAGCAGAAGGACAACAAGGAGCAGAAGGACAACAAGGAGCAGAAGGACAACAAGGAGCAGAAGGACAACAAGGA
>JAJRWR010000038.1 GCA_024276695.1 archaeon
CTGCTTTGCGTTTTGCTGCTGCTTTTCTCTTTGGAGCTGCTTTGCGTTTTGCTGCTGCTTTTCTCTTTGGAGCTGCTTTGCGTTTTGCTGCTGCTTTTCTCTTTGGAGCTGCTTTGCGTTTTGCTGCTGCTTTTCTCTTTGTAGCCATAACAGAATCCGTATTTTCATCGTTTTTCAGTGGTTAAACTAAAAAAATTTACACAAATTGATTACAATTTATCAAGTAATTTTTTAGATTTTTTTTTATTTTTGATCGTAAATCTTTCAATTACATCTTTTTTGATTGATTTTTGTGTTCTATTATAATTTGTTTTCAAAAAATAGAATAAATGCATTGTATTTTGCTCGTAACTGTATTTTTTTAAAATTGATTTTTATTTTTTAAAATTTTCTTTCAAATATTTTTTTCTTAATTTTTCTGATCTGTTTTAAACTAAATACCGCGTCTTTTGATGATTGTAAGTACATCCTCATCAATCAAAACATGATTCAAACCAACTCTTTGTCCTCCAAACTTTACACTCTTTCCCCAAACTAAACCATATCTAAATTCTCTTCTTAACCTTCTGTGCATTTTATTACAAATATCTTCCACAGTATCTCCTTCTCTTGCAATAAACGGTTCTTTGAAATCTGTTTCACCACCTTTGGGTCGCATGTAAATTCTGATAAATTTTAATTTCTCATAAATTTTTTCTTTGAGTAATTCAATATTTGTATCTGAATTTGCAGATACTTCTATCACCTCTGATTTTATTTTCTTTTTCAAATCTTTCAGAAATGCCTCATCTACCAAATCTATTTTGTTTAACACTGTGAGTGCTTTAGAATAACTTATGTTTCCTGCAATGTGATCAGATAATTGCTCTGATGTAATATCCTCTCTTACCACAACTCTAGCACTTACTAATCCATACAAATGTAAAATATCTTTGAGATGCTTCTCTGTAATTTTTGTTAGCTTTACTTGTTGTGCAATTGCAATTCCGCCTATAGATGCTTTTTCAATTGTAATGTTTGGAGGCAATTGATTTAATCTAATTCCTATATTTCCTAATTCATTAGTTAATACATCTTCATGATATGGTTGGAATACATCTAATATCAATAGAACAAGATCTGCAGTTCTTGCAACAGACAAAATTCTCTTTCCTAACCCTTTACCTGTGGATGCTCCTTTGATAATTCCTGGAAGATCTAATACTTGGATTTTTGCACCTCTGTACTCCATCATTCCAGGAACTACTGTTAGTGTTGTAAATTGAAAAGCACCAATTGTTGATTTTGCACTTGTCATTTTATTTAGTAAAGTTGATTTTCCAACACTTGGCAAACC
This sequence comes from archaeon, assembly GCA_024276695.1. GTDB lineage: Archaea > Thermoproteota > Nitrososphaeria > Nitrososphaerales > Nitrosopumilaceae > Nitrosopumilus. The sequence continues at coordinate 1,337 of JAJRWR010000038.1, forward strand.
GATAAACACTACAGTTGCATCACCACTGCGTCGTACATCAAATCCATCTTGCTTCATTCCTGATTTTTTTGCAACCTCTGATTCTTGCTCTCTTTTCAGTTTTGCAATCTTTGCCTTTAGTAATCCAATGTGATGCTCAGTAGCTTTGTTAATCTGAGTTTTTGCCATTTCATCTTGAATGGCTTTAATTTTTTCAGGAATTCCCAATACTATTCAATTCTATCCATGTTCTTTTCAAATAAAACCGTATTACTTTCTTTAGTAGCAAATATTATTCGGTACTGAAAACAGTTTTCATGAAAAAGAGAACCTTTGCAGTAGATATTGATGGGACTATTACTGAAAATGGTGGAGGTAGAATTCATCTTGGTGCACTTGAAGCATTACGGCATTTAACCAATATGGGACATAATGTTATCTATGTAACAGGACGTTCTTCAGTTGAAGGATTCTTGCTCTCTGTTTTTGGTGGAACCACAAAAATTGCTGTAGGTGAAAATGGTGGATGTATAACCTTTGACTCTAATGATCATATCTTATTAGGAAATATTGATGAATGTAAAAATGCGTTTGATGTAATTAAAAACAATGTTGACAATGTTAAAGAAAAACTTGTTTTCCCTAGAATGACTGAAGTTGTTTTGGAAAGAACTTTTGATTTAGATCTTGCTCGAAAGTTACTCTCGGAAAAAAATATCTCCGTTGAATTATCTGATAGTCAATATGCATACCACATCAATTCCCCTGGAATTGACAAAGGAACTGGTTTTAGAAAAATAATGAAGAGATTATCTATTTCTTCTGATGATGTAATTGCAATTGGGGATAGTGTAACTGACATTCCATTGTTTAAAGTAGCAAAAACTAGTATCGCCTTGGGAAATGCCTCTGATCAAGTAAAATCTAAGGCCACTATGGTTGTATCTGCAAAAGCTGGTGATGGGGTTATTGAAGCATTAGATAAATTAGCACCCAAATTATCTGAAATATAATCATGACATTCAAATCTATACTTGATGAAATCGAAAATAATCTAAACAAAATATTGTCTGATCTTTCTATATCTGATGTAAAATTTTCTGTTGAACCTGCCAAACCTGGATTTGGAGATGTTAGCTCAAATGTTTCATACTTGCTTGCAAAACAACTCAAAAAAAGTCCTAAGGAAATTGCTGAAATGATATCTGACAAATATTCTGATTGCACAAGTACCCTTGTTTTAAAATCTGAAGCACATACATCTGGATATCTTAATTTCTATGCAAACTGGGATAACCTAAGTCAATTGATTCTATCTGAATCTTATCTTGATACCTGTGGTGATGTTGATATTGGTAATGATTCAACAATAGTTGTAGAACATACTAGTGTAAATCCAAACAAAGCACTTCACATTGGTCATATCAGAAATATCATTATTGGGGATACTATATCTAGAATTTTGCACAAAGCAAAGTACAAAGTTAATGTACTGAATTACATTGATGATTCTGGACTTCAAGTAGCTGACATTATAGTTGGATTCAAACATTTTGGTTATGATCAAGAATCGCCAAGTGGGAAAAAATTTGATCATTACTGTGGTGATGATGTTTATGTTAAAACCACTGAAAAGTATGAGGCTGATCCAAATCTTGAAGAGATTCGGAAAAATGTTCTCAAAGAACTTGAAGATGGTGATTCTGAAACTGCAAAGTTTGCAGATAAAATTACTAGACGAGTGTTAGCAGGACAACTTGAAACTTGTTGGAATCTTGATGTGACTTATGATTGCCTGAATTTTGAATCACAAATTGTTCGTTCAGGTCTATGGGATAAAATCTTTGAAAAATTAAAAGAAATGAAACTTGTAGAATTTGAAAATGAAGGAAAGAATGGTGGTTGTTGGGTAATTCGTGGAGAAGGTAAAGAAGATGATAAGGTGATTGTTCGTAGTAATGGAACCGCAACTTACATTGCTAAAGATATTCCATATGCTGCTTGGAAACTCGGTTTACTTGAGGATCCATTTAATTACGAAAAATATGCCTCTGAACAGCCTAATTCACGTGTTTTATGGCAAACGACTCTAAATCAAACAAATCCTATTTCCAAAAATTTCACTGGGGACAAGGTTGTAACTGTAATTGATTCTAGGCAAGCTAGATTACAAAAAATAATCACCACCTTGATGGGAAAATTCAAATCCGTTCCAGATGCATATAATCACCTTGGTTACGAATCGGTCACCTTGAGCTCAGAAACTGCAAAAACTCTTGGTTTGGATACTGATGGAAAACAAGCTCAAATGTCGGGACGCAAAGGATTGTATGTAAACGCTGATTCTGTATATGAAATTTTAAAAAAGAAAACAAAAGATGAAACTAAAAAAAGACATCCTGAAATGACTGATTCTGAAATTGATTCTATTGCACATTATATCTCTGTTGGAACTTTAAGATATGAAATGATCAAACAAGATCTAGACAAAATCATTACTTTTGATTTGACAAAATCTCTTAGTTTGGAAGGTGACACTGCTCCATATATTCAATATACTCATGCAAGGGCATCTAGAATATTAGAAAAATCTGGTCGCATTCCAACAATCGATGTAGATTTTTCATTATTGAAAGAACAATCTGAATTAGATTTAATTAAAAATATTGGACTTTTTAATTTACAAGTTCGAGATGCGACAAACAATCTTTCACCCAAAGTTATTGCAAGATATTGTCATGATTTGGCAGTTTCATTCAATTCCTTTTATGAAAAATCAAAAGTTTTAGCTTTAGGTGATATTGATCTTGAAAATTCACGTCTATGTTTAGTGAATTCTTTCAAAATTGTTTTGGAAAAAGCATTAGATCTTCTTGGAATCAAAGCTCCCGATAGAATGTAATGTCCTAGAGAGAAAACATTATTCTCTCTAGGATACTCTATAAAATAAAACTCTACAAAGCATCTTGGTATTTGTAATTTTTTGTGTTTTTCATTAATTTTTTGATATTTATCTGATGCAATAATTAAAGTAGAAAACTAAGGTATTATTATCTTAAGTATTTGCAGTTGTTATAGTCTTGAACTAAAACTATAGTATCTTTGAAAGATTTAATCTGTCACTACATCTGTTCAACCCTTGACATACCTGATCCAAATTAAGACTTTATTTTGACAGGAGCAGGAGTAATGTTCCCATTTCCTTTAATTGATTTGTGTAGAGTCGAATACAACACATTTGACAATGTAAATCTAAACTATCAATCAATTGGAAGTGGTGGTGAAGTAAAGAAACATATTGAAAAACTGTAAATTTTGTAGTATATGAAATAATTTGGGATTATACTCCTTTAGATATTAACCAAATAAATGAGCAATATTCTATTGAATAAAGAGAATGTCGTTAGCATCCGAAGATGCTAACGGTTGGTTTTACGACTAGCAACCAAAGCCACTATGTCAGAAAACACAACTTGGCGTGCAAACCAATTACTGTGAATTGAAAGTAGGTGAGCCATAAATCTTTGGAATCTTTGTATCTATGATTGAAAATTTTTATTCTATTTGGAAACTATCTGTGATTTCTGTTCATATCTTCATATAAAATATGAAAATAATTTTTATACTTTGTTTTAAGCAGTGTAGTTGTTAATGTGTTATTTATTTTCTAAACAGACACCATTTAATCTGAGGATTAATTGTGATTAAATTGGGCATGGGATCTATATGACATCTGTTATTGTAATTGATGATAATGAGGATATTGTCCACTCCATGTCCGAACTTTTACAGATGTATGGGATAGATGTTGTTGGGAATGGATCTGATGGATTAGAAGGTGCAAAATTGTTTAAACAGTTGCGCCCTGATGCTGTTCTATTAGATCTAATGATGCCAAAATATGATGGTCTATTTGCATTAAAAAAAATCAGAGAAATTGATCCTAATAGTATTGTCTTAATTGTCACTGGAGGTTCTTATGATCAGATAAATGATGAAATAGAGTCATTAAATCCTACAAAAATTCTATTCAAGCCAATTGACGTAAATAATTTAGTAGAGATACTGCTGGAGGAGACAAATAATTCTATGCCATTTAAAATTCAATATTCCTTCAAAGATGATTCACAATCATATACTTGTCTTCTTACATTTGATCAATACAAAAATTTTAAAAAATTACCTGCAATTGCAGAGTGTAAACTACTCAAAAATGAAGAAGTAAATGTTGAATCGTATGAAGAAGAAATGCAAGAAGCATTAAACTTGGCTGCTAAAAATGACGTTAGTCATATTCAAAAACTATCTCAAATGGTATAGTGGATATTATTTTCTAGATCTTGGATTCTTTTCATAAAATCTTTCAATATTATCATTCCATTCTTTAGTTTCTGCAAGACGTGAGTGTGCATGTGGTCTTTTTCCATTATTTAACAGGATTGCACTGTTATTTTCATAAAATTTGTCTGTTTCATTAATCAGAATATCTAGAAATTCTGAAGCCCCCTTGACTCCATCTCCTTTTGGTTCACTATGAGTCATTATGGACTTTGCAAGTGTCTCAATTTTTGCTATTTTTATTCTATATTCACTAAGAATTCTATGTTCTAAAGAAATCATTTCATTTTGATTGAATTTCACTAGTGTATGTTCATTTCGGTGTCTGGTTTATCTGTAATATTGACTGTTTATCCATACATGGATTTGTCAATTGTAGTATCCGTTGTATTGCTTTGTGCTGAAAATCCGCTAAAATTGGAATGGAGGATTTTTTGAACATGTCCTGAAACTCTTACTACATTATCCCATACATTGTGAAATGAAACCCTGTCTAGAATTTGCTCATCGACATGAGAAAATATTGCCAAACCTGCTATGTTCTCGCCGTCTTTAATCCATTGGTGGCCCACATTACATGTTGTACAAATTTCACTAATCTCCATGATTGCTTTTGAAAATGATGGATTTTTCATTACCAATAATTTTGAATCTTGTTGTGAAAACCGCATATTTACATTCACATGAATTCTATCTGTTCTGTTTGTATTTTTACTAACAATTACATTTGTTCCAACATGGAACTGCCAATCAATAACCTTGCTTTTCTCTCGAATTTTTTTAGTTTGATCTTCATAATTGATGTTTGTAACTTTGATGAAATCCTCCACTAGTTTTTTCATTTCTTCTGATGATTTTGCCATGGGTATGATTATTTCCTGTTCAATATATGCATGCTAGAGAAAAAAGGAGTTAATGGCTGTGTCCACAACCACAGGAATCATGACCTTCATGTCCTTGGGATTCTGTTCCTGCACATTTGGAACATTTGTCTGAACCCGTTGGGGAAAAGAAACCAATTCCGCATGATACACATTTTTGATTTGACATGATGTTTCTAAAAAATTGCCGTATTTAATGAATACGCATTATTTAGGCTGATAAAAATAATAAAGTTTTGGATTACTGTTCCTCTTTTTTCTGAAATACTCTGTATTCTCCAATGATGGAGTTACATTTGTGACAAGTATATTGACCTCTTTCTATCAAAATCAATCCATCTGCAACTGCCTCATTTGGTTGCTCCTCAATTTGTATTTGAGTAGGTCCTTCAAATTCGGAATCACATTGTTTGCAAAAATGTTTTGACATTTTTGCTGTATCCAGTTTTTCAAGTGATGACAAAAAATGTCTATCTAAATTTGGAACAAGTTTTGATTTAGTTACTTGTTCGTCTGTTAGATCTGCATTAATCCATCCCCCTGATCCTGCTAGCTGAATTTCTGTCAATTTGCTTTACTGTTTTGATTGGTATTAAAATACTATTTGTGCCATCACGGAAAAAAAGTCAGTCTCCTTTACTATGGAGACTCTGAAATGTATTAACTAGTTTATGTGAGCATTGGGCTCTTCCAGCTAACACCGTAAGATGTCTCTGACTCAATAAATCAGTTAAGATGATGTTTTTGTTAAAAAACCAGAATCAAAAATAATTACTTTTAGGTTAAATCTCTAAACGTCCGATCAATCTTGTTCATACGTGAACAAGAAATAGCTTCATAATTCGGCAATATTCATCAAATTTGAGGAAATCAGATAGAACCCGTTGTAATAATCATCAGCACAAGATTGCCATTTTTACAGTAATTAAGACTTTGAATTTTTTCTCCAAATAATCTGTTTGATTTTAAAAGATTTTTTGATTTACATTCAATTTTTCTCATTTGAATGGTTATGGAGTATTCTTGCTTCTTGCCAAGAATACCATACCAAATTCCATGTTAAATCATCTATTTCCTGACGTTGTTTTTCTGTGATTTGACTATTGCGTAAATTGTAAATTATTTTACTTCTCATAGTTCCTAATCTAATTCCTAACATGACACATTCCCTGTTGTTTTTGGGTAATGTTTTGCCTCGAAAATTTTCAGGAGCAGAATCAAAAGTTTTAAAGTGTTCGGGTTTCCATTGAAAATTTGATTTACCGAAAATCTCCAAAATTAAGGATATGGTGTCATAATCTAATTTTTTCTTATCTATCTTCTCTTTGATTAAATTCTCTGAAACTTTTTTTATTTCTCTATCTAGTTTCTTCTCTAATTCTTTGAACGTTCTTGATTTAGAATTTTTATTCAATAATGGCTTGCATTAAATTGTAAACTTAAGCGTATTGGTGTTATTTTGATTCCATTATTCTCGTTTTATTTCTTTATTGTCTTTTTCATTAAACACAAGATCTGAATCTTCTTCTTTCTTCTTCCATTCTTCAAATTCTTTTTTCTGTTTAATCATTTTTTTACGATATTCTTCTTCCAATTCAAATTATTTGGGGGTAATTATCAACTTAAGCGTATTGATGTTTGAATTCTAAGAATTAATGAATATGCTTGAGTTTAACGGTCATCATCTTTGCCATTTTCATTGACATGTTCTCTTTTTTTAAAATATTTTCCATTTCCTTATAGTGTTATTCTTTCAAATGTGTTGGAAATTCTTCTTCTATGTCATTACGTTTGTACTTACAAGATGAAAAACACAGTTGAAATTCAATAATTGCAATATATACTTTTTATTTTTAAGAATTAATGATTATTTCATGATGACATAAGAAACATACAAAATTGATGAAACAAGGATTGAATTTCCTATAATTACCATTAGTTCTTTTCTTGAAAATACACTTGCTCTAAAACTCACAAATTTTCTTATAAGATTATCAACTTAAGCGTGTTGACCCTCATACAACTCAAAATCAGTAGATTCTTATCTAAAATTTCTAGGCAAATTATATGGCTAAAATCAAGCAAAATTCTCCAGTATTATTCTTCTATAATAATTCCAAAAAATGGCTAGCAAAAATTTCAAAAAATGAATCATTTCACACCCATATTGGGATCCTAAAACATTCAGATGCAATTGGTAAAGAATACGGTTCCAAATTAATTACAAACAAGGACAAGTATGTCTATCTTCTTGAACCTACAATGTATGACTATGTGATGAGAATTCAACATGGAACTCAAATCGTATATCCCAAAGATATAGGTTACATTATTGCAAGAGCTGGAATTGGCGATGGCCAAAAAATCTTAGAGATTGGAACTGGCAGTGGTTCTTTGACTTCTTTTGTTGCAAGTGTTGTAAAACCTCGTGGACATGTATACACGTTTGATGTTGATGAAAAATTTATGAAAATTGCTGAGAAAAATATCAAAAAAGCAGGAGTTTCAAAATACATAACTCAACATAATTTGGATTTAAAGACTGCCAAAAAAATGCCTCTAGAAGATGTGGATGTTGCATTAATTGATTTAGGGGATCCTTGGCTTGTAATCCCACAAATTCGAAAGATGCTAAAGGGAAGTGGAAGATTATTCGCAATTTGTCCTACTATGAACCAATTAGAAAAATTAACTATGGCTCTAGTTGAAAATGAATTTACAGATATCGAATCAACTGAACACATAATTCGAAATATTGAAGCTAGAGATGGAAAAACAAGACATTCTTTCCAAGGTATTGGTCATACTACATATCTTTGCTTTGCCCGAAAGGCCTTTTTTGATAGGCCTACTCGAAAAGATATGGAAAAGTCAATAACAAAGATTGTCAAAACACCTACAAAAACAACCAAAAAAACACCTACAAAAACAACCAAAAAAACACCTACAAAAACAACCAAAAAAACACCTACAAAAACAACCAAAAAAACACCTACAAAAACAACCAAAAAAACACCTACAAAATTATCTTAGTCATTTTATACAAAACAAGATTTATTCAGCCATCTATTAGAAAGTATTACATGATAAGAAAAAATCTAACTTTATCTATTGTAAAAAAATTCATTCCTGCTAGAAAAGCAAAATCTCGAAAAGGCGACAATGGAATTGTTCTGGTTGTGGGTGGAAGTTACATTTATCATGGTGCACCTATTTTGTCTTCACTTGCTGCATTGAAATGTGGTACAGATCTTGTGTACACTTCAGTTCCAAAAATCAATGTCACATCAACTCGTGCAATTTCTCCAAATCTGATTGTGATTCCTTTAGTTGATCAAAAATTAACTCTGGGTGCTGTAAACAAGCTAATTGGGACTTTGCCTCGTAATCTTCATTCAGCCACGATTGGAATGGGACTTGCAATTCAAGAAAAGAATTCTTTATTACATTTTATAAAATCCTTACTGGATAGAGATGTTCGATTGTCTTTAGATGCAAGTGCACTAATTCCTGAAGTATTGCCATTATTGGCAAACAAAAATGTTGTAGTTACTCCACATGCTGGAGAGTTTAGGAGATTGTTTGGAGATTTTCCGCCGAATTCTAAAAATGAAAGGATCAAACTTGTAGAGAAAAAGGCAAAAGAATTTGGAATTACAGTATTGCTAAAAGGTGCAATGGATATTGTTTCAAATGGTTCCACTACCTATCTTAATGAGAAAAAAACTCCTGCAATGACTGTTGGTGGAACAGGTGATGTCTTATCTGGATTAATTGCTGGATTGTTATCCAATAATAGAAATCCTTTGGAGTCTGCTGCTGCTGCTATATTTATCAATGGATTGGCCGGTAAATCTACTCAAAAGAAATTAGGACTTCATATGACTTCAATGGATCTTTTGGATGAAATTCCAACTATTATGAAGCCATTTGATAGAATTGTGTGACTAAAATGATTGTTACAAAATATGTGGATTCTCACATGAATGAACTTATTTCAGATTTACAGATGTTAATTCGTCAACCCAGTGTATCTGCAAAAAATGAAGGAATAGAAGAATGTGCAAAACTTGTCCAAAAAATATTAAAAAAATCTGGAGTAAAATCTGAAATTTTACGATTAAAGAAAGGTGTTGCTCCTATTGTATATGGAGAAATAAAATCAAAACAGAATCCTGGAAAAACTTTGATGTTTTACAATCATTATGATGTACAACCAGCTGAACCATTTGATTTATGGGTTGATCCTCCATTTAGTGGTGTACGAAAAGGCAACAAAATTTTTGGGCGTGGCGCAACTGACGATAAAGGCGAATTAATTACTCGAATCAAAGCAGTTGAAGCATGTATTAAAACAACAAATGATGTCCCATGCAACGTAAAATTTGTAATTGAGGGTGAAGAAGAAACTGGCAGTGCACACATTGAAGATTATTTAAAAAAATATCAAAAGAAATTTTCTTGCGATGGTGTTATCTGGGAATTTGGATATGTTGATACAAAAAACAGACCCATAATTGGTCTTGGAATGAAAGGATTACTCTTTGTAGAATTATCTGTCAAAGAATCCATTCGTGATGCCCATTCAAGTTTAGCTGTTTTGATAAAAAATCCTGCATGGAGATTAATAGAGGCTGTAAACACACTTCGAAATTCTGATGGTAAAATACTCATAAAAGATTGGTACAAAGAAGTTTCACCTTTATCAAAAAATGATCTAAAAATTATTCAAAAAGAACCTTTTGATGAAAATGTATTTAAAAAAGAATTTGGAATTAAATCTTTTGTGGGGAACAAAAAAGGATTGGAGGCAAAAAAAGCCATGATTGGCGGTGCCACTTGTAATATTGCAGGATTTGTTTCTGGATATGCTGGAGATGGTGCAAAAACTGTTCTTCCTGGTAGTGCTTTAGTGAAAATAGATTTTAGATTAATTCCTAAAATGGACCCTAAAAAACAGGTGTTACGATTAAAAAAACATCTGAAATTAAACGGGTTCTCTGATATCCACATCAAAGTATTTCATGGGGAGGCAGCTGCTAGGACAAACTCTTCACATCCATTTGTTTCTCAAGTAAAAGATGCTACTGACAAATCTTTTGGTAAATCCATTCTAAATGTTTCAAATGCTGGAACTGGTCCAATGTATCCCTTTGTTGAAATTCTAAAATCTCCTTGCATTTCTATAGGAAGCACATACATGTTCTCTAGAATCCATTCCCCAAATGAATTTGCTAGAGTTGATTTACTCAAAAAAACTACAAAGTGTATGTGTCTGATTATGGATAATTTTGGAAAGAACTAGTGTCCGCATTTGGGTACCTTTTTGATATCTTGAGCGAGTGATATTCTATCTGGGCATATGATCATAATTGCTAATGCTGATCTTAAACACTTGAAAACAATGCGTTTAGAAATTTCCCTCTAATCCATGCAGAAGTCAATGAGATTATATTTGATTTTTAGTATAATTATTTTGCCTATAAATCACTCGTTAAATGTAGAAAGCCCTTTATTATGCGGTAAAATTATTTGAAATATGTCAATGTATATGCCAGGAGCAACTGCTGTTGGAATTACTTTTGATGGTGGTGTAGTTTTTGCTAGTGAAAAAAGGATCGCATTTGGAAACTTTCTAGTAAGTAAATCCACAAAGAAAACATTCCCAATCACTGACAAAGTAGGTGCAACTTGTGCTGGTCTTGTGGCTGATATGCAAATCTTATCTTTACAAATTTCCGCTCTTGCTAAAATTAGAAAAATGGAACTCAAAAGAGATGTTCCTCCAAACACTGTCGCTAAAATGATGTCAAATATGATGTATGAACGAAGATACTTCCCATTATTGACTCAGGTAATAGTTGGTGGCGTTGTTGACAAACCAATCATGTATACTCTTGATCCATTAGGTTCAGTGCTTCCTGATGAATATGCTGCAGTTGGAACTGGAGCAGAAATGGCGTTAGGTGTTTTGGATCCACAATTCAAACCAAACATGACTAAAGATGATGCAGTTGATTTGGCAAAACGTGCAGTTCGTTCAGCTGCTCTTAGAGATTCAGCAAGTGGTGATGGATTAGATGTACTTGTAATCACTAAAGATGGCACTGAAGAATTTACAGAAGAAATCAAATAATCGAATTCTGTTTTAATCGTAAATAGTTTTACCTGTTTCCCAAAATCTATCTGAGATATAGTGGATATTTTTTATGACTTCCCCTTTTTCCATACTTTCTAATTCAGAACTTGCAACCATTGATTTTCCAACTGCCAAAAATTTATGTTGAGATTCTTCAACAATACATACTAATTTATCTTTTTCAAACTCAGAAAATTCTTTAATTCCAGGCCTCATCAAATTTGCTCCTTTGCACATGAATTTGACTGCTCCCATGTCTACTGTAATTGTTGGAAACTTTTCCAAAGTTTCGGTTTCTGATAAAAATGGAAGATAATCATCATTTATTTTTAAAATTTTAATCCCACTACCTGTGATTATTTGTGCGTCGTCTAAAATTTGATGAACTTTAACATTTTTAATTTTAGGAAATTTTATTCCCCATCTCTCTGAAACTGTTTTTAAAAGTGCAGATGTTTCACTTTTTGAAATTAAATTAGACTTCAATCTCTAGCAATCTCTTGTCTGATATCTAGTAAATCCCTAAGGATTGAACTGGCAGTTTCCATACCTCCTGCACCTTTCCCGATAATTGTTTGAGTTCCTGAATGCTCTGAAGTAAATGCAATTGCATTTAATGTACCATTAACACATAGAGGATCATCATTTGACACTTCTTTTGGTCCTACAACAAGATCTTTGTTACATGAAGCAATTAGTTTTATCGCACAATTATTTTTGGTAGCTTTTTTGATATCTTTTGAAGTAATTTTTCTTATTCCTGTACAATTGATATCTGGAAGTGTGACTTTCATTCCCATGATCCAGTTTGCTAAAATGACTAATTTTGCTGCAGCATCAAGTCCATCCAAATCTAAAGATTCATCAGCTTCGACATATCCTTTATCTTTTGCATCTTTGAGAGCAGCTTCATATGATACTCCAGTTCCCATGTTTGTTAAAATGTAATTTGTGGTGCCATTGAGGATTCCTGCAAATGAAGTGATTCTCTCACCGCTGAGACTATTTTTGGCATAATCTAGAATTGGAGTACCTCCACCTACGGTGCCGCTAAATTTGAACATGATTTGATTATACGTTGCTAGTTCCATCAGTGATGGAAATGCTAAAGCTAATGGGCCTTTGTTAACCGAAATCACATGCATTCCTTTTTTCATGGCAGTAGTAATGTGTGTCATTCCAGGTTCTGCATCTTTGTAGTTGCTGGCAGTAGTCTCGATAAGAACATCAGCTTCGACATTTTTCAACATGTCTATTCCTGACATTGTATTTTTAGTATCTGCATAATTTTTTACAGTTCCAAATTTTTTCTTTGTATCAATTAATTTGTTAAAATTTAATCCTGATTGATCTATTGCACTTCCTTTACTGTCAAAGACCCCTACAACTCTTGGTTTTAATCCATATTTTGCATAAAGATCTTCTGATCTAGAATCAAATAGTTTTACTAAGCTTTGACCTACAACCCCAAAACCACATAGTATTATTCTCAAATCATTTCGTTCCTTTTTGTTGTATTATTGCAGATCATTTAATTTCTCTCGATTTTCTTATCATTAATTGTGTTTTATTAATAATTTTTGAATATTCTTTCACCTCCAATATCTCTTTCATGATTTGTGACTATTTCATATCATCACCGTTTTCATGTTGCAATGAAATTGAATTGATGCAATATCTTTGATTTGTGGGTTTTGGACCATCATCAAATACATGCCCTAGGTGTGCACCACATTTGTTACAATTAACTTCTGTACGAACCATTCCATACGTCGAATCTGAAATGTATTCTATTTTTTCTTCTGAAATTGGTTCCCAAAAACTTGGCCATCCTGAACCTGAATCAAATTTTGAATCAGATGAGAATAGTTCTTCGCCACAACATGTGCATTTGAATACCCCTTTTAGTTTTGTATCGTTATATTTTCCAGTGAATGGTGGCTCTGTTCCATGATTAATACAAATTTCATATTGTTCTGGAGTTAACTGTTTTTTCCATTCTTCTGTGCTTTTCTCAATTTTTTCTGTCATGGTGTTTTTCACTATTTCAATTATTAGAATATTTTTCTATCTTTTTAGTTTTTTTCGTTTCTCTTCTGTTCTTTTTTCAGATTCAAATCGTTCTAAATCATATTCTTTCATATCTACATACTTCATAATTTTACTGAGATTTGGATGAACTCTGTTAATTTGTTTGAACATTTGTTGTGCTACCTTTCTGTAATCTGCATGTCCTTGTGGGACTGTTCTTAATTCAATTAAATGACATGCTTCTCTTAGATTCATTTTCATAAAATATGGATAGTTGTATCCAAAGTTTACAACATACTGTCCTTGTTCTGGGAGTTTTGTTCTAATTTTATCAAATGTCTCCTTAGTTTTATTCATACATTCTTTAAAGTCTTTTTCAATCCCGAGAATTTTAATTTCATTTGGTATGTTATATCCGTGGTCTGTTGTGAGTAGTTGTCTTTCTAGGGTTAGCGCTCTATGTCTATGAAAATCTCTGAACATTCCAAAATTATTGCATAAATCAAAAGTATAATAGATGTTTTCAAATGCTCTTGAAGGTCTATGACGTCTGTTTGAACGAATCTTTGTAAATTCATCAATGATTTTAATTTTTTTGTCTTTTGACATTTTTCTTACTTGTTGTAAAATATCTTGGTATGATGTGCTATGTGATTGCTCATACATAATACTAGTAATTATAGTATCAATAGAATTTTTTTCTGATTCATGGTATACGAGTTTAGTAACTGTTCCTTTCTTTGGCTTTGGTTTTATTTCTTTAGTCACAATTGATTTTGATTTACTTTTTACATCTCTGAGATATTTTTGAAATGCTTTACCATATTTGTCGTCAGATCGTTTTATGAATGACTTGATTGTGGTGTCGAGCTCTTTTTTGATTTTTGAGGCTAAATCTTGTTCTTCTTTTAGTTCCGATGAGCCTAAAACAGTTAGCAGATATTCAAATGCTCTTCCGTTTCCAGTAATTCCAACATTAGTCAAAGTTGATGCTGGCAATAATCCTCTTAGAATATCAAGAGCTTTTGCTTTAGTTGATCCTCGATAAATCATGTTTGCCGATTTTATGTCTGCTTCTTTTTTTAATTTAGAAAATAATTTTTCTTTTCCATCTGTTGAATCCTTAAAACTGTATTTTTCTATTGGGTATTTTTCTCTGACATAGTTTATCATTGGGTCTATATTTTTTGAATAGGTATCAAATGAAAAATTACAACTCTCCTCATACATGTCTGCATATCGAGATTTCATGATTTCAGGATCTCTGTAAAATCTATACTTTCCATTTTCTTTTTTATTCCATGCAACATATCTTGATGATTTTTCCAAATATGATAATCCAATTCGCCTGTCTTCAATTTTTTTTACTGCAATGTTTGATAACCCTTCTATTGCAATTTGTGCTTCACCTAGCTCTGCAACAGAATCATCGCCGTACTCTAAGAGAACTCTGTTATAAAATTCCTCTCCCCTCGTTTTATTTTGTAAGAATTCGTCAAGAAATATCTGTCTCATGCTTTTGTCGGTTCGACTATATCTTGACATTAATGCCCCCCGATCAACTTGTCGAGGAGTAATTATTGCAAACACATTACCTTCGGTGTTTGAAAAATGATCTGATAGAATTTTTTTTTCTTTAATTGAGAATTCTGACAATAACGATATGTTGATTCACAATTATTAATAGTCTATTTCTTTTTTCCAATCTGAATTAGATCGGGTCCTTTGTCTCTATCTTTGTCTTGGCCTTTTGCTTGCCATCTAAGTAATACTTGCTTGAAAGCTTCTGCATCTGTCTCATTTTCGGTATACATCAATGTTGTAACCCAGTATCCTTTTTTTGCAGTTTTTCCTCCGATGGAATTCATCCAAAAATCACTTGGCAAAGTCTTCATTGCTTTGTTGTTTGGATCCTTTGTGGCTTCGGTCCACCTACTTGCAACAAAATTCAAAATCTGCTCGAGTTCTTCTTTTTGAATCATGAGCCTATTATTCTGTCTCTAAATTTTAAAATTACTAAAAATTAGCCGATTTTGAGTTTGTGAATTTAATCTTACTAAAACTAAAAACATTTCTTACACTTTGTCGGTTATACAAATCTCTAAAGTATCACACATGACAAACGACGATATCGAAATTATCGGTAAAAATGTCAAAGACATGTACGGAACATTCATGGGTAAAGTCGTAGGAACAATAACTGATATTGACGGAAGTATTCAATCCGTTGGCATTGACTGCGGTTCACAAGGATTACAGCAAATCCAATATGAACAATTAGTAGCTCAAGGCGAAGTTATTATATTCATTCCAAAATGGAGACTCGACTCACAGAGACTCATTCGTGAAAAACAATTAACTCTACGTCGATTGAAAGCATTGATTGACATTGTTTCAGAAAATGATAACATGAAAGCAGATGCAGAAATCATTCATGAAAAATACAAGTCAAAACTTGTATCATTAGATGAAACAGAACATAAAATCAAAGCAATCCTTGAGGCAAGATTGACTGAGTTAAATGATCAAATGAAGTCTGCAAAAATGTTATCGTTTGATGCAAAAGTACAATACAAGAGCAATGAAATCTCTAATGCAACATTTGAGACCGTGAAATCATGCACAACTGAAGTAATTGAGCATGTAACTCACGAAACCGCAGAAATCGCAAATGTAAAGAGTAGAATTGCAGATCTTGAATTGGAAGTGCAAGAGATAACTGCCCCCCCAACACCCGACATCCAAGAATCAGCCCGTTCATATCTGGAGACTTCTGAACAAGAACAACAAGTAGTTCAGACAATACTTCCAGAAGTACCAGTCGAATCAATACCAATACCTTCAGAACCAATTGAGGCACCTAGTATCCCTATACCGGAGCCACCAACAGAACCTGAGGTAACATTTGCATTTCCAGAACCACCTCAACAGGTGACAGCAGATACTTCAAAAGACGACAATGATAACGATTGGCTTGCTAGAATGGAAGCACAATAATTTTTTTAAATTATTTTTTTAACACTTAGAAAGATCTAACTTCATACACTTTTTGATGTCTGAGACATATGAAATTGGACTGGGAAATAATGATAATAATTTAAGAAAAAAGGCTGATTCTGATTTTGTATCTTTTTGGGATGAGCAGGCAAAGAATTTATCATGGTTTTCCCCTTGGAAAAAAACACTTGATTGGAGGTCTCCTTTTGCAAAATGGTTCGTTGGAGGTATGATTAACGCCTCGTATAATGCTCTAGATGTTCATCAGGAGACAAAATCTTCAAAATCCGCCATCTTGTGGGAGGGTGAAAATGGGGATTCTCGTAATGTCACATATGGGGAGATGTGTATAAAAGTTCAAAAATTTGCAAATGTCCTCAAATCACTTGGTGTCAAAAAAGGTGATAGAGTTACAATTTATCTTCCAATGGTTCCAGAACTGCCAATTGCAATGTTGGCATGTGCAAGAATTGGTGCAATTCATACTGTAATTTTTTCTGGATTTAGTGCAACTTCAATTAAAGATAGAGTTTCTGATTCAAAATCCAAAGTAATCATTACTGCAGATGGTGGTTATAGGAGAGGAAAAATTGTTAAACTAAAAGATGTGATTGATGATGCGATAAAGGACATTGATTTTGTTGAACATGTAGTAGTACTTGAAAGAACTAAAAATAAAATCACAATGACATCTAAAGATAAATTTTGGGATGAACTTATGGATGATGCTTCTGATTCATGTAATGCTGAATCTCTCCCTAGTAATCACCCCCTTTACATTTTGTATACTTCAGGTACCACTGGAAAACCAAAAGGTGTACTACATAGTACTGGTGGATACTTGACTCATTTGTATTCTACATTCAAATGGGCTTTTGACATAAAAGATTCTGATATTTTTTTCTGTACTGCTGATATTGGTTGGGTTACTGGACACAGCTATGTAGTATACGCTCCATTTCTTCATGGTGTAACCCAAGTAATGTATGAAGGTTCACCTGATTTTCCAGACGCATCACGAATGTGGGACATATTGCAAAAATACAACGTGACAATATTTTACACAACTCCTACTGCTCTGAGAATGTTTATGAAATTTGGGGATGGCATTCCAGATTCATTTGATCTTTCAAAATTGAGATTGCTTGGTACAGTTGGTGAACCAATTAATCCCGAAGTATGGAAATGGTATTTCAAAACTATTGGAAAAGAAAAATGTCCTATCCTTGATACTTGGTGGCAAACTGAGACTGGTGGTATGTTGATTTCCTCACTTCCTGGTCTGGAGACCATTCCTCTAAAACCTGGATCTGGAACCCGCCCAATTCCAGGAGTAACTATCACCGTAGTTGATGAAAATGGTGATGAAGTCCCTGTAAATACCAAAGGATATCTTGTAATCAAAAATCCTTGGCCTGGAATGCTTTTGACATTATGGAATGATGATGAAAAATACAAAACTGTTTACTGGTCAAAATATGAAAATTGTTACTATTCTGGAGACTATGCCCTAAAAGATAATGATGGATATTTTTGGCTACTTGGTCGTGCAGATGATATTCTAAAAATTGCAGGTCATAGAATTGGAACTGCAGAACTTGAAAGTTGTATGGTATCTCATCCTGACGTGGCTGAATCTGCAGCTTGTGGAATTCCTGATGAAATTAAAGGTGAGGTAATTATTGCATTTGTAGTCTTAAAACAAGGAGTTGAAAATGATTCTACTGTTTTAAAAACACAACTAGTTGAAAAAATTAGAACTGATATAGGTGCAATTGCAACTCCTAAACAAATTTACTTTGTTTCAAAATTGCCAAAAACCCGAAGTGGAAAAATTATGCGCAGGTTACTAAAAGCAATTGGTAATAATGAACAAATTGGTGATGTTAGTACATTGGAAGATGATGCTGCAGTAACTGAAGTTCAACAGGTTTTTGATGAACTTCAAAAATCTATTAAAAACAATTTGAAATAATTATTTTTTTAATTCATCTAAATTAATTGTAGATAACATTTCAAACATTTCTTTTAATCCATCATACTCTGATTTTGAATTCTCATCTAATTGCTCGTATTCTTTTTCTTTAATTTCATCTAATCTTGAATTAGATTCTTTGAAAAATTCTTGATATTCTTTTATTTTTTTATCCGTCATTTGTTCCAAATCAAAAATTACAGTATTGCTTCCCAGCAAATTCTTGTTTTCATCATACAGACTAGTTGCTTGTAATAGTCCTGAAAATGTTTCACCATTTTGTTTTTTGAAAGTAATTTTTCTATTAGCCACTTTCCCTGTATCGAACCAAATTTTTAAAGAATCATTCATATCTTCCCAGGCGTCTTTTGGCACATGCTCAAAGATTGGTTTTCCAAGAATTTCTGACTTGGCATACCCTAGTTTTGCAGCATATGTTGAATTACAGTCTAAAATCACTCCTATGGAATTGATTCTCCTCCACATGACTGGGGCATCTTTGAGTGTTTTTCTGGCTTCTGTTTGAGGCATTTTTTAAAATTGGATTGACTAGTTATTAAATTGAAATCTTAGAACCACTGATCGAGATTTTGACTCTTTTTTTCTAATGCTCGTTTCAATCTGTTTAACGTTGATCGGATTCTATCTTCTGAAAAACTTCGTTCTTTAAGATAATTCATGATCCCTTCTGAATCCACTTCATTGAATATGATTTCATCCACATCTGCAACTTCTGGATTTAGGAATATTTTTCGAATTTGTTGAAAATCTATTTCTTCCAACTGTTTTTGAATTTGTGGGATGTCTTCTAATCTTGAATGTTGTTTGATTAATTTCATTGCAGTTTTTGGACCAATTCTTTCAAAACCATTTGGATTAAAATCCGTGCCAATTAAAATTCCAACATCAATCAATTCTTCTCTTGTTATTCCGATTGATTCTAATGTTTTCTGTGTTTCAATAATTTCTGGTAACACATCGATGTAGGTATTTCTATTTGGAATCTTCCTCCTTCCACTACTTGTGAAATTTCTTACAAGTCTTTTTGCTCCACATAGTATCGAATCATAATCTTGACTGGCTGAAGCATATGCTTGACCTGTATTTGTTAAATGTGCCGCCGTTGCTTCTCCCTCGGATGGAGCTTCGATATATGGAATTCCAAAATATGTTAGAAATTGTTTTGATTCTTTTACCATTCCATCTTTCATGCTAGTTGTTTGTTGAGCAAATTTTCTTGCATCTTCTATATTCCCTTCTGCAACTGCTTTTTCATATTTCACAGTTGCATCTTTTTTGATTTGTTTTCTGCGCTCAATTTCAGCAGTTTTTAGTGATGGAGGTTTTCCATCAAAAACATAAACCGGTTTAATTCCTAATGATAGAAAATTTACATTTCTGTACAGTAATCCACTAAGATGACTAGTAATCCTTCCCTCTGAATCAGTTAACTGTAATCCGTCTGGACCTCTGATACTTGCTAAAAACTGGTAAATTGCATTGTAAGCATCTATTGCTATAACTTTGTTTGAAAATGCCTCAAGGGTTGTTTTCTCTCTAACTACCAAATCCTTTAGGTTTAATCCCATGAAATTTCTTGATGTTTTCAGGTATTTTGTGTTTGTCCTTCTAAAATGATCGATGTTTTAGATATGTTCATTCGAATTCGATTTTAATATGGAAATGAATCATCAAAAAATAGATGTCTCAACTGAATTTACCTTCACATTTACAGGATAAAATTTTTGAAATTCGCTATGAGTATGATCTAGTTTCAAAAATAGTATCTTATTTTCCCTTTTCTGAATCTGAAAAACAAGAAATTGTTTCTATCTTGGATAATGATGCTTTTGATGGATTTTGTTCTATTTTTAGAGATTCTGTAATTGAAGATGAATGGAATAGAACAAAAGATCAAATAAAAAAGAAATTCCAAGATGAATTATTTGATATTGATAATACCTAATTCTATCAATTCGCTTTATTATGGAGAATATTTCATAATAGTTGCCGAGATAGCCAAGTAGTACGGCGGCCGTCTCGAAAACGGCTACGCGCAAGCGTGCGGGGGTTCGAATCCCTCTCTCGGCGTTTTTTTATTTTAGAAAAACTATTTTTACATATGTTATGACAATTCATTAAAAAAATAAAATGTCTTGATCTTTGCTGTTCAAAATATTTAAACTGACATGACTATTGAAAATTATAGTGACAAAAGAAACTGAATCAAAAATTAATAACTCTGATATTTCTCTTTCTGAATTAATTTTTCATTTTAGGGAAAAATGTAAAATTTGTGCACACCACCGAATTATGCATAATGAATTAGGTGTGTGTGAAGGCGTAATGAACAAACCGTGCACTTCTGGGTGTGATGGGTTTGAAGCAGAATAAGTGATTTAATGCGGTCATGTGTGGTTTTACAATTCTTTAATAACATATTTTTTGTAACTTTATTGTGGCTTCAGATGATGTTCCAGAAAAAATTTATCCATTAGGATATGAACCTCAAGAATCTCCTGACGCATCTGATCCTAATGTGAGAAATAACTTACTTGATTTTATCTTAAAATCTGGACCTACTGAAATTGTAGATACTGATTTGTTTGCTGTAATGGCAAAAAGACGCTCTACAAGAAAATTCTCTGATAATCCAGTTGAAACAATAAAAATCGACAAAATAATTGCAGCTGCTGATACTGCTCCAACTGCTGGTAATTTCCAGGGATTTGAGATCTTCTACATCAAAAGTCCAGAAAAGAAAAAACTGTTAGTTGAGGCTTGTAACAAGCAACCATATGTTGACGCTCCAGTTGTTTTAATTTTTTGTAAAAATCCCTCAAGAGTGAAATTTGATTTTCCTGATTACATTCTTAAGAAATTTGCTATACAGGATGCTACTCTGGCTGCTGGTTATTCTCAACTTGCAGCTCAAGCACTTGGATTGAGTTCAATTTGGATTGGAATGTTTGATGAACAAAAAGTCATGGATATCATTAAAACTGATTTGGTGCCTTCATCCGTACTTTGTATTGGTTATCCAGAACAAACTAAATTCCCTAAATCTCGTCGAAATCTCAAAGATTTAGTCCACGTTATCTGGTAAGACCATTTAAAATTCTCCATCTTTAAATAATCATCAATTATTGTTTAGATTATGACTGATGCATACGTTATGCTTAATTGTGAGCTTGGTGCTGAAACTGAAATAATTGATCAATTAAAGGAAATTGAACAAGTTGTGGATGTGTTTGAAACAATTGGAACCCATGATATGATGGTAAAATTACAAGCAGAAAACTTTGAAAAGATTCGTGAGGTTGTATCATGGAATATTCAAAAACTAAAAAAAGTCCGTTCTACTGCTACATTGATAAAAAAAGATAATTAAGATTACTTCTTATCAAAATCAAATGATTGATGAAAAAAATGAAATCGATAAATTGATTGATAACATAATTACTAGTGGTGATGAATTGGTAGATAATCTTAAAACAGTTTTACCTAATTCTTTGTCAGAATCCATGGTAATGTTTCATGAATCAAACGTAGCTAATCTTAAGAAAATTAGAGAATTTTTAAACAAATAGATTGGTAGTATCATTTCATACGATTACTGCTATATCCTTTTTAATCATTATTTGAAATCTCTACCATGGGCAGATCTAGGACTATCACAATTACCGTAGAAAAAAAAACAGGTGATGCATTTGATGCAATTTTAAAGATGCCTCCTAAGATGATGCCTGATGCAAAAATCGATGAATCTGGATGGTGGTCGTTTACAGGGCCTCATGGAAAATCCAAGTTGAAATTTAATGAAAATAAAACATTGGGAATTTTAGATTACCAATTTATTGATGAAGAGTCTTCATGGGACGTTCCAATGAGAGTTATATCTAATGGAGATGTTTCTGAAGTTATCATCACTTTGAACAAACCTGATGAACTCACTGATGAACAATTTGATCAAAGAATGATTGAAATTGGTGAGATGTTTAATTCCATGAAAAATATTATTGAATCAGAATCATAATATTTTGGAAATCTATGCCTAATCAAAGTATAAATCATTCTTTATGGTTAAATGCAAATTTGGTTATGGTAAATTGAGAAAAAATGCCGTATGAAGAAGTATATTTTCAGAGATTGAAAGACGAAAGTCCTGAAGATTATAAGAAATTAAAATCTAAAAAATAAATTCAATCTTTATCTGGATCATCTGAATTTTGATTTTCTCCTGACCCTACCATGTCTTCTGGTTTGACTCGATTATCCCAGTCCCCTCGCGTACCTTTAATCAGCGATATGGTGCCAAATCCAATAAATCCCATAACTATTCCAAAAAATACAATTTGATCAAATATCTTAAACGAACAATTGATTTCCATGGGTGGTAAATTATTTGAATACTTGTAACATGTTCCAAACTCATCTGATTCAAGAGTAGCTGCCTGATAATTGTGACCAAACACTCCTAGAACAATAAATCCCACAAAAACTAAAACGATCCCAATGATGATAAATCTCATATCGCTCATGACTTTTTTCCTGATTTATCGTATTTAGATTTTAACTCGAAGATAATCTAGTGTTATTTTTCAAGCAATGCTTTAAGATTTTCAAGTGATGCTTCATAAAATGCTCCTAAAAATACTACAAAATCTAAGAATTGTTTTTCTGTCATTTTTTTACTGTTGAGATATGATTGCCATGTTAATTCTACGAGATTTTTAGATTTTACATTTATTGAAATTGTTGCAACATATGCCCTTAACGGTAATCCTTCTGTTGCAACATATGTAAAATATTTTCCTTTTTTCCATGCCACTACATGCTCTTCAATTTTATTTTTATCTACAAATGTAATCAATCTCACTGCTCCTACATCTTTTTTCTTTTTAGATAGATACACTGTTTTTTTTACATCTACTACCCATGTAGACAATCCTACAATATTGCTTATTTTTCTCCATACTTTGTCCTTTGATGCTTTGATTTTGATTGTTTTTTTAACCGCCCCTGTATGAAATGCTCTTTTTGCCATGTGGTTCTCTATTATTTGCTGGATTTTAAATTTTAGATGTACAACCATTTTTAATCCCCTGAAGAGAAAGATAACAAATGGTCTTTGGATGGGGTAAAAAGAAACAAGAAGAAAAATCAGTCGAGGAAATTTCTCAAAATAAAGAAATTTTGCTCGCAGATGTGCCAAAAATTGTTTCTGATCTTAGTACATTGAGAAAATCACAAACTTTGGCCGAAATTAATAATTTAAGAAATAGCACAGAGCCACTGATTGATGATTTAATCAAAATTGGAAACGTACTTGAAAAAGATAATCTCAACATTGATGACATCGATAAACATCTTGCCATTATAGTGATTAGAGGCAAAAAACAAGTTATCGATATGATCAAAAAGGATGTTGTTTCATTACCCAAAATTTCATCTTTTGATGATGCTGAAAAATTAAATTCTGTGTTAAATTTAATTCTTAAAAAAGTTGGTGATGTTTTAGGACGACAAACTAGAGTTATACACATCTTTGCAAAAAAATATGCGTCACAATTAAAAGAAAATCTTGAAGTCATGAATGAAAATCATTCTGATATTCGTAAGTTGTTAAAAAACTATGAATCTACAAAATCTCTCTCTGATGAGATAAATCAGGCAATAACACAAATAAAAAATTTATCCGATTTACGTAAAAATAAATCTCAAAAAATTGCAGATATCGATGAAAATATAACTTCAATTAAGGAAAAAATTTCTACCCTTCAAAATTCTATTGATGGAATAAAATCTTCTGAAACTTATACAAAATACCTTACTCTAAAAAATAACTTGGAAAAATTTACTGATCAGAAATTAAAAATTAAAAATCAAATCAATACACAGTTCACCAAAATATCTCGTCCTTTGAGCAGATATGAATATGCCTCATCATTAGATAAGGAACAAAAAAATATTTTATCCCAATTAGTTGCCGAACCTTTTGATGTCATTTCATCTGACAATAAGGATTCTATAATCACCATACTTGAAAATGTACGAAAAGGCGTTTCATCCGGATCTATCTCAGTAAAAGATGTTGATAAAACATCTTCTCACATCACTGAAACCGAAGAGTCTGTGGATGACTTTGTAAAACAAGTTTCAGATTATCATAAAAAATATGAAGAAATGAAAAATGTTGTAAATTCCCTTGTGTCAAATGATTTAATTTCATTAGAAGATGATCTTGATAAAAATACCTCTCTGGTGAATGATTCTCAAATGAAATCTGAAACTTTTCAAGGTGAAATAGATGAAATTGATTCAAAAATTCCTGAATTGGTGTCTGAAATTGCGCAAAAACTAAGAGAATTTTCTAATACAAAATATACCATTTTGACATCTTAAAATTAAATTAGTTCTAAACTGGAGTTATTCTGTGTTATTCAAAAAGAAAAAATTTGAACGTAAAGTAATGTTGAAAAAAGAGGTTCATGATAGTATCTTATCTTTTTGCCAAATGAAACATCCTAACGAAGGTATTTTGATTTTAAAGGGAAAATCAAAAAATGGTGAAATAAAAATAGATGGACTTGTAATTCCGCCTTTTAGTGAAACCGGCCCTACTTTTGCCGGATTTCCTCATTCATTCCTACCTTTTGATATGAGTTATGTTGGGATTGTCCATTCTCATCCCAGTGGTTCGGCAGAACCCTCTGTAACTGATTTACATAATTTTTTTGGATTAGTTTCCATGATTGTAAAATCCCCATATGATGATGATTCTACTTTTGCATGGGATAGTAATGGGAATCAAATCCCACTTTCAATTGAGTGATTTTTGAAAATCATGCTGATAATGCTGATGAAAACTGAAGAAACTTTATAACCGTTTTAACGCTACTCCTAATGAATTGAATCCTCAGCTCAAACGGTATTATCTTTTTCTAGGTGCTTCACTGGTGTTTAGCATTGGTTTACAAATAGGACTCGGATATCTTGGTGTTCCATGGTATTTTAGCATTGGATTAGTAATGGCAATTTTCATCTTATTACCTATGATCATGCGAAGACGACAAATGAATCGTATGGGTAGTTATGGAAGTAATTCTGGAACTGGTGGGGGTGGATTCTTTGGTATGGGTTCACAAGGAAATTTCGGTGGCATGCGATATGTTTGCCTTGTTTGTAACAACAAACACAAAGGAGGAACTTGTCCACGATGTGGCTCAAAAATGCAGAAAGCAGATTTCTAGTTGAATAAATATGTCATTAGATGAAATTCGTAAAAAGGTAATTTTTCATAATTCTGTTGATGTTTGGATTGCGATTTGTTTCGAAAAAAATATCAGTTGGACGAATCCTGAAGATTACAAGAAATTCATTGCATATCTACTAAAAAATAATCTCAATCTAAAGGCATTTAATCTCTGTGCTCATGATGCGGGTGCTACTGAAGACAAAAAAGTAAAATTTACAGAGACTTTGGCCGAAACAAAAGAAGATCCAAATTCCCTTACATATACAATAAAACTAAATGATACTGCTTTGAATATTATTCGCAGTTATTCCATATGATCATCTTTTCAGCTTAGGATTAACTATTGCATCAAGAGCATTACCGATAAACACAAAGGCTAATCCTGTAATTGCTATCATTACTCCTGGTGGCATTATCCACCACCACATTCCTCTAGCTGCTGCTCCAAAAATATTTGCATCATGTAGTATTTGACCCCAAGTTGGAAATGTTGGATCTCCCAATCCTAGAAAACTTAAACCTGCTTCTGTTGTGATTGCTGCTGGAACTGAAATTGCAATGCTTGCAAATGCATATGGCAATAACTGAGGCACAATATGCTTTAGAATAATTTTAGAATCTTTTTGACCCATCATATTTGCTGCATCAACATAGCCTCGAGTTTTTATTTGAAGTGACATGCTTCTTGATACTTTTGCTATACCTACCCACCCAAATATCATCAGAAACCCTACCATCACAAATATGCTATTGCTGATTGTCACTGAAAGAATGATGAGAAATGGTAGTGCTGGCAATGCATAGATAACATCATTGAATCTCATCATTGCCTCATCTGTCTTTTTGCCTTTGTATCCTGCATATACTCCATAAAGTAACCCTGCAACTACTGATACAATAGATACGACTAACCCTATAAATAATGCCAAAGGCGTTCCCCATAGTAATCCTATTGCCAAATCTCGTCTTAATTCATCAGTTCCCATAATTCCAAATGCCTTGCCGCCCACAATCAATTTTGATTCATGAATTTGATTTTCAGAATTTACTCCGTATAGATTTACTAGAAAAATATAATTTCCTTTTAATGGCTCATTTGTCTGAATCTTTGAAAATATGATA
Organism: archaeon; assembly: GCA_024276695.1. Taxonomy (GTDB): domain Archaea; phylum Thermoproteota; class Nitrososphaeria; order Nitrososphaerales; family Nitrosopumilaceae; genus Nitrosopumilus. Next base: position 28,057 of record JAJRWR010000038.1, read on the forward strand.
TCTTCTGCAGACAATCTTTCAAATGTAAATTCAAAATTTTCTGATTGTAATGATAAATTCTTCTTTATTGCACGATCTGTTGAAAAAATTCTCTCACTATGAGTTGTTTTTTCACTAGAATAAGGAAGTGATGTTGTTAGCAAATCTAATTCAATTCCATCTGGTCGAATTACTGACATTTGTAGTAGTGGAGATCCTGAATATTCTGATGAAAACTCGTAGATGAAATCATTTGGAAATTCATCATAGTTGAAATTTAATCCAAATTGATGAGATATTAGTTCTATTCCTTCGCTTGAAATTTTTTCTATATTGGGGTTCATCAAAATTTTATGTTCTGGAATTTTCTCAGTTAGGAAGAGATTCACCCAAATTGGAATTGCCACTTTTGGATTTGAAATCCAGTTCCCCGGATTGTTCCATTCTTGAAATGTTTCAACTGGAATGGCAATTATTGTAATAATTGAGATTGATACTAATATTGCAAGAATTGTAATTCCTGCAATCCCCATCTTGGTTTTTAGAAACTCTTGTTTAATTTCTTGAGGTGATATACTACTCATTTTCCAGTCCTCACTCTAGGATCAAAATAACCATAAAGCAAATCTGCAATGAATATGCTTACTAGGAAAAACACTGTTAGTAGGTATGTTGCACCAATAATGACTGGAAGGTCCATCACAGTGATTGCTTCAAAATATAATCTGCCCATCCCTGGCCAATCAAAAACAGCTTCTGTGATTATTGCTCCTCCGAGCGAACCTGATAAACTCAATGCCAAAATTGTTACAATTGGTGGTGCTGCATTTTTCAATGCATGTGTATATATTATTCTCTGCGATTTAATCCCAATTGTTTTTTTTGCTATAATGAAATCTTCTTGCATTATGCCTACCATGAAATTTCTTACCAAGTATGCCCATGATCCAAAACCAATCATCACAATCGTGATTAATGGTAATGCCATATGGTACAGTAAAGATCCAATGTATTTGGGATCTGATGATGGGATGTCTGGGGTTGCTCTGGCAGGAAATATTTGCCATGTGAATGCAAATAGGAATATCATTAACATTCCTATCCACCATACGGGGAAACTAGAACTAATAATTGCAAAACTTGATGTAATTCTATCGATTCCTGATCCTACTTTGCTACTAGAAAAGGCCCCTAGAAATATTCCTATAATTGAAATGATAATTGTTGCTGTTGTAAATAATAGTACTGTTCTGGGAAGTTTCTCAAACAGTATATCTTTTACGTCTGAAGACCCTTCGTCACTGGTTAGAAATGTTGCATGACCAAAATCTAACAGCATAATCTTGTACATTGTTACTCCGATTCTTTGAGGCGAATACCATGGTTCATCCAACCTCAAGATCTGAATTCTTTGATCAATTTGGGTTTGAATGAATCTCTCAAACTCCTCCACTGATGAAAAGCTTTCAGCAATAGATGGATTCTCTGTTATTTCTGATCTTACTTGAAATATAATACCCTGTTTTAGAATCGTATCCATATTTGAGCCCACAAGTACAACTGTGATTAATAGGGTGATCATCAAAACTCCAAACATAGTCACCATTCGTGTGGCAACATATTTTTTCATACCCAATAATTTCAAGTGATGTGATTAGTTTATAACAATAGATGTTTTTTCCCACAGTTTATTACTGCATGACAATATCGAGATTTAGAAAGACATGTCCTTTGATAGAGAAAGAGAAATGCATACCACAACATGTGGTGACTGTGGAAATGAATGTCAAGTACCATTCAAGCCAAAAGAAGACAGACCTGTTTACTGCAGAGAATGTTTCCAAAACCACAAACCCGCTCCAAGACAAGGTGGAGGTAGATTTGGTGGAAGATCTGGCGGATTTGGTGGCGACAGAGGTTCTAGATTTGGTAGAAGAGACGACAGACCACGTGAAATGCATGATGCAAAATGTGGTGACTGTGGAAATGAATGTCAAGTACCATTCAAGCCAAAAGAAGACAGACCTGTTTACTGCAGAGAATGTTTCCAAAACCACAAAAATTAGAACAACTGTTTTGAGTAATTTTCAAAACTCTTTTATTTTATAAAACAAAGATTTAGAATTTCTTATCGTTATCAAATATTGTTGAACAATACTTCATCAAGAGATAAAATCATATTTGGTATGTATGTCAATATTATCAACTCATCCCAATACTCTCCAATACATCATAATTGATGCCAAGTATACAAATCCCAGATAATTATCACAATTCTTTTCATATCTAATTCTTGTTCTGTGAAAACCATTTTTCAACCAAGCAAAGAATCTTTCCACTACA
>JAJRWR010000039.1 GCA_024276695.1 archaeon
GTAGTGGAACGATTCTTTGCATGGATCAAGTGCGGATTCCACAGAACAAGAATTAGATACGAAAGAAAGATTGAGAACTATCTTGGATTGGCAAACATTGCATGTGTCATGATGTATTGGAGAGTATTGGGATGAGTTGGTAACAATGCTTATTTTTTTAATTTTATGTTTGTTTTTATTTTGACATTTTAATTGAATTTTGCAAAAAACTCTTTGATTTTTTTTGCATGACTTTCAACAAGTTCAATAATTTCTAGATGTTCATCCGATGTTGGCTCTCTTTGATTAACAATTTGAAATGCACTAAGTGCCGAACCTACCATCTCTCCTACAAAAAATCCACACAAGAAATCTCCAACGTTGTCACATTCCCACATTTCGCCGATTCGTGGAGATGCCCCTGCAGATTTGTATAATTCTAATGTTTGTTGGATTAAATCCGTAGTTTGTTTTGAAAATTCAGGATCAAGAGTCATTTGTTAAATTGGATTTTTATTTATCTAAACCTTTTTTCTTTTCAAATACATAGATGCCGTCTAAGAATACTCTATGATCTTTGTTCTTTACTTTGGATTTTAATTCAATATTTGCTGCAGTTTGGGTAATGTCTGTCCATACTTCGCCGGTAAGAATGACATCTTCACCTTTGGGAATTACTTTGGTATTGCCTACAATATGTGTGATTCTTGGTGCACGTTCTCCTTGGAAGTTTTCAATTAAAACATTTTTTCCTTCAACTTTAACTGTAATTGGAAAGTGGGAAAACACAACTTTCATTTTAATTGTATATCCTGTTATTAGACCTTCACAGATATTTCTAATAATTGATCTTGCAGTATGTAAAATTGCATAATCTTTTTTCTTTTGTTCAATTGCACTAAGTAGAATTTTACCTTCACTGACTTTTACGTTAATTGGGATGCTTCTGAAACTTTTATATGTTTTTCCTAATGGTCCTACAAAGGATATCATGTGTTTATTTACTGTAACTGTGACCTCTTCAGGAATATCTACTTGGTCTTTGAATTCTTCTTCTTGTTTAGTAGACATATCCTATCAAAAATCCTCCAATTCCTTTCTGTGATGCATCATGATGAGACATTACTCCTTGGTTTGTTGTTACAAGAAGCATTCCTCTGTCGTATGCAGGCAAATATTGTTGTTCCCAACTATTGTATTCGTCATTTTTGACTTTGAATCTTGGGGATATTGCACCACATTTGTTAATTTTTGCTAATAATTTGATTTTGAATTTTCCGCCTCTTTTGTCGTCAATGTGCTCAAATTTTCCAATATACCCATCTTTTTGAAGTGTCTTTAATACTTCAATTCCTAATTTTGATGTAGGGAGAATTATGCAGTCCGATTTCCTTCTGGCTTCGTTATTGTAAAGTGTGACAAATAGATTTGCTAAGATATTTGTTGCTGGCATGTTATCTCAACTGTTTTTCCTGAACCCTAAAGATGTTGCGACTTCTCTGAAACATCGTCTACATAACATTAAATCATATTTTTGAATAACTGCAGTATAATCTCCACATCTTTTACACCATCTTGAACCTCTGCCAAAGTCATGTTTTTTTCTACCTGTTGCTTCGTAGGATCTATCTTTTGCCATTATGCTATGGTCACTCCAAATTCTTTTGCTAGATAATCTTTTGCTTCCTGACTTTTGATAACGTGTGATTTTCCAACTCTTGCTTTGTGTTTACTTCTAGTTCTAACACTATATCCTGGTCTAGTTAATGTAATTGAAATTCCAAGACCCAAAATTCCTATTTGTGGATCATATTTTACTCCTGGGATGTCTATATGTTCATTAATTCCAAATGAAAAGTTTCCAAAGTTATCAAATGATCTTCCGTTTACTGTGCTTCCTTTAGCTTCTAATAGCCTTTTTAGTAATGCAATGCCATCTTCTCCACGAATTGTAACTGCTACTCCTATTGGTTCTCCTTTTCTAACCCCCCAATCTCGATATGCTGCTTTTGCTAAACGTTTAGATGGTTTTTTTCCAGAAATTTGCTCTAGTGCTTTTTCTGCAATGTTGATTACGTCGCCCGATTTTCCTAAACCCATGTTTAACACAACTTTCTCTAACGAGATTTTCTTCATTGGGGATTCTGTTACTTGAGACATATGATCACTTTAATTGAATTATTGGCTCCTCTTTTCCAATTGGCATAATAATATCTGCAGGTATTTCGATTTTTCTATCTCCTAATGCTAGGATGACTCTTTTTGGAAGAATAAATGTCCCTTCTTCAATAGTTTCAATTTTACCAATTTGGCCTGTGTTATTTCCTCGTGTTACTAAACCTTGACAACCTGTTTCTAATTTGATAATTTCAATAATTTTTACTTCCGGAATTTGTATTAAACAGGTGTCTCCAACATTTACTTTGATATCTGAAATGATTGAACGACCGTCATGGAATCCAATTTGTAATCTTCCTTTATTGATTGCTGTTTTACTTGTAACTCTTACAAGTTTTTTAGATTTTTCTGATTCATTAATCTTGATTGGTTTTAGTAATTTATCTTCGGTTGGAACTAGACGATAAATATCTGAGACATTCTCTAGTTCTACAACATCCATTAGTCCAATTGCATGATGGAGTGATTTTCTTACGACTCCGTCAATCTTTACACTACCCGAATAAATTGCAACTTTTGCTTCTCTAAGACTTGTGACAATATTAAGCATATCTCTAAGAAATACTGCTGTTGGTACTGAATGGTTCTTTTTGTGTGGGCCTGGTTTTACTGTAATTACAAATCTCTTGTCTTTTCTGGTAATTCCCCAGAATTGTGGAGCCATTTGACGTTTGAGTTTCTTACTACCTACTATGCTTACCATTATTCTTTATCTCCTTGTTTTTTGATTTTATCTGCTACTTTTGTTTCTTTAGGGGTGTCTTTAGCTGACTCTGATTTAGTTTCAGTCTTGGTTGCAGTTATTTTTGGTTGTTTTCTTGGATCTTTTCCTTCCAATTTTGAAATTCTCCATTTATCTTCCCCATTAAGTGAAGTAACAACTAGATTAGATGTGTGAATATAAACATCAAATTTGTCCCCCTTTGTTTTTTCTTTTTTAACTCCTTCAATTGCAACACTGCTTTTTTGTGGAGATACTTTGGATACTTTACCATCTACTCCTTTGAATTCTCCCCTGAGAATGGTAACACTGTCTCCTTCGACAACTCTTACACTTCTTTTCCCATATTTTTTATGAAGATCTTTTGAAAGTGCACTTCCAAGTTGTTTACTTTTTGTTTGGAATGTTGCTTGGTAAATCATTTGGTTACGCATTTTAGTTGGTTTCATTTTATTATACCACCATTGATGCCAAGTTAGCTACTCTTGGCCATTTCTCTGAAGCTTCTACTGCTACTGGTCCTTTAATGTCTGTTCCTTTTGTTTCTCCTTCTGGAGTGATTAGTACTGCAGCATTATCTTCAAAACAAACTCTTACACCGTTTAATCTACGAACTGCATATTTTTGTCTAATAATTACTGCACCATAAACTTGCTTTCTTAGTTCTGCAGGACCTTTCTTTACTACAACATTACAAAAATCGCCGACAGATGCTGACGCAAGTCTTGATGATCTAGTGTGATGTCTTGGCACGTTAATTACTTCTAAAATTTTAGCACCAGAATTATCTGCACATACAATATTTGCTCCAACTGGAATCACTTTGGTAACGTATGGTCTGAATTCTTCTACTCCTTTACCTGCCTGCTTTGCCATTATGTTTTAACCTCCACAACTACATATGAAACGGATTTTGATATTGGTCTACATTCTGCAGTCAATACATGATCTCCTGCTTCAACATCTATGCAACCTGGAACATGTGCATGAATTGTACTTGTACCTCTTGCATATCTCTTGAATTTGCTAAAGTAAATTGGTGCATCCTTTTGTAATGTGATGGTCTGTTTTGCTTTAGCTCCTGTTACTTTACCATCAAAGAGTTTTCCTCTAATTGATAAACTGCCGTGGAATGGACAATTTTTGTCTCCACATTCTCTTGTTGGTTCCTTAACTTTCAATCCTATATTTTGTGTCATTGTTTTCCTCCAATTCTATCAAATGGTCTTTTCGCAATTCTTTTTCCTTCGATAACAACATATTTTCCTTGAATTGAAAATTTCCAATTGTTGGTTGATTTTGCAATTGATTTTGAACCTTTTTCCGTATTTATTGTAAACATTGATTTTGTTTCATTGATAATTCTTCCATTTAATCCTACTACTTGTGGATTGGTTGATTGTATAATTTCTGTGTCTAATCCTATAAATTCATGTGAAGTAATGTTATCTACAGTAATCATTTCTCTTTCCTCAATTCAGTTAACCTTGTTAACATTCTTGCAATGTCGTGACGTAATGGTTTTAGTTTACCACTCTCTTTTCTCAATGTTCCTTTGGATCCGTCAATTCTAAGTTTGGCAAGTTCACTACGAGATTCTTGAATTTTACTTCTAAGATCTTTTTCGTTTAATTGTTTAATTGTCTTCATGCTGATTCGGGTCATTTCAATTTGACCTCTTCTTCTTCTAATGTTTCAATACTCTCCATCTTCTTTTCTTCTATTGCTATTCTTTCTGATTCTGATTTAGCTGTATCTTCTTTACCTTCTACTTTGACAACTTCCACTTTAGAACCTTCAACTTCAATTTCTTCCACTTTGATTTTTTTATTACTATCTGTTTTTTTTTCCGGTGATTGTTTTCCTTTCTTTGGTTTTGTTATTCTCATTTCAAATTCTGGAACGAGTCTTTCTTTTCTTGCAATTCTAATTCTAATTCCAATTAACCCCATTGCTGTTTTTACATGTGCAATGTCTTCATCTACCACCATTTCTGCATGATGGCCTGCTCTTGGTAAAATCCCTTGAGTGTGTTTTTCAAATGCTGAACGATCACCTCTTAGTTTTCCTGAAATAGTAATCTGAACCCCCATTGCTCCGCCTTCCATAATCTGTTTTAATGTCCACATGGTTGCTCTTCTAAATGCAGTTCCTCTTTCTAGATGTGATGCCATTCTATTACACATTACACTGGGTGCAAGTTCGGGTTTTTCAATTTCAACTACTGAAATTTGTGGGTTTTTTAATCCAAAGTCTGATGCAAGTTTATCAGTTAATGCTCTAATGCCTGAACCTTTTCTACCAATTACAATCCCCGGTCTTGTTACATGTAATGCTACTCTTGTTCCTACGGGTGTTTTTGAAATTTCTGCATGTGAGAACCCTGCATCTTTAATTGCTTCTCTAAGATAATCTTTGAGCAACATCATGTTGTAGTTGTCTTTGATTACATTTTTGACCGCTGACATTTCTAAATCTCCTTTGCCACCAATTCTACATGAGTTAATACATTGTTCTTTGGAGTTGCTCTTCCCATTGCTCTTGGGATGAATCTTTTTACAATTACTCCTTTGTGAACAGTTGCATTTACAATTTTCAATCTATCTAAATCCATTCCTTTGTATTCTGCATTTGATTCTAAATTATCCAAAACTTTGATAAACTCTTTTGCTGTTTTTTGTGGATACCGTCCTGACATTACCCCTGGGTCCGGTCTATGTCCAACTTGATTCTTATATCTTCTAAATGGAACTGCTCTTTTCTCATTTATCACCGCAATGAGATAGTCCCTTGCTTTTTCAATTGATAGTCCTTTAATTGACACTGCTACTTCACGTGCATGTTTGTGTGAGATGTCTTTTTCTCTTAATGAAGAACGCACGTGTCTAGTTGGATCATAATTTTGGAAAGCGTAATTGAATCTGCTCATAATAATCACTTTAGTGGTACGTAGAGACTGGATCTTGATGCGCCAACACCTGGGGCACCGTGTGAAACTCTCTTGTTTGTTATTACATATTCTCCCAAATAATGACCAATCATTTCTGTCGTGATTAGAACTGGTTGGAATTCTTTTCCTGAGAACGTGTTTACTGTAACGCCTACCATGTACGGTAGGACTATCAAATCTCTGACGTGAGTTTTGATAGGATTTTTTAATTTTCCTGCTTTTGCAGCTTTGATCTCTTCAATCAATTTTCTCTTTCCATCTGTAATTCCTCTAGTGAGTGATCGTCTTTGTCTAGAATTGAATAGTAGGAATAATTTTTCTAATGATAAACTCTCTAATTCCTCTTTCGGAATGCCTCTGTATAAAAATTCTTTAACCATATCTTATTTCCTCTGTTAACGTTCGAGTTTTATGATCCATATTATAGCATTCCTATCTTTGTTGCCAGGTCCCTGGCTTTTTCGGTGTTTTCAAACTGAACAAAAGCTTTTTTGCCGTAAATTGTTCTTGCAGTGTTTACTTTTTTGACATTTTGTTTGTAAAGTGTCTTCACTGCTTCTGAAATTTCTGATTTATTAGCAGATATTCCTACTATGAAACAAATTTTACTTTCGTTTTCAACCATTGCAAAGGTTTTCTCTGTAATGTATGGCTTGATGATTATTCTCATTGCTTGATCTACATTCATTGTGTTTTCACCATTACTTCGAGATGTGTTGATTTTATTTTTCCAATCTCTTCTATTGCAGATTTTGAATATACAGTTAATCTAATTGGAACAGAGCCTGGAGCTAAATCTAGGACACTTAATTCTTTAACATTTCTTACTTCTACACCTGGCAATGCGCCTGTTGCTTTTGATAGGTTGGATGAATTTGCAGTTACAAACAATACACTCTTTCCAACTTTTTTAGTTCTTCCTCTAAGTCTTGATTGTCCAGAACGTGGTTTTCTTGTATCTAATCTTTTGACATCTTGTGCTAATTTCAATGATTTTAACACTTTGATAATTTCACTTGTTTTAGATATTGATTCAATATCGTCTGATATTATGATTGGAAATGATTCGATGCCTTTTATCTTGTGGCCTCTTAATTCTACTAGATCTTTTGATGCAGTTGCTGCAATTGCTGAACACAATGCTAGTTTGTTTTCTTTCTTGTTTAGTTTTTTGTAGATAACTTTTTCAACAATTGGTGGATGTGCTTGTCTTCCACCTCTAGTTGATGCAACTTCTGCTCCTTGTCCTTGTCTTCCACCTCCACCCCCTTGCATTCTTGCAACACGAGATACACCTTGACCCGTTGGAGGATCGTTAGAGTCTGCAACTACATCCATACCTGCCATTGGCTTCCTTCCCTGTTTCTGAAATTTATGTGATGTCAAATTAGTGAATGCTTTGTGAATTAACTCTCTTCTAAATGGAGTTGAGAAAACTATTGGTAGTTCCATTTCTGCTTCTTTGGTTCCAGTTATTGTGTAAGTTGTTATCTTCATTATACAACAACCTCCAAGATGTTTGGTTTGTTAACTTTAGCTGGAGCGTTTCTGATTTGACTTCTTAGTTTGATTAATCTCTTGTAAGTTCCTGGAACTGATCCTTTTAGAATGATGAAATCTCCTTTGACTAAACCAAAGTGCTTGTATCCTCCATCTGGATTAATTTTAATTTCATCTGATTCAGTATTTCCCATAATCATAATTCTTTTATCATATTCTACTCTTTGATGGAATCCAGTTTGTCCTGCTCTTGGAACTGTATACATTACACTCTGTGGTGAGATTGGACCTAATGATCCAACTTCTCTTACTGTCTTTCTTGATTTGTGTTGTTTCTTTTTGACACCCCATCTTCTCATTACACCTTGCCATCCGTGACCTTTTGTAATTGCTGCAACATCTACAGTTGCACCAGTTTCAAAAATTTGTTCAATTTTAATTTCTTTTCCTAGTGATTCTTTAACATGTGCAAATTGCTTTTCAACGTTTCCTCCGCTAACCATTGCTTCAAAAATATATGGTTTTTTCATTTCTAACCCTGCAGATCTCGGAGAAACTGCAACAATTGCATAAATTTCTTTAATTTTTCTTAATTTTGATTCTGCATTTTCAATTGATCCTGCAATATTTTTAATTGTAATTTCTTTGGCAATACTTTTTGGAATGTCTTCTGCATATACATCAAATTCTGCATGTTTACCATCATGATCTTTTGAATACCCTCTAATTCCTAAAATCAATACTGGTGGAGTCACTAATACAGTTCCTAAACTTACTAGTTGTTTTCCTGCATTTGGGACTTTATCACGATCATCAATACTGACAATCTGAACACATCCTACTTTGAAACCACAATGTGCTAAAATTCTTGGTTCTTCAGAATCTGATCTACTTGGCCAAGCTCTAATTCTTGCCTCCATAGTTTTTGCACGTACTCTACGGGAGTATGCAAGACTTCCTCTACGTGGTTGATGTCGTTTTCTAGCTCCCATGACTAAAACGCATCATCGATTTCCCTCTATTAAACTATGTGAGATATCGTTAACCACTAAAAAAATTTTGGTTAACCAACTATGCCTAATTTATTATGGTGAAATTAATTCTGATACTGAATTCCAAATTGTATATCCTCCAATGATGATTCCGATTATTCCTAACCCTATTGCCATTAACAAGAAATTTTTTCTTTCAGGCATGTTTAGATTAATTATTGGCGTTAATTATTGCCAGTGTTCCTAGTAGTGCTTCTTCTAGACGTATAGTTTCAGTTGCTTGATTTGGGAAAAAGTTTAATGATTTTGCATTTTGAACCTTGTTCATTCTCCCCCCAATGATCTCATGAACTCCTCTTTCAGGAGATCCAAATACAACTAAGGTATGTTCATCTGATTTTGCATACTTTGATAATTGCTCCCTTGATATTGGTTTTCCTTTTCTTGATGTTATGATGATATTTCCTTTCCATTCTGATAACACTGAAAATAAATTTGCTCTTTCTTTTACAGAATATCCCCAATATGTTGAAATTTCACTTTTATCAACATCCTTAACTGATAATCTGGGATATCCTTCTTTAAATCTGACTGTCACTCTTTTTCCAGTTGTGGTGTTCCCATAGTATTGAATCAATTGATTAATTCCAACATCGACAAACTTTTTCCCCTTTATATTTACAATAATCCCTTCCCTAATATCCCCCGCCTTGATTTTTTTAGAGTTTACGGGTGTAATGTGGCTTGGAATTTTTAATGGTTGCAATACTCCTGCAAATTTCAAATCATTCATTTTTGGAAATAACCTCCTCCTCAAAAACTGTGGTGTTTCTAAATATTTTAGAATCATTACCATTAGTCCTGAGTCTGTTTTTTTGCTTCCTTCTTGATAAACATAGATTGTATCAATTTTAAAAATCGCACATGCTCTGGCTAGAACGGAAATTTTTCTAGTCTTGTCAATCTTTAGTGATTCATCTGATAAAGCAGACTCTGGGATTGCAACAGATAATTTCAACGTAATTTAATCTCACAAATACTTGAAATGATTATTTTTGCTCGTGTGGGTATTTTTCTTTTGCAGCATTTGCATATTTTGTAATCTGCTCGTCAGAAACCAATTCATACATTCCATTTTCTTTTTTGATGTGTGCCATTCTGATGTGACTTGTTCCTTCTTTATCTTCACTTGAAAGATAAATTCCTGCAGAAGCTAATGTTGCAGCATCATCAAGTGAAAGATCTTCTTTGTATGTTTTTTCTAAAAAGTCAGTTACTTGATCAGAACCAGAGCCGATTGCTATTGCATCATAAGAGATGTATGTTCCACTAGGATCAGTTAGATATAATTGAGGTTTGTCATTAACAACTCCTCCTAGAATTAATGCAACACCGTAAGGTCTTACACCCGCATATTGTGTGTATTGTTGACTTTGATCAGCTAAGTGTTTAGCAATTGTTTCAACTTCAACTGGTTCATCATAAATCATTTTGTTACTTTGAGAAAAGAATCTTGCATTATCCACTTGACTTCTTGCATCTGGAATGTATCCTGCTGCAGCTACCCCCACATGATCATCAATTTGGAAAATCTTTTGAGCAATATCTGAGATTTGTAATTTTCTTGGCTTTTCTTCAACTGCAATAACAATTCCATCTTTACATTTTACGCCGACGGCAATTGTTCCTCTTCTTACGGTTTCAATAGCGTATTCCACTTGGTATAATCTACCATCTGGTGAGAACACTGTAATTGCTCTGTCGTAACCTTGTTGTGCAGGAAGCATTTGATTGCAATGCTTTGATTATTCAATTTAAATCATGCCTATTATTGATAACAATTACTACATTGATCGGAGCCTGTGAACTTTGAAATCTTGTTAATCAAACCTTAATTTGAAACTGAATTTATAATGAATTTGTGAAATTTGAAATTGAATTTTCAGGTCATGAAAACATTCGTTCTAATCATCAAAAAACAATAGAGATTACCAAAGAATCCCACTTAACTCTACATGGGGATTGCATTGTAGGTGTAAATGCAAAATATAGCTGTGCTGACTTGCCTGAAGAATTAAAAAATAAACTCAAAAGTCGTAAATCTAAAGTAACTTTTTCAATCAAAGTAGGTAATGATAATTTTGTTATCGAAGGAAAAGGTCATCCTGATCTTATCTTGACCCATGTTGAAGATATTGTCATTAGAAAAAGTGATTTTATCTGCCCGAGAACTCTTGCTGTAAAGTGTGACAAGGCGTCTGATTTGTTACCTCGCAGCATGGTGACACAACTGCAAAATCCAAAAACGATTGGAATATTTACTATCGTTGTTGAGTAATACTGTCACAATTTTATAGTTAATACATTGAATATTATTATGGGCCTTAAAACAAATTTTTTCCTTCTAGTTCCCTTGGCAACTTTTGCTGCCATCATTATTGGATTGGGAATGTATATGACGATCTGTAAAAATTCAAACATTCCACTAAATTGTTAGATCATTAATTTCTTTACATAATTTCCAGTTTTAGTTAATTATGATTTAGCAAGATTCTCTTAAAGCATGGATTTAGTTATTTTTCATGGTAAAACCTACTATAGAATTACCTATTTCAAAAAAACCTGTGGATGCTGAATTAAAAAAACTCAAAGAATATTTCAAGGAAATGCCTGTAAAGGAAATTCTTTCTGGACTAAAATTTGCAAAAAATAGATGGTCTGCAAAAGATGCTGGTACACTAAAGGTTGGAAGAAAAAGCATCATTCAGAAAGAAGTTCATTCGGTTACTACTGAACAAGCTCAATGGAGATTAAAAAATTGGAAGATGATGATTGCTAATTATCGTAGACGTGGATACAGTTACCCTACAATATCTAGAATAAAGAAAATTTTAATTCAGAAAAGTAAAAAGACATCTAAATAATTTCTAGACAAAAATATCTGTTTTTTTTTCAACAATCTGCTGTTTGAGCGAATCTGGAATATCTGGTATTGATGATTTAGTTTGTCCTGCTATTACATTGTGTGCTTCTTCTAGTATTGCTAATGTATCTGCATTTGTTTCAGTTGGCATGCTCATACTATCTCCGACACCCATTGATGATCCCGACATTACATCTCCAAGTATTTGTGATAAGTCTTGCATTGATGCATTTGCTTCGGGCATAATTCCACTTAATGATGGACTTAATCCTTTGATGATTGCCATACATGGACTGAGTGTAACTATTACATCTCCCAACTCTGAAACTGTGTCTAGTCTAAGTTTAACTTGTTCCATGGATAGTTTTGCTCCACTAACCATATTTTTCATTTTCCTAACTTGAGTCAATTCTCCTGCATATGCTTGAGCATAATTTGTTTTGTTATTTCTTTGTGCGTTGACTATTTTTTCAAAAATCACGTCATGTTTTTTTTGTAGTTTATCGTTAATTCCATCTAATTTTGAAATTTGAAATTGTAATTTTTTTTGTGCAAAATCAATCTTGTTTTTTAATGGTTCATCTGGCCTTACTTTACCCATTACTTTTTGAGATATGCTTTCCCTTTCAGTTTTATTCCACGAGTTGCTGATCATCCTTAATTTCAAATAATCATTGAATTTTTTGTTTTAAAGAGATTTGTCACTATATGTACTGTAACTCCAGTTACACTATAATGCAGTTACACTATCCAAAGGTAAATGCAAATACCTGAAATCCTTTACCTTGAATCTCTATTTCTAAGATATGAGATCCACTATTTTCACTACTAATAATATTGTACAATTTTGCTTCTGATGTGATTAATTTATTTCCTGATGTAATGTCTATGCCTACATTATTTTCTGTAAGTGGATTCCCATCTAGAAATATTTTTAATATTGCATTATTTTCTGTAACCAAATTTACTTCTTTTGCACTATATTGTAATTTAATGGAACCTGTATCTGATACTAATTGCATGTTTTCTTCATTATTGTCCCATTTTCCTATTGGGTAGAAATTATGTAAATCAATTTTATCTGGTTCTGAATATGTTACTACCTTTCCTGGTTGAAATCCCTCATCACTTCCTAATTGATTTCTGTTTTGTGCAAATTTGTATCCAAAATATAATTCAGGCGTCCTAAATGATGAATGTTGAAACTCTTCAATGTCTACTAGTGATGATGTAGATGATATTTGCAATCCAGTAGATGCTGCTCTCTCTTCTAATAGTTTCTGAATAACTTTTTCAGTTTCTTGATACCCACCTTCTCCAATATGATCATATCTGATGTATCCTTCATGATCTGCAATGTATTTTCTTGGCCAATATCTGTTCTCAAAAGCCTTCCAAGTTTCCATATTGTTATCTAAAACAACAGGATATTCAATTCCATATTTGTCGATTGCCATTTGAACATTTTTTGGATCTTTTTCAAATTCAAATTCTGGTGAATGAACTCCTATGATTAATAGCCCTTGATCAGAATATTTGTCATACCATGCTGTAACATATGGTAATGTTCGAATACAATTAATACAGCTATATGTCCAAATGTCATACAGGATTACTTTATCCTTCATTTCTTTGCTTAATTCTTCAGGTGTGATGTTTAGATAATTTGCAATCCCTACTAACTCTGGTGCTTTTTTGAATTTAGACTTGTCAACATTTGAAAGAGAGTCTACATCTTCAAAGATGGTAGTTGACTCCATTTTTTCATCAAATGATGAAAATATCATCCCAACCATGACTAATCCTACTACAATTAGACCTCCAAAGATTAATCCTGTTTTTATTTCCGAATTCATCAAATCACCCTAGTAATACCAATTCATTAAGAAGTGGAAAGTTTGCAATATAAGCAAGTTGATTGGTGAATACTAGAATTCCTAAAATAATTATAAATGATCCCAAAATTATGTTATAATATTTCAAATGTTTTATCATTGATCGAATTATCTTGGTAGCTCTGGAGAAAAAAATTCCCATCAAAACAAATGGAATTCCTAACCCCAGTGAATATGCAAGTAACAAACTAAATGACACGGATGGGGTAGTGGCAGCTAAAGTTAGAATTGTCCCAAGTATTGGACCTACACATGGTGTCCAACCAGCTGCAAATGCTAAACCAAATACAAATGACATTGGGTAACTTGATTTTGAATTTTTAGGAAAAAATTTTTTCTCTACATTTAGAGAATGAATTTTTATAGATAATAATAAAAATACTCCAAATGACATAATAATGATTCCTCCAATGATATTGAGACTTTCAACTAATTCACCAGCCACATTTGAAAGAACACTGTTGATTAAAACTCCTAATATGGAAAATACAATTGAAAATCCTGCAACAAAAAATATTGTATTTAGAATAATGTTTGCTCTGTTAATAGAAAGAATTGTTCCATTTTTAGAACCCATTTCTGTCACTGTAGTTCCCGAAATATATGCAAGAAAAGCTGGAATCATGGGCAAAATACATGGTGCAACAAAAGAACCAAGACCTGCAAGTAATGCTATTCCAATAGTCAGCTCCACCATATGACCACATTGTAATTTTTCCTTTAAAGGATTCTTCCATATCTTTTCCTAATTCCAATCCAATCCCTTTTTAACGGGGATGTGCCTATTTTTGATATGAATAAGCGATTTATCCTAGTTGGAGTTGCTTTGGGGATCGTTGTTGTCGTTGCAGTAATTATTGGCTCACCTGCGATTGGTGGCTTTGATGCAATGCGTTAATTATAGAATTTTCTATATGCTTTCTCAAAAATATCGAGTGATTTTTCAATATCTGTGCCTGATAACCACGCAGTAACTGAAATTCTTAGCCTAGCATTGTTTTTAGGAACTGTAGGGTATCT
The DNA here is from genome assembly GCA_024276695.1 of archaeon. GTDB lineage: Archaea > Thermoproteota > Nitrososphaeria > Nitrososphaerales > Nitrosopumilaceae > Nitrosopumilus. The sequence goes on from JAJRWR010000039.1 coordinate 14,159, forward strand.
TATTGGCTGGGCATATACTCCATTATCGAACAAAAATTTACCAAAGTCCATCGCTTTTTTTTCATTGCCTATGATGATTGGAATAATTTGTGAATGAGAGTTTACCTCATATCCAATTTCTTTGAGTCCATTTGTTAGTTGTTTTGTATTTTTTTCCAGCTTTTTCTTTTGTGCTTCTCTGTCTGATTGGAATCTTTTGAACGAATATTCTACCAAAAAAGAAGGCAATGCTGATGTGTAGATAAAAGATTTTGATTTGTTAATACATAAATCAACAACATTTTTTTGAGATGTAATGTATCCTCCAAATGATCCTAATCCTTTACTTAAACTGCTAATGTACAAATCAATCTTTTTTGCAACTTTAAAATGATCTGGTGTTCCTTTGCCATCCTTACCAATGACAAAATCTCCATGTGCATCATCAATAATTGTAATTGCTTTCGATTTCTCTGCAATTTCTGTGATTTGTTTTAAGGATGATAAATCCCCATCCATACTAAAAATCCCTTCAGTGATTACAAATTTGTTTTTTCCACTTCGTTTTATCTTTTTGTTCAAATCTTCCATGTCATTATGTTTGTAAATTGAAACTTTGGCATCTGTTAACTTGCATGATTCAATTATACTTGCATGGTTTAATTCATCACTGAGAATCAAATCCCCTTTTTTTACAATAGATGAAATCGCTCCAAGATTTGCCATATACCCTGTAGGGTAAATTAAACTGCTTTGATGTGATTTGTGTTTTGCAAGTGCCTCTTCCAATTTTCTAAATGATTCATCATTGCCTGAGACCAACCTGGAACTTGATTGTGATTGTTTGATTTGAATTTTTGTTGTTGGCATGCCCAAATAATCGTTTGAGCACAAATTGAGAAGTTCTTTATTGTTGATAGTTATTTTGGAACCTTTGGTTATTCCGTATCTCATTTTTCGATAAAGATTTTTTTGTTTCAGATTTTCTAGTTCTGAATCTACAAAGTTCAGTTTATGCTTGGAGGCCAATTTTTTCAATCATTTTACGGTCTTTTTTAGCCTCATTTCCATTCATAGTAAGATATCCTGCAGTAATAATTCCATTTGCTCCACTTTGAAGTAATTCTTCACCTGAATCATCAAGGTTAGTTTCACGTCCTCCTGAAATCTTGATAACTGATTCGGGTAATAGGAATCTGATCACAGAAAACATTCTGACAATCTCTGAATTTGGTAAATCTACTTGTAATTCTAATGGTGTTCCTGGAACTGGAACTAGAATGTTAATTGTCACTTCTTCGGGGTATATTCTAGCTAACTCTAATGTTAATTCTAATCTCTGTTCCCGTGTTTCTCCTAATCCGATAATCCCTCCAGTACATAATTCCAATCCTGCATCTCTTGCAACACCTAGCGTTTTCAATCTGTCTTCGTATGTGTGAGTTGTACATATTTCTGCGAATTTTGATTTTGCAGTCTCTAGATTATGGTTGTATCTTTTTACTTTGAGTTCTTTTAATTTTTTTGCTTGTTCTACAGTTAAAAATCCCAAACTACATTCTACACTAATCCCCACTTTATCATTAATTTCTGTGATGATTTTACACACTTTTTGAAAATCTGTATTAGATGGCTCTCTCCATGCTGCAACAAGACAGTATGATTCTGCTCCTTCCTCTTTTGCCTTTTGAGCTTTATTTACTACTTCTTCTGGTGTTGGTAATTGATATGATTCAATTCCCGTATCAAAAAATGCAGACTGTCCACAAAATATACAGTCTTCACTACATGCATTTTTTTTAATATTGTTTAATTGTTCAACATCTACTTTGTCACCATTAAAATCTCGGGTAATCTCATTTGCACACCTTGCTAAATCTTTAAGGTTCTCTTCAGGAATATCTAGTAATTTTCTTGCGTCATTTGCTGTTATGTGATTTCCTGAAAATACTTTTTCTTGACACTCTTTGATAAATTTCAGAGTACTCATAATTTTATTAAAATAATTCTATTTTATAACATTAGTGGAAAGGTTAACCATAACTGGTATTGGGGTTAACAGTCAAACCACTTTTGATTTTGCAGATTTGATTGTAGATATTGTTCTTTTTAGGAGTAAATCTAATTCTAATTCCGATATTGTCAAAGGAGGAACAAGCATGATGATATTCCCTAGTGTTCTAAGGTAGATTCCATTCTTTTTTCCTTCCTCAAAGAAGATTTTATTTATGGATTTTTTAGGTGAGATTGGATTTTTTTTTGATTTATCCTTGACTAGTTCAATTCCCATAAGCATGCCCTTGTGTCTAATGTCTCCCACAATATCTATTTCTGAAATTTCATCATAGAATTCTTTAAACACTTTGGATGTTTTTTGGATTTTTTCAATCAAATTATTTTTCTTGTACATTTTTAGATTCTCATTTGCAACTGCTGCAGCAATTGGATTTCCAGTGTATGTATGTCCATGGAATAGATGTCTCCAATCATTAAACTCGCCCAAAAATGAATCATAAATTTTCTTGTTTGACAATGTTGCAGCCATGGTGAGATATCCACCAGTTAGCATTTTTCCATATGCCACAATATCTGGAATGCTTTTTTGTTCTTCATACTGTGTCATTGATCCTAGTCTGCCAAACCCTGTTGCTATTTCATCCAAAACAAATAACACATCATATTTTCTACATAGTTGATTGATCTTTTTCTGAAATTCTTTTGGATAAATTATTACTCCCCCTGCAACCTGTGCACCACTTTCCATCACAAATGCTGCAATGTTGTCTTTTTTAGAGAACCTCTTTTCAATTTTATCTAAACATTGATTTTGATAATCTAACAGAGTAAATCCTTTTGGCATTCTGTATTTGTTTGGAACCGGAAATTGTATTGTTGAAAATAATTGTTTTTTAAATTTACCAAAGAATTCAGGTACATATCCGACAGACATTGCTCCAAATGTGTCCCCATGATATCCATTTTGTAACGTAGCAATTTCTGTTTTCTTTTTGTTACCTATATTTTTCCAATACTGTAATGCTATTTTGATTGCAATTTCCATTGCAGATGAGCCATTATCTGAATAAAACACCTTGTACATTCCTGAAGATATCTTTACAAGACTGTCTGCAAGTTTTTCTGCAGGCTCTGTTGTTAGATTAAACTGTGATGAATGCTGAAGTTTTTTACTTTGTTCTGTAATAGCTTTTATTAATTGTGGGTTTGAATGTCCCCATACGTTACACCACATTGATGCAACAGCATCCATCATTTTCTTACCTTTGGAATCAAATAGCCATATTCCTCTAGCTTTTACAATTTTATCAAAAGAATCCCATTCTTTCATCTGCGTGTTTGGATGCCAGACAGAACTTTTCAACGGATTTTGTATAGTTTCAGATCTTAATAATTAACCGATGAATTAATCAATGAACAACTCTTAACCTGTTTTGTTGAACTCCCTCTTTGTCGCAGGAACTGACACTGATGTTGGAAAAACATACATCACTGCAGGGCTTGCAGTTGTGCTTCGAAAAATGGGTGTGAATGTTGGTGTGATGAAGCCATTTGCCGCAGGTATTGCTCAAAAAAAGGGCTATAAATCAGAAGACATTGAGATTTTATCTCGTGCTGCACATTCATGTGATCCTGAAAATTTAGTAAATCCACAATTCTTTCCAATTCCCGCATCTCCATACACTGCATGGAAGAAACTAAAAACAAAACCAAAAATCTCCACAATTCTATCTAGTTTTAAAAAATTATCAAAACTTCATGACATAATACTGGTGGAGGGCATTGGTGGAATCATGACTCCTATTCTCAAAGACTATTACATTACAAATTTGATTGAAGAAATGAAAATTCCCACAATAATTGTAACTAGAAGTAAAATTGGAACAGTCAATCATACTATAATGACAATAAAGATGTGTGAAAAATACAAAATCCCTGTTAAAGGAATCATAATTAATGATTTTGACAAGGGTTATCCTATCAAAAACCTAACAAGAGATTTACAAAACCTTACTGGAGTTCCTGTTTTAGGCTCAATTCCATTCATCAAAGATATGGGCGATGCATCTTTGAGTAGAATTTTCAAAAAGAATCTTAATTTAAAATTATTAACAAAATAATTTTTCAAACTCTTAAAATTTTAAATTTATTTGAGCCACCAACATTACTAAATTTGGCAATCTCAAAAATAATTTTTGAAAACGTGTTGTTGTCTTTGGATAGAATAAATGATTTTTTCTCTGTTGGTATATCTTCAGATAAAACTAACCAAATGTTTTCTTTTTCTGATTGAATTTTTTCTAAATTTGAAATTTTTTCATTAATTATTGCAGAATCTGATGATTTTGGTATGCAAATTAACAATGTTTTTTTTGGATCTTTTTCTAATGTTTTAACATCTGGAATCACAATGTCCAGTTCATTCCCATCATACTCTATCTTTCTTTGACTGTTAATCAAGGCGTTTGTAAGAAGATAATGTAGTAATCCTGTAGCTAAAATTCCAACTGATTCCTCTTTCCCCCTCATAGAAATTATTTTATCATAACAGTTAGTTGTAATCTCTTTAATGATCTCATCGAATTTTTTCTCGATGATTAATTTGGGAATCGTCTCAGAATTTTTAATGTATTCAAACAAGTAATCCTTGATTGGATTTGGCTCTTCATCCATTACTCATTGTAGATGTAACGTCTTTCGCCTCGAGATTCTTTCTCAATATCTACATGTACTAGGACGAATTCTTTTTTTGAATGAACCATTGATTCTTCTGGGGATAGTTTGTTTTCATGTAATTCTTCATATTCATCCCATGTCAATCGTCGTCTATCGCCTATCTCTGCTTCCAAATTCATGTTTTTTACCATTTCTTTGTAAGATGGTTGCACCACACCACTGAACACCATTGCGCTACTTCCACTTCCATACGAACCGAATCCTATTCTTTTACCTTCTAAATCAATTCCTTTTTGATATTCAAATTCTAAGCTACTCCTAAATCCTAAGTATAGTGATGCAGTATACAAATTACCAATCATACTTGATGCAATGAGTGAACTGGAAAGTTTTGATTCATAAACTTCTTGATAAGCTTGAGTTTTAGTAAATAGTTTTGTAAACTCGTGATCTTTTGCCATAAATTCATCGTCTCCTAATACTGATTCAATTGTTCCTCGTGGATCTTTTGGTATTGGTTCCTCTATTCTAATTTCTTGTAGTATTTTTTTCCAACGTGGTAGTTGCCTCCATTCATGTCTAACTAGATATGCTAAAGCTTTCTTACCCATGTTACTGTATGGCAAGTGCATATTGATGTAATCCATATGATCTAAAATTGTCTCATCAGGTTCCATTTTGATTAAACCGGATGATACTACTTTTTTCTTGTATGCTTCTAGTGCTTTTCTTACTTGAATCATGTATAACAAATTGGAATACTGTCCATGAACAATTGGTGTTTCCTTTCCAAAAGGTCTGTAAAAGTCATATTCATCTTTAATTGATGTTGATGTTACTTTAGGATCAAATGCTAGTAATCTTGGGTCATCATTAAGAAGCATAACCACTGCTCCTGCACCCTGAGTCATTTCTCCACTAGAGCCCATATCATATTTTGCAATATCTGAAACTACTACAAGTGCATGTTTTCCTTCAGCTTCTCCTGCTCTAATCCAATTTGTATTGTCATAAAGTGCATAAGAACCACTTACACATGCAAATTTGGTTTCTACTCCTCCGCAGTGTTCAAATGCTCCTTGACCGTAAACTTGTTCTAACATTCCAATGACGTATGAGTTCATTGCTTTTGATTCATCAAATGCTGATTCTGTTGAAACGTATAATCTGCCAATGTCATCTGGGGATAATTTATTTTTCTGCATAATTCTCAAACATGCATTTGCTGCAAGACATGCTGGGTCTTGATTAGCATCTACGATAGCCATTTGAGAAACTCCTAGACCTTTTTGTAATTTTACTGGATCTAATCCTCTATTATCTGCAAAATCAGATGCATCAATATACAATCTGGGGATGTATATCGCAATGTCGTCTATTCCAGCTGCCATAAGCTTGCCTCTGGGTTTGTACATTTAAGGATATTGGGTAAATTCTAAGTAACTAGGAATGGAATTTTTGTACTTTTTTTGACAATTCATTCATAAATTGATCGCAAGATGCTATTTTTTTAATTCATTTTCAAAAACTTTCTCAAAAGTCTTGAAAGGCTGTGCACCAAACAATCTTGTAGTTTTTCCATCAGGGCCAATCACAAAAAATGCTGGAGTTCCAGTCAATTCCAAACTTCTTGCGTCTTCATTACTTGCAAGAATAGTTTGTGAATGTAATCCATTTGATATACATTCAGACCATTCATTCATGTCTAATCCAATCTCATGTGCAAATTTTCCAAGATTCTCTGATGATGCCCATCCATTATTTTCACCAGTCCAATTGGAATACAATATATCGTGATATTCCCAAAATAGTCCTTGATCATTAGCACAATGAGCTCCATGAGATGCATTAACTGAATCAGGACCTATTATGTTGTAATCTTTGAAAATCATTTTAACTTTTCCCGTTTCAACATAACTCTTCAAAATATCGTTTTCTGTTGAATGAAAGAAAACATTACAAAAATGACATTGATAATCTCCGAACTCAACTAATGTGACAGGAGCATCTGGATTTCCAAGTATTGGTGAACCATTATTTGTGAATGTGTTGATTGTAATTTTTGCAGGCCCTATTTGCTGAACTGTTGGTGCAGGCTCAATTACTAACTCTGTTTGATTAGCAATACTATCAAACCCCACAAATGCAATAATTATTGCAATTGATGCAATAATAGCTCCTATGGCAAGTGAAGGACCGTGAATCAATGGTTTTGAAAGTTTTTTTGATACATTTAGTCTTTTGTTCTACGGTCCGCCATCAGTTGGAATGTTACCTAAAGTAAATGCTTGTAAACTTTTTGAGGATGACGAGTTTTCATTCTCAGCATTTATGACAATTATCAATGTTTCTCTTTTTGAATTATCTGGAATTTGATATTTTGTTTCAAACAATCCTTTGTCGTTTGTAATGCCGTTAGATGAGAATACTTCATTATTTTCTTCATTAGTAATTGTTACGGTAATATTTATGTTGGAGAGGTATCCATAATTTTGATTATAATTACTATAGTTATTCTGTTCCTTCTCAAAAACTTTGACATCTATGAAAATAAATTGTTTTGAATGTGCCCTTTGAGTATATTGAACTGCTAATGCAAGATCATCTTTTTTATCCTGTGTCTTGATAATTATAATTGATCTTTCTTCAAAAGATAATTTGATAAATTGATTATTGATAAAAATTATTCCATGAGTGTCTATATTCTCATCTGACACTTTTGAATATGTAATGTATGGAAAACCTTCTATTGTTTGTCCCGAAACCCGAATGATGTTTCCATTAAAAAAATTCTCTAACGTTGATATCATTACTAATGTTAAACTCACGTTCATCTGAATAAATAAGACCTGATTCTAAAAAATCAATTTCTGTTAAAGGATCTACTTGGCCTAATGCATAATTCATTGTAACTGAACTAAAAATTAAAACAAAAATACCTACTGCAATAATGTGAAAATTCATACTGTGATATCCCTATCTTTTGGGTATAAACAGTTTCTATGAACTAATTCTTTTTACCCTTGTCATTTCCGTTACCCTTGTCATTTCCGTTACCCTTGTCATTTCCATTGGATTTTTGTACTTTTTTGGCCTTGTCTGAACTGTTATTGCTTTTCTTCTCTCGTGCGTCTTTTCTTTGCTTTTCCCTTTCTTTTTCTAGTTCATCATCATCATCTGAAATTCCCCCCACTCCTTCAAGGGACTCTATTAACTGTGCTTCAAATATTGGCTCAATGGAGTTAATCGTGTCTGACTCTTTTATTGCAGAGTCTGAATTTTGTTGTAATTCAAATTCAGTAATGATTTCTTCTGAATCTACTAATGATGCGATAATATCCTCTTCTTCAATTCCAACAAGAATGACCTCAAATCCTACATTTGAATTAAATTGAATTTGTTCGATATCTATGGCATTCCCATCACTTTTCAATGAAAATACTTGGCCTTGCTTACTCTGTTTCTCTCTTTCCTCTAGTATTTTTTTAATGTTATTTTTAATGATGGTTAATTTTTCTTTGGCTTGATCATCATTTGTTTGGACGATTACTCTCAATTGCAGGTATCACAATTTCCCATTTTTTTGATTCAATGATTTCTTTGATTGCTAATTTATGATGAATTTTTTCTACTTTACCTCCATTTGCTTCATTTGCAAGTTTTACTCCAATTCTGTTCACTAATTCTTGATAGTCTTTTTTAGATTTGACTTCTTTGATTGTACTTTCAATTAATTTTTCCTGTGATTTTTTACTATTTTGTTGTAATTCTGTAATCTCAAATACTGATTTGTTTTTGAACACTTTTGAAACAAGTTTCTTTTCCTGTATTGTTAAACCATTTTCCTGTTCATACTCTTTAACATCATTTTGGTATTTTTCAAACACTTTTGCATAGTTGTTTGAAAGATATGTGTATATTTTATCTACGTTTACATCATTACCATCATTTGCATTGTTAATTTCTAACATTGTATTTTTAATTTGATTTATTTTAAATGAAATTTTACTCATGGTGAGTTCATTAAATTCAGTATCCGCATTATCCAATTCAGATAATTTTTTGTTTACTTCTATCATCTTTTCTATTATGGTGTGATCTTCCATGCCTAATGCTTCTTGGTGACCATGGGCTGATGCTACCACAATGGAACCTATTATCAGGGCAAATGCTATGGATTGTAAATATTTCATTTTACAATACTGTTACGTACTTGTTTCCCATAATCAGGTTGGAAAAACAATGATTCTATATGATCCATTTGGGAAAAATTTTCTACATATTGATGTTTTTTTGGAACCAAAAACAGGATGATTTTTCATCCGCTGTGGAACTTATATTTATGCGAAAAATTCCACATGGGATCTTTTCAACTTTCCAAGTTAACCTCAAATTACTTTTAAAATCATGCCTAAATTTTGTTAATATGTCCAGTATCTAATTCTGGGACTTGTGTTCTACTTCATAATATTCTACAGGATGAGTAAACTGTCTGTTGTAATCCACCTCTCTCCAAAACTTTTCCTCATCAATGAATCGTTCCTCATCAATCCACATGTTAAGCACTTTTTGCATAAACATCTGTGTGCTTTGATCAATTTGAGGTCTAACCCCTGTCTCTTTTTCTATTCTATCTCGTTCTTCTTTGAATTTTTTTAACAAGCCTTTGAGTTGTTTACCCTTCATTTGAGCTGCTTTTTCTCTTTTAGCAGAATTGATATTTCTTCTTAAATTTGATAAAAAACCATGTCAAAATATTGTAATGCTATGATTAAAGAGTTACAAATACTATGATAAATGCAATTATAACTATTGTAATGGATATTTTCATGAATGAAGACATATAATTTGAATATTTTTTCACAATTATAATTGTTTTAACAACTACAGTTTTGGCAAATTTCCTGTTTTGTCTAAATTTGATTTACAAACTTTGCAATAAAGTCTAATCTCTTTTGATGGGAATTTTGTTCCACAGTTTTTACAAATATGGAATTCTTTCTCATCCATAAATCAACTATGTAAATAATGAACTTAAGTATATTGCTATGATCTTAAATTTAAAAAACTTTAACGACTATCTTGCCGGTCTTTTGAACCCTCGTTCAATTTTACTATTAGATGCAGAAGATTTTTCAAATTTCCTGTTTAATGTTTTATTTTTAGATTTTTCATCATCTAAACTTTTTTCAATCTTAAAATTTCTTTTTACTTTTTCACCTGTTTTTTTATTCTTATCTCGTGGAATTATATTTAATGGGGAAATTTCCTTTTTCCTTCTCTTCTTATTTTTAGGTGTGTCTGAATCTAGTGGATTTTTTTTAGACCATTTGATATTTTTTACATCTGATGAGGATGATTTTTCTTTATTGTAATCTCCTAACGATTTGACCATTTACTACTGATTCCAATAATGTACATAAGAGTATTGATGTCTCCTTGGATTATTTTATATTTTCATCAACTTGATTTTTTATTGTCAATATGCAGTCATGACAAATTATGGATTTATCTGACATATTCTGAACGTATTCATTATTTTGAAATTCTGAATCATATGTTGCAGCAATTACTACTTTGTTATGCCATACTTCAAAATCTTCTTTTTTCTTTGAACATACAAAACAATTCATATTTTTTAAAATTTTATATCAACTTAAGCGTGTTTATATTCCAAACTAATCTAAATAAATGGGTCCATCATATTGAATTTGTGAAAAAAATCTTTGTTAATGGATACGGTTCTATTGGCAGCAGAATAGTTTCTTTTTTAAAAGACGATCCAGAAATTGAAGTTATTGGAGTTGGAAAATATTCCCCAGATGATAAAGTAAACATTGCCATTTCTAAAGGAC
>JAJRWR010000040.1 GCA_024276695.1 archaeon
GTACAAAGTGATGGCACAACTCCATATTCCCCAATGACTCCTGGTGATTCTTTGGTAAATCATAACACTGCACAACTACACCTTGTGTATCACACAGCACCTGCTGCAGAAATGACTGCTAACTTCCCACCACCCTTTGAAGTCTTTGAGCATACGATGTTTTATGATGTTGATGTATTGCCTCCAACTGTAAAGCCTACTCAATTAAACGAACATGAGAAAAAAGGAAATAATGCATCTGTTATAGCTTTATCAAAAATGTCCCCTAAAGCACAAATGAAACATGGAGTTGACTCTGCTGATGTTCAATGTCGTCAAGGATTTGAACTTGTAATGAAAAACTCTGATAATTCTGCTGCATGTATCAATTTACAATCTGTTGAAAAATTAATCCAACGTGGTTGGGCAAGTCAGTTTTAAATTTTGATTTCATTATAAAAAATGACTTGAAAAAATTATCAGTACAATATGTGATAATCCAACAAATGAAAAAATTGATCAAAAGGCAGTAGCATATGGTGGGCCAAAATCCCAAAATTCACCGTTATAGATATTGGAATATCTACTGAAATTAACTAAGACTATATCTTTTTATCACAATCAACATTATGACCTGCCTAAAATTATCTAAAAAAGAATAACAATGAAATACTGAAAAAATGTACAATTAAACATGGCAGCAATTATCATAATCCCTATTATTATTGTAGCAATTGTTGGTTTATCTGGATATCTTGCATATCGATTTTTAATTTATGATCTGTATTGTAAAAGATCTGTTAATCAATCACTTCGAAAATATAATATCAAAAAAACCCCTTCTCAAATCATTAAGGAATACTATGATAACAAAGGAGAACAAATTTCCCATCAAGAAATTCAAAACCTTGAAAAGAATTACAGGCAAAACGAACCTGATCAATTTTTAGCAATGTATGATGTAATTAGAGAAAATCTTAAAGACAAAGAATAAAGTTTTTTAAATTGTTTAAGGTTGTACCGGAATCTGAATAAACGGAGTTCCACCTTCGCCTACAACTAGGGGCAGTTTGCCATCCCATGCTTGAGTCTTTAGCCATTCCAAATAATTTGGATTGGCAGATAACGCTTGATTAATAATTGCAATTGCTTCAGCTTCTCCTTTGGCTTCAGCAATGTTTGCATTTGCCAAACCTACTGCTTGAGCCTCATGCTGTCTGGCCTCCACTTCTATTCTTCTCAAGTCATTTTCTGCCTTTAATGCATTTTGCTCTGCCTCTACTTTGGATTCAATTGCTTTGGCAAATAATGGTGAGAATTCAAAATCTGTAATTGATATTACATCTGTAATGACATTAAATTGATCTAATCTTTCTCTAATTGCATCTTCAATGTCTGATTTGACTAGTGGTCTTTTTGTAATTAATTCCTCAGCATTGTAATTTGCAGTTACCTGTTTTACTGTCTCCTCAATGGCTGGCTGAATTACCCTATTTTCATAATCCAGACCTATTTCCTTGTATAGTGTATGAACTCGTTCTGGATCTGCACGATAGTTTACAGTAACGGTAGTTTGTACTGTTTGCAAATCTTTTGATGCACTTCGGGTATCTTTATCATACTTTAGGGTACGAACTTCCATTTGGACAACATCATCTTGGAATGGAACAACAAAATGTATTCCCTCATCAAGTGGGGCAGCGGAAAGATCAACTGCATTCCAATGTGTCAGTATGCCTCTATTACCTGCATCCACTATTTTGACTGAGGCTGATGCCACAACACCGATTATAATTAGAAGAAGAATAGCTACTAGAACTGCCTTCATTGGACCCATGTTTACATTTACTTTAGGGGATTGATACTTTGACAATGTTTCTAGTGTCTATCCTCTACTATTATACCAATCTAATGAGAATTAGTTTGTACCAAGTTTTTACTCTTAACAAATTTATGCTATTCAGACATGAAATAACTAATGGCAGAACCTAATTTTTCATGGATTTATATCATAATTTTCTTAGCAATTCCACTAGCAAGAATCATTCCACGCCTTTTGGCAAAAAGAGGTATAGGAAAAAGTTTCATCCAGCCTCAACAGCAAAAATCATTTGAACCTAGTTTTGTTAAACCTGCTCAAGAACACCAATCAGAGCCTTTTCAACCCCAAATAGATCCCTCTAAACCTAAAACAAAAAACAATCTTGTTTTAGGTGCTCTTAACAGAGGTTCAAAGACATTTGAAAGTATTCAAAAGAATACTGGACTTGATGACAAAGAACTAGATGCAGTTCTTGAAGATTTGGAAAAAAATGGTTTGATGAAAGTTGTTCACAAACAAGGAATACTTGGTCCCAAAACTGAGATATATCCTACTGATAAAGGGTTTAAGGAATATTACTCCTAGACATTCTCACTATTATAAAATAATCTGTGTGCCTGGGGCGAGTTTTGTGAAATTAGTTAAATACCAAACCCATAAACAAGAAATTTTTCATGTTTAAAACTCAAAATAATTTTAAGCAATAATTATGATGATTGGATAGTAATCAAAACCACTTTGTTATACTTTGACAACAAATCATTACATCTCCTTTTCAACAATGTAATGTTTGGTATTACTTGATTGCTACCTATTTCAGTAATGAAATCATAGACAACTTGTCCCAATACTAATCATTTAGTGAACAATTGAAGATCATTTGGATCTAACTATCACACATCCCAAATCATTTCATGCAGTTTACCGAACTAACAGACAAACAATGGAATACAATAAAATCACATCTACCAAAAC
>JAJRWR010000041.1 GCA_024276695.1 archaeon
AACGATTCTTTGCATGGATCAAGTGCGGATTCCACAGAACAAGAATTAGATACGAAAGAAAGATTGAGAACTATCTTGGATTGGCAAACATTGCATGTGTCATGATGTATTGGAGAGTATTGGGATGAGTTGATCATCATTTAGAATTATGATGTATCTGTCAGATACAGGGGATGGCGTTGCTTGAGCTGGAATTAAAGCTGGAGTAATAGACATAGTAACAGTTAATGTGAAAATTAGTATAAATGATAACAGTTTGATATGTTGCATTAATTATTCATCATAAAATTTGCATTTAACCGTTACGAACAAGACAGATATCTAAGAAAGACTAACAGAGCCAAACCCTTCACGATTTGTTCTGTTTGATGCCATATTGTAATCATAAATTGTTTTTGAATAGTCCTTGAATTCATCCTTCATCGGATCAAGGGAATCAGCCAAGTAAAATCCAGGACAATCTCCAGTAAATTGGTATGTTGCATGAACTCGTGCCTTTCCTTGCTCATTTTCAAGCCAACTTGAAAACGGATACAGATAACATACACCAGGTCTGTTTGGATGCATAGAACAACCTCCTTTATCATCTAAAAATCTACAAGAAATATGAGTTCCATCATCGGCTTCTATTTCATCAGTTTTTCTTTTTAGATTAATTGTAGTCATGGTAGTCATTTGGCCTGAGGGTCCGGGTTCCTGATATGTAACAGTAAGTGTTTCATTTTTTATAAAATCTGAAGATTTTTCGTATTTTAATCCCTTCCCAATTATGATTAAATCATCAGATGTTAATGGTAGTCTACCTTGTCTATCACAGCAATTGTGACAATCAGGCCAATAGCATTTCCATAAAATATATTTTTTTTCAGAATTCAGATAAGGAACATGAAAAACTACATCTTGTACTTTAATTTGATAATCAGATATGTCAGTTATTTTTCCTAGCATGAATTTGCGCAATATTGGGTCAACATCCCAATCTTTTTCCAGTAAATTTAGTGATTCTTCAATTTCTTTTTGAGACAACTGATAAATTATAACATATGTTGCAGATGTTATTAATGTTGAGTGAAAAAGGAAAATATGCTTCAGCAACAGAGAACAGAAGATTTGTTTGGGCAGAAATTGTTTGGCCATTAATTTTAGAAATCAATGATGTTTCATTTTCACTAAAACAATTTCAAAATAAAAGAGAAAAAGTGTGTAAAGAAAAAAATATTCCAATCACCATTCCATCAAGAGGACTAGCATCATTGTTACAGAAAGGAATCATACTAAAAGAAGACAACATCTATTCAATTCATTACAAATTAATTCCATACATGAGATTAAGAGCAGTTTGTGATTATGCAACTGTAATTCACGAAGTCAGACTAAAATAATTACAACAAATGATTATATGCCAAATCATTAAGATTCATTTCAGTAGCCCGATAGTCTAGTGGTCAAGGATTCTGCCCTCTGGATCTCAAGAGTGGATAGGCGGAGACGGCAGTTCGAATCTGCCTCGGGCTACCTAAAAAATTTCTAAAAATTACTATCTTGATGCTTGTGCGATTCTTTCCAATTCGTGTTTCTTCTTTACAGAAGGTGCTCCAGGATCATTTGCTGCTGCAAGCATGAGTTGTTCAGCCATATGCTCCTCAATGGGTTTTGGATTTGAGAAAGTTGCTTCTTTAATAGCATCTGCGATAAATTTCAAAGCTAAATCTACTCTTCGGATTGGAGCAACATCTACTGAGACGTGATATACAGTACCACCATATACGATTCTAGTAGTATCTTCATTAGGAGCAGAGAATTCTATGGCTCTAACCAAAACTTCAACTGGATTTTGTCCAGTTTTTAGTGCAATAATATCAAATGATGTTTTTACGGTATTGAGAAGTTTAGTTTTTTTACCTGTCATTCTACCTGTGTTCTTTGCATATTTTTTACCAAAATGCATTGTTTTGTTGATTAGTCTTTCAACAATGTTAACATCTGCTTTATTGAATCTCTTTAGGGCTGAACGTCCATAAGTATATGGTAAGATTTGCTTTCTCAAAGAGATTGCAGTTTTTAATCCAGGATCTTTTACTTCAATATCAGATAAATCCCATTTTCTAAATAATAACAAATTTTTAGTTTCTGTCATTTCTCTATCTCCTTGGTTTTTCCTTCTTTCCAATTACTAATTCATGTAATGATGTACCATTAACTTTGAAAACTTTGAATCTAACTCCAGGAATATCTCCCATTGCACCACCTTGTGTTGCACCCATACCTTGAATGTGTACTTCATCGTGTTCATCAATAAAGTTCATTGCACCGTCTCGTGGCAAAAATGCTGTAACGGTTTTTCCATTTTTAATTAATTGAACACGGACACATTTTCTAATAGCAGAATTTGGCTGTTTTGCAGCAATACCTACTTTTTCTAAAACAATACCACGTCCTTGTGGTGCACCTCCCAAAGGATCTGCTTTTTTATCAATACCGAGTTTTCTTCTCTTGAAAGTAGAGATTGCCCATCTTTGTTTTTTCTTTTTGGTTGTTAGAACTCTTCCTGCAAATAATCCAAGTGGTGATTTTCTCATCTATTACATCTCCATTGTTGCCCGTTCAGGACTGTTAATCAACACACTGCTAATATCAAAATATCGTTTCGCAAGAAGTCTTGCCTTTTCTGCATTTCTGCCTTCTCTTCCAACTACAATTCCTTTCTTTCTTGCATCTACCATTACTATTGCCTGTTTTGACCCGTCAGCTCGTTTATTTATTTTTACTTCAGAAATTAGTTTTGAATTAAGTAAATTAGACAAAAATTTTGCAGGATCCTCATCAAATTCTACCAATTCAACATTTCTCTTAACAATGTTCTGTAATGATTTGATATGGATACCGCCTTTGCCAATTGCAAGTCCCATTTTACCAGTATTTACTACAAAAATTACTCTATCTTGTTTTTCATCTTCAACACAATCACGTGCAGTTGCACCAGTAACATTTTGGAACAAAGACATCATTCTCATTTGATCTGTTGTTAGTTTGATTGATTGTGCCATTGTAATTCCTATTTATCTCCGACAAAAATTGTCTCATTTAAACTTACATTCAAGAAACTACAATTAATCATTTTTTTCCTCAGCTTGTGTATCTTTTAAAATTGATTTGATGCTAGCATCAGCAATAGATGTAAATGAAATTGTTGAAATTCTAAATTGTAAGCCACATAGTCTCCCTAATGCGACTGATGTTCCTTGAAAGTTTACTAAAGGTATTTTTTCTTTTTTTGCATCTTCTTCAATTTGCTCAATCATTTCTTTTTTTATGGATTGAGACAATACAATTAGCTTGGAATTTTTAATAGAGTTTAAAACTTGTTTAGTGCCCATCGTTAGTTTATCTTCTTTGCGAGCATCCCTTAATGATTTTTCAAGTATCTTACTCATGTGTTTTCCTTATGACGATCGTCTTCTCAGGGCTTTATAGGTTTATTGAAAAATTAAGCGTGTAATATTAAAAAATTAGTTTAGAAAACTAAACAGTGAACCCAAAGTTGAAAATGCAATGCCCACTTCATCAAAAAAATTACTTGGCTTTTGATTTTCAAATTTAGTAAAATTAGTTTTTTCAGAAGAAAATTCAGAATGAGAGATTTTTTCAATCTTTGAATCAGAAAGATTGTCAGATAGATCATGAGTTGAAGACATTGCAATTTTTAGATTTTTTGCAGCAGTTAGATAATTTGGATTTTGGTTCAAGATTTGATTGTATAATAAAATTGCATCATCAAATTGCCCTAAATTTGCAAGGGCATTTGCTTTGTTATTTTTAGCTGGGAGGAAATTTGGATTAATCTTGATGGCATGATCATAAAATACTATAGCCTCAGAAAAATATCCTAATTTTCCCAAAGTAGAACCTTTGTTTACCAGAATTTCAACATCATTAGGATTGTCAATCAATGACTCGTTAAAAAAATTCAATGAACTATCGAACTTACATAATCTATACAATGCAGGGCCCATTCCATCATAATACGAAATTGTATCAGTGAAAGTACTTGTATCACATTCTAATTTGATCTGATTTAGTATTATTCCTAATTCTACATCCTCTACAGTTAGATTATTTTCTTTTTTTATTTTATTTAGAATTGGAGTTTTTTCTTTGATTGTTTTTGTCACTTTATTTTTTGGTTCAATTGTTTTTTTGATAGGAATTTCTTTTGTAATGCTTTTTGTTATAACGTCATCATTTAATTCAGTTTTTTGTGGAGGATTAATTATTTCAGAATCAATAGATTCCGAATTATTTTGTGGGTTATCAGTTGTTTGTATTTCAGGAGTTATGATTTCAATCTCGGATGCAACTTCATCAGATGTTTGTTTTGTTTTTTCATCTTCAAGTTCAGACTCAGTCGTTTCATATTCTAAATAATCGTCAACAATTATTTGTGGCACTTTGGAATAATCAAAAAAAGACTTTGCTTCAGACTCAGCGTAATATGCTTTCACAGAATATGTTCCATCCACTCTAAAGTTTACACCATGTTTTACAAGAAAACTTGTAGTAAATTCCAAGTTAGGATCAATTGTACCAAAATAAAATCCAGCAGGCATTCCAAATGGATCATAAATTCCGATTAGAACAGTTGGAGAATCTATTGTTGAAACTAGTCCAATAATTTTTATCACATCTTTGTCAGTGTATTGTTTTTGTTCTGTGTAGAGTAAGAGAATTTCAGGTATTGTATTTTCTTGAATTAAAATTTCAGACTCTAAAAACTCTCCTTGTATAGTAAAAGAATGATTTTCAGATGTTTGGCCATAGTCTAATTTTACTAAATACTGACCAGTTTTTTCATAAAATGAAGAATCAAGTTGTATGGTTTTAGAAAATGTTTGATCAGATTTAATTTCTAAATTATATACGGATATAATTTTCCCATCTGGGTCATAGATACTCATTGCAATTATAGGCATTTCAAGATCAAAAATTTGTCCTGAAACATTAAGTGAATCACCAAGATCATAAAACTCCTTATCAAAACTTACACTAAATGAATCCGCAAAGACGTCTGCAAAAATCACAGGAGATAATGCGGTTAACACTAAGACTAATCCTAAAACATATCCTAACACACGAGTAAAAACGTAATTTTCTATTTAATAATCACGTAGAAATTATTCTTTTTATTGAACAGTAATCAAAGTAGACATTAATGGAGATAGAGCTATTGAATCACCAATAGAATTCCAAACAAAAGTTTCAACGGTGTATTTTCCAGATTCTTTTGGAACCCAAGATTGTGAAACATCTAAAAATTGATTAGAGGAGATCTCCCCTCTAACCCATGAAAGCGATTCAACATAATTTTGATCATTTTTTACTTGAAAGAAATAAACAAATTTTTGTTTAAACTCTTGTTCATTTTTTATTGTTCCAACTATTTGCATCTGAGTGTTTTGGGAAAAAGATTCCAGAGGATTTCCTAAACTGCCAGAAAAAGAAATTGGTGAATTTACAATTCTCTCAATTGGTGGGATTGATGAGTCAACTCTTGCAATAGTTTGAATTTCTAAATTATCAGATGTTGAATAGGGTTTAGGAAGGGTATAGTCATCATATTTGGCAAATATCGCATCGCCAGGTATAGAATAAAGTCGATTTCCAATAGAGGATAAATTCTGTGATAAAGAAAATGTTGCAATAAAGGCACCAGATCTTTTAGATGTTTCAACAGCATTAACTTCAATTCCAGTAACATCAGAATCAGAAAAAAGTTGGATTGTTAAATTGTCTAATGCTTCAGGGTTTAGGTTCATATCAACATCAACAACACGAACCACTGCAGAATTTTCTAAAAAGAAAAGATCTTCAGCAAAATTAATTGTTCCAAGATTCCAGATTACAGGAACTGATTCTACTAGTATAACTCCATCTGCAAATTCAAACGAGATAGTTATAGTAGAATCCCTATCTACTTGTAAAAACCCACTTGTAGGACCACTACCAATTGTTCTCGGAGTTGTATCAAAATTTCCATCCCCATTAACATCATGAGAAAAACCAGTAAGAATTACTTCGGCAGTAAAAATTCCAGAATTTACATCTGTTTCTGTAAATCTATATGGCTCTAGAGAATGCTCAGATGTTGCAATTTTGATAGGGTGACTATCCATATCTCCAATTGAATCAATCAGATATCTATCAGTATTCCAGCTAGGGGCAATAATAGTCATTTTGACTTTATCAGTCCAAGAATAAACTGGCTTGTCAGTAAAAATTGGAGAGTATGGATCATTGTAATCTGGAGTAGATTGTCCAAAGGCAGGAAGTAAAATTAAGAAAAGAAAAAAATACACCATATCAAAAAGTATGATTTATCGAATTTAATGTTTGATAAATAAAATTTTTAAGATTCTTCTTCTGGTAAGGATACTGCCAAAATATTATCTCCACGAAGTAGAATTTTTCCTAGCTGTTCATGTTTTTCTTCAGAAACATCTTCAGCATTTTCTAGTGTTAAATTCATATGGATATCAAAATCTTTGAGGACGCCTTGAATGGTTTTGGTATTTCTCAATCGAAGCAAAACAACTTTTCCTTTGCTGTTACTCATCAATGTTGAAATTTCGTCGGCCATAATTCTTACTCAATTCTTATTTTTCTTGCTTACCTGCATGTACAAATCAACAGTACCACTTCCAATTGGAATGTTACTACCAACAATAACGTTTTCAGTAATACCCTTGAGTTGTTCAACTTCACCACCAAGTGCAGCATGTGCAATTGTTGGAACTGTAATCTCGAATGCAGCTCTTGCAAGAACACTATCTTTAGTACCTGCAATTCCGTGTCTACCGATTTGTTGCATGTAACCTCTAGAACACATCAAATCAGATACTAGCATGATATATCTATTATCAACCTCTAATCCTTGGTCGCCCAAAGTATGATTAAGTTCATCAATCAATGAATTTCTTGCAGCTTCAATTCCTAATGTTCCTGCAATTTCAAAGACATTGTTTGTTCTGACATTCTTTTTATCAATTCCTTTAACTTCAAGGACTTTTGCAACGTTAGAACCAGTCGTTTGAATAACCCATTCATCATCTTTTTGAATTAGTGTAACTCGTTCAACATCTGGAACTCCTTTAACAGTAGTATTGAGAACTTTATTTCTAATTGTAATTGCAGTTGCGGTATCTGCTTCATCTACCAAATTCAAAGTGATTAACTCACCTACAATTTCCATCTTGAATTTTTTATTTGATGAAAGTGCGGCTTCTACTTCTGCAATAGAGCATCCTCTTTCCTTTAGTCTGTTAGTACTCATGATTAGTTTGATATTTGTAGAGTAATCTGTTTCAGTATCAGCAACCAATGCACTGACTTTAGTTTGCAATACATTTCGTGCAACTTCGATTGCTTTTTCTCTAGATTTTTTTGATTCTTCATCAAGGTAAATATCCATAGTTGGAGTGACAGGTTTCTTTCTGGCATCTACTAGTTCAATTAATCTTGGAAGGCCCAAGGTAACGTTTCTTTCTTTAATTCCTGCAAAATGGAAAGTTCTCAAGGTCATCTGAGTTCCCGGTTCTCCGATTGATTGTGCAGTGACAATTCCTACTGCTTGACCAGGTTCTACTTGGACTTTGTTGTAAAGTGAAAGTCCTTTTTTACATACTGCTTCAACACCGCCTTTACTTAGATTAGATTTGTGTAGTGCATCAGTTACAAGATGAGTTAATCTTGGATTGAATGTCTTCGTGTATTTTTTAGCAAGAACATCAATTTCATCTTTGGTTGCTTTCTTTCCAGAATCAATAATAGTTTGGGATTCAGCTAATCTACTTGCGTTAAATGCTTCACCATGATCACTTTTTTGTACATCGATTCCATCTTCACCATATAGGAATTGAACAATATGTCCGTGTGGATCTCTAACAGTTCCATCATATTCTAATCTAATGTGTTCTAATGCGTTAATCAATCTACGCTACATGTAACCACTTTGTTGTGTTCTAACTGCAGTATCTACAAGTCCTTCACGTCCACCCATTGCGTGGAAGAAGAATTCTAAAGCTGTAAGACCTGTTCTGTAATTTGATTTTACAAATCCATGTGCGTCAGGATTACTATCATGTTCTTTATAGTGTGTTAATGCACGATTACTATAACCATAACTCATTCTATTTCCTCTTCTTGATTGTTGGCCTAATGCACCTGCCATCTGACCTACATTAAGTGCTGAACCTCTAGCACCAGTAGTAGCCATAATTTTCCCAGCGTTACTATCATCTAAAGAGTCATTTGCTGTAGCTCCTGCTTTCTCTCTTGCCTTACCTAATTCATTAACAATGTATGCCTCTAAGGCTTCTTCTGCTTTCATACCTCTTGTTAGTTTTAGAGTTCCTTTTTCATATTGATCAGTTAAATCAGACACAGTATCATATGTTGCTTTAATATCATCTAGAATTTGCTGCACGTTCTTTTCTGGAACTTCAAGATCACCATATCCATAACTGAATCCATAATGTGTGATGAATTGTTTTACCATAATTAGAATAGAATTTAAGAAGTTCTTACCAGCTGCATTTCCATAATCTTTTGTAATTCTGTGTAAAACACTTTCTGGTTCTTCTGCACCGATAGACGTTTTGTCAATTACGCCGCTGATTAGTTGGCCGTTTTTAATTACAACGTCTTTTTCTGGACCTTTTGTTCCCTTCGACCATTTTGATGTAAGAACATAGTTGAAATCATTTGGAAGGAATAATGAGAATAGTTGTTTTCCTGTATATGCAGGTCCGTCTTTTGTTTTGGTTCCAGGTTTTGGAAGTGGTTCAGTGTAACCACCAAGCATGGCGTAGTTTGAAAATTCTTGAACAGATAAAATAGTGTCATCTTTAGTTAGAAGATATGCACCAGTTACAAAGTCTCTTAGTGCTCCAATAATTGGGCCACCATATCTTGGTGAAATTAATTGATCTTGAACTCTCATCAAGAGAATTGCTTCTGCTCTTGCTTCCTCACTTTGAGGAACGTGAAGGTTCATCTCGTCACCATCAAAGTCTGCGTTGTATGGTGGGCAAACAGAAGGATGTAATCTGAAAGTTTTACCTGGAAGTACTCTGACATAGTGAGCCATGATAGACATTTGGTGCAGTGATGGTTGTCTGTTGAACATTACAATGTCACCATCTGCAAGATGTCTTTCAATGAGATAACCAATTTCTAGTGTTTCAGCAATTGTAGAGCGGTCTTCTACGAAATCTAATCTAATCTTTACACCATCAGGTCTTACGATATAGTTTACACCTGGGAATGTTTCAGGTCCATTAATTACTAATTTTCTCATTCTTTCAATGTTCCATTCAGTAACAATTTCAGGAATAGTTAATTTCATAGCAACTTGTTCAGGAACTCCAACTTCGGATAAATCCAAATTAGGATCAGGTGAGATTACAGTTCTGCTTGAAAAATCAACTCTCTTTCCAGATAATGAGCCTCTAAATCTTCCTTCTTTTCCTTTTAGTCGTTGAGTTAATGTTTTAAGTGGACGTCCAGAGCGGTGGTGTGCTTGTGGAATTCCAGAAACTTCGTTATCAAAATATGTTGTAGAGTGATACTGTAACAGGTCAACTAAGTCTTGCACAATTAATGGTGGAGTACCTGCTTCTTTACTTTCTTTTAGTCTTTGATTAACTCTAATGATATCTACCATTTTGTGTGTCAAATCATCTTCAGATCTAATTCCGGTTTCAAGAATGATTGAAGGTCTAACAGTCACTGGTGGGACAGGTAATGCTTGAAGGATAAACCATTCTGGTCTTGCAGTTATAGGATCATAAGATAATAATGATAAATCTTCATCCAAGATTTGTGAAAATCTTTCTCTAATTGTAATTGGTAATAATCTATGTTCACCGATCTCAGTTTTCTCTACAAAGATTGTCGGTTTCGTAAATACTAGCTCATATTGTGTTTTTCCACAGTGTGGACATTCCTTTGCTTTTTTTGCTTTTTCTATTATTTGTTCAGGAATTCTTTTTTGTGAAACTACAGTGTAAGCGGCATGTTTGTCTTTAATTTTTTTAAATGCATTTAAATCATCTTGTGGAACTTTGAGTCTTGCACAAGAACGGCATGTTGATTGTAATAATTTGTAGATGTTATCAATAAAGGCAATATGTAAAATTGGTTCTGCAAGTTCAATGTGTCCAAAGTGTCCAGGACATCTTGCAGCAGTATTTCCACAGGTTAGGCATTTTTGTCCAGGCTCAAGGGTTCCCAATCTACCATCCATAAGACCTCCTTGAACTGGCATTCCATCTTCATCATATGTTTCAGGAGCAGTAATTTCAGCTACCGAATATTTTCTAATTTCAGTTGGAGACCATACTGAAAATCGGATTCCATCAATTGCTTTAATTGCTTGAACAGACATTCTAGATTTTCTCCTTGATTAACAATCTTGGTGCAACATTAAGACTCTGCATTTCTTGTAAGAGTAGTTTGAATGCATAAGCTACAGATACAGAAGATACTTTGGCTTTATCACCACAAACTCTGCAAACGTATTTTCGTTGTTTAACATCATGATATGCAACTAGTCCGCATCTCTCACATACAAAAATATCAGATTTATCAGACTCGTCTAACAATCTATCTTTAAGAATCATTGAAGCACCATAAGCAATCAAACAATCTCTTTCCATTTCACCAAATCTCAATCCACCACCTCGTGCTCTTCCTTCAGTTGGTTGTTTAGTTAACATCTGAACTTGTCCACGAGCTCTTGCATGAATTTTATCTGCAACCATATGATGTAATTTTTGATAGTATACAACTCCAATGAAAACATCTACTGGGAATGATTTTCCAGTTCTTCCATCATACATTGTTTCTTTACCAGAATATTCAAAACCATGTGCATCCATTACCTCTTTGACTTCAGGCATTTTCTCTCCAACAAATGCAGAACCATCAAATCTTTTTCCACGTAATGCTGCAGATTTACCACAGATAGACTCCATCATCATTCCGACAGTCATTCTTGAAGGGAATGCGTGTGGGTTAATCAAAACATCAGGAGACATTCCACTTGCAGTATATGGTAAATCTTCTGCTTTAGCTAAAATTCCTAGAACACCTTTTTGTCCATGTCTTGATGCAAATTTATCACCAATTTCTGGAATTCTCATATCTCTTGCTCTAATTTTGTACATTTTTCCACCTTCATTTGATTGAGTCATGACAACTGTATCAATAACGCCAGTTTCAGATGGTCTTACACCGATTGAAGTATCACGTCTATATGGACCAGATGATTCGAATTCTCTATACTCTTCCATGAATCGTGGGGGACTAGTTTTTCCAATCAAAATATCTCCGCCTTTAACTGGAGCTTCTGATGCAACTACTCCATCATCTTCAAGTAATCTATATGCACGTTCTCCTTTGTAACCTCTGATGTTATCTTCAGCGTTTGGAATCTCAAAGCTATCACGCATTCCACCAGGATATTGTTTGGCTTCAGCATCATAAATTCTAAAGAAGAATGTTCTACCAAGACCTCTATCAACAGAGGATTTACTCAGTACAATAGCGTCTTCAATGTTGTAACCATCAAATGGCAATACTGCAACAACACAATTCTGACCTGCGGGTCTATCTTCTAATCCTAAGAGTTTCATTGCTTTTGTATTTACAATTGGAACTTGAGGATATAGCATAAAGTGCTGTCTAACGTATGTACTGGTATTCATCATTGGTGTTGAAAATCCTAAACTTTGTTTTGCCATTGCAGACTCGTATGTATTTCTTGGAGATTGGTTATGTTCAGGATACGGAATGATTGAAGCTCCTGCACCTAAAATTGCTGGTGGGAATACTTCCAAATGTGTATGCTTTTTTGCATCTTTTTCATCCAAAGTAACATAACAATTTTCTTCTTCGTTTGCATCAATCATTTCTAAAATACCCATTCTCAAAAGATCAGTCCAAGAGAGTAGTTTCTTTGAAATTTTATCTAATAATTCTGCAGTTAGTAATGGTTTGTTATCTTTGATTATAATTAATGGACGTAAAACTCGACCGGCATTGCAATTAACATATAATCTTCTTGTTGAGCCTTCGATTTCAGATTTATGAAATGATACTCCAACATGAGGATGAATCTTTGAGTTTCTTCGTAATTCTCTGAGTGACTCGGCCAGTTCTCCGCCATCTTTATAATAACCAATTAAACGACCATCTACAAATATACGAGTTCCATCTTTCTTCAAATCTTCTTTTGCATCAAAGAAATGAACTGTTCCAAGATCATAGAGTTTTTCTACAATTTCCTCGTTTGGTACATTTACTGAGATGATTCCAGATAGGGCTAGATTTTTTACTAAACCACAGTTTGATCCTTCAGGAGTTTCACTTGGACAAATTCTTCCAAAGTGTGTAGCGTGCAAATCTCTTGCTTCAAAGTTTGGTTGTGTTCTACTTAGAGGGGATTGAATTCTTCTAAGATGACTAATTGTTGAAAGATAATTTGTTCTATCAAGTAATTGAGTAACACCTACACGTCCTCGGCCCCAGTTTCCAGTTGCAATAGCATTGTTTAGTTTATCAGTAATTATTCCAGGACGAATTGCTGCAGCAACTGCATTAATTCCACGTTTTTGACCTGAACGCTCCAATTGATATTTCATGTCTCTAACCAAATTTCTAAATGCGGTTCTGAACAAATCAGCTAACATTTGTCCTGCAAATTTGATGACTTTGTTTCCATAGTGATCTTTATCATCAGGAATAATCCATCCAAGTTTTAGTTCTAATAATTTACAAGCAGCTTCACCCAAGAATTGTGCTTTTTCTTTTCTGTTTTCAGGATGTTTGCCCAAGTGTGGTAAGAGTCCCCAATCAAGTAGAGTTTCAGCACGTTTTATTTGAAATTCTTCTAACATTCCAGGAGCAATTCTTTTACTGATATAGACAATGGCATCTTTTGATGTTGGCACATCGCCTGCTTTTTCAAAAGAGCCTTCAAGTTCATCTTGAATATCATCAACTAATGAGACTACAGATGCAATTTCCCTATCAGATTCTAATCCAAGCGCTCTCATTAATGTAACAACAGGAATATCAACTGGAGAACCAGGAATTCGGGCAACAATTAATCCGTCATTTTTCATGACAAGTTCTAGTTTTGCACGATAACCAACAATTGAAGAATAAACTTTAGCTTTGAAAACAATATTTCCACCTACAGTTTCTCTATCGACAATTATTTTGTTGTAAGAAAGATCTTCTAATCCAACAATGACACGTTCTGAACCATTAATGATAAAGTAACCACCAGGATCATTTGGATCTTCACCATGTTCAATTAATTTTTGAGAAGAGAAATTATGTAAAATACATGCATTGGATTTTGCCATAACTGGTACGTCTCCAATATGGACAAATCTAGATTCCAAAATTTTTCCATCCTCTACAACACTTGCCTCCATCATTACGGGTGCAGAATAGGAGACATTTCTCAATCTTGCCTCAGCTGGAGTAATGTGAGTAATTGAACCGTCTAGTTCCATCATTCTTGGTTGTTGTAGTTTGACTTTACCTAGTTGAATCTTGTAAGGATATTCAGCATTCTCAATATCAATTTGGCCAACTTCATTTATGATACTTTGAAGACCTCGCTCTAAAAATTCATCAAAAGAGTTTAGATGTTGACGTGCAATTCCTTCACGTTTCAAGATATCTTGAATTACAGGCCAACGTTTGGTTGAAGGATCTACCATTTAGATTTCCACCACGTATCGATAATAGAGACTTTCGCCAGCTGTTGGACTTTTTCGAGTGATCTTAATCATATCTCCAGGTTTTACACCAAGTCCCAAAATTGCAGGATCGTTTACAAAGATTAACGGTAATTCAGTGGGTTTACAATTATATTTTTTTAAAACTTCTTCAGCTTCTTGTTTAGGAATAATTTCATGTTTTGGAACATAAACGTGATCAGGAACTAGGACTTGATTTTTCTTAGTTGCCATTTAGAAACCCCCACGTCGAACATTACATGTAATACTAATGAAAACATACAAACTATCAAAAATTCACGCTCGGGTTAATATATATGTAATTTGAAATTTGCGATAAATCAGTCTTTTTTCTATTTTGTCAACAAATTTTTTCACAACCTTAAATAGTCCAAATCTGGGCGTAAAAATAATGAAATCTCAACTAGCAGTGTTTGCCTTATCTGCAATTTTAATTGCAAGTATTGGTATGGCACCAGCATTTGGACAAAGTTCTGTTGTAATCGCTACAGACAAACCATCATATTCTGAGGGAGAGACAATCCTAGTTACAGGTGAAGTAGCTCAACTTCTGGGAGGTTATGGACTTACGATTACAGTGAAATCAGACTTGGCTATTGTTTACATTGGTCAACTTACTGTGGGTGCAGATAAAAAATTTAGTACCACTATTGCAGCAGGGGGATCATTAATGAAAAATGATGGCACGTATACAATTACTGTCCAATATGGAGACAACAAAAATAATGCAGCAAGTACAACATTTGAATTCGGAGGATCTACAGCTACACCACCAACTGAGGTTTCTGAAATAACTGACACAACAGTTTCAGTTTCAGGTTCTAGTGATTTGATAGGATATGAAATTACAGGCGGAAAACTACTAAGTATTATGCCTGACGTGGATGCAAATTCACTAATCGTATCTATTGATACTACAAACGATGGATTACTTACACTCACAATCCCTAGATCTGTGTTGGATGCAACAATTAATGGTGAAGATGATGACTTTTTCATCTTAATTGATGGAGAAGAAGTAGACTTTGAGGAAACTATATCATCAACTGATAGAATACTCACCATAGCATTCCCAGCAGGTGCTGAAGAGATCGAAATAATCGGTACATTTGTAGTTCCAGAATTTGGTACAATCGCAGCAATGATTCTAGCAGTAGCAATTATCTCAATTATTGCAATATCTGCAAAATCAAAACTTAGTATTATTCCAAGATACTAAATTTCATCTTTTTTTCTATTTTTAAATATACATAAATAGCAATAATGCTGGGTGAAATTAGCATGAATTTTAAACGTTCTACAACATCAATGGCAATAGCCCTTATGGTATTGTCATTAGTTTCAATGACTTCAATTCAACAAGATGCTTTTGCTCAAAGTCTTGGAATGTCCATTACGGCAACAGCCGATAAAGGATCAGACACAATTACCCTCACAGGTAAAACAGTTTCAGACATTACAGATGTTACTTTTAGAGTAACGTCCCCAAGTGGAAATAACGTTGTCGCAATTGGACAAATATCACCCAATGATGACGGAGATTTTGTAAAAGAATTCAAAGTAGGACCAACATGGACTGAAGATGGATTTTATGAAATCCAGGCAATGCAAAGTATAGGATCAAATTCATTGTATACTTTGAAAGTACTTGTTGAAGTAGCAAATGGTATGACTGAAAGAACTTCTGTAACTGAATCTAATTTAGAAACAGGAATTTTTACAGCACCTGACCTAAACAATGCTGCTGCAGATGCAGGACTTTTCCTTGATGCAATAATTATCGAGAATGGTTCTACAATGTTTGAAGTTACCGGAATAACTGATAGAGTAAGTCAAGATATTACATTAACAGTAACAGCACCAAATGGGAATGTGGTAACAATTGATCAAATATCACCAATGCTTGATGGGAATTTCGCTGCTGAAATTACAGTGGGTGGATCATTATGGAAACAAGATGGTTTTTACACTGTAACTGTACAACAATTTGACGATCCAAAATATACTGCTTCATCTGAAGTAGATATCTTAGATGGAGTCGTAGTTCCAGAATTTGGTACAATCGCAGCAATGATTCTAGCAGTAGCAATTATCTCAATTATTGCAATATCTGCAAAATCAAGGCTTAGCATTATTCCAAGATACTAAGTTCATACAACTTTTTTCTATTTTTAAGGCTCTGTAAAGTCAACAAGGCTTTGACTTGTAATTTTCTTTTGTCAAATTCGAGACCTAAATACAAACGATCAGTATCAATAAGAAAATACGAAAATCATAAAAAGAACACAAATTATGATAAAATTGTGCCTTGATCTGCCAAAATATATCGATACAGAACAAGGTTGGGAATGGATGTTATCCAACCAAGATTACAAAATATGGAAATTACCCGTACTGAGGACATTCACATTCATGAACCAAATGGAAATTCGATAAGTGGAGATATGGTTCTCGTAGAATTAAATGGTGAGAGACGTTTTTTTGGCTTCGTAATTGATTTAGATAACAGAATAATAATCCTTTATGGAACTTCCAAATTTAGATCGTTAGTTTTACGAAATATAGTATCGACAATACAAGATAATCATAGAGATTGGGAAAATTTTATTGAAACTGAAGAAAATGGCTTTAGTATATCAAATGAACAAATTTTTACTCTAATAGATAGATTAAGAGCAGAACATGAGGATAACACTGTAGTTAAGTTACTCTTAACTTCGGATGAAGCACACCCATCATAATTCAACATGGAACACAAGAAGGTCAAGGTTTACCATACTATGAATTAGATTTTAGACTAGTCAATGATTCCGCAGAACAACACCCATTAAGAAAAACATTTGAACAATCAGCACGTTCTATCGGATTCATTATTGAATTAAAACAATGTAGAGGATTAAGGAATGTTGAAGAAAGAACCCCTATTAAAGTACACATCAATCCAGACTTTTCATTCTGGTTACACAAAGACTCAGCAATTAATGAATGGACTGATTTTATCTACGGGTTCTGCATGGATTTCATAAATGGACGATAAGGAAACTTCATAATGTTTGATGCGGTATATAGAATGATGGCAGACATATTTTCATCAATTTCAACTCAATTTGCAGATTCGTATCTTTCTATTATCGTTAGTTCCGTAATTGGGGGTCTTATAGCATGTTATATTTACAAAGTAAATGAAAATAAAAAACAAAAAAGTGATAAAATGAATTGGAATGCAATTAATGAATATTGTAAAAAAGCACAAAAAATCTATAATACAATATACAGTTACTCGGACAAATCCCTGAAAACGAAGAAGATCAATTAAGAAAAATAAATTCATTTTTGGAAAGGGATTCGGAAAAATTGAGGCGAATCCACGATACCATTTTTAATTATAGTTTACAACTTCATAAAAAAACAGAAAAAGACAAACGTAAGATAGAAGATATTTTATTGCATATTGATTGGTTGTCAAATGATTATTTCAGAGCGTCTTTGGATAAGGAAGCACGTAAAACATACTTTGTAGATTATAGAGATGAATTATCATCCCGAAGAAAGGAAATCTCTGAATTAGCATAATACCCAAAATAGTTTCAAGTATTATGACTATCTGCTTTGATTTCAACCGT
This sequence comes from archaeon, assembly GCA_024276695.1. Lineage (GTDB taxonomy): Archaea > Thermoproteota > Nitrososphaeria > Nitrososphaerales > Nitrosopumilaceae > Nitrosopumilus. The sequence continues at coordinate 17,453 of JAJRWR010000041.1, forward strand.
ATTTTTTCCTTTCAGGACAAATTTTACAAAATTTGGATCTCCTAACGCTTCCATGATAGGTTTAGGAATAGAACTTTGATATCCTCGATTTTCATTAAAATTAACACTAACAGTAAATTCTTTAGCATCTTTTTTCCACTTAGGCAATAATCAAAATCGTCATATCTACGTATTAAAGGTATCTACGTAGTTAAGTAAAGTTAATATATCTACGTAGATATTGTATATACGTAGATATGACTAACCGTGAAACAAAAGCACAAAAAATAATTGAAAAAAATAACCAAATTAAACAAATAGATAATCATACTTTCCAAGTAAAATCACAATCATCAGACAAATGGTATGATGTTATATCTACTGAATCAGGATTCATTTGTTCCTGTCCTTACTCAACATTCAGAAAAACAAATTGTAAGCATTCAATCTCAGTTGAGATTAATCAAGGAATTAGAAAATACATTGAAGATGTAAAACAGAAACAAGTAATCATCAATCCAGTAGAGATTAACGGTTGCAAGTTCTGTGAATCTAATCACATCATAAAGAAAGGATTGAGAAAAAACAAAAATTATTCAATCCAAACTTTTCAATGCAAAGACTGTAAACGAAAGTTCTCAATCAATATTGGATTTGAGAAGATGAGAGTCACACCACAAGCAATTACAGCAAGTATGAATCTCTACTTTAACGGGGAATCATTACGCCATGTTGTCGATTTCATGAAACTCTTTGGCGTAGAAGTGACACACCAAACTATCCATAACTGGATCAAAAAATACATTGGATTAATGGAGACTTATCTTGAATCCATAACCCCTCAAGTTTCAGACAAATGGTACTGTGATGAGATTTTCTTGAAAATCAAAGGAGATAGAAAATATCTCTATGCCATGCTTGATGATTCCTCAAGATTTTGGATTGCCTCACAAGTGGCAAAAACAAAGTATACCGAAGATGTAAGACCATTATTCAAAAACAGTCAAGTCAGAGCAGGTAAGAAACCCAAAGTCTTACTTTCAGATGGGGCTAAGAATTTCATGCAAGCCCATAAGAAAGAATGGTATTCAAATTACAAAAAAGACAAGGTAGAACATATCAGACATATTCACTTCAAAGGTGACAAAAATACGAACAAAATGGAACGTCTCAACAATGAGATAAGAGACCGTGAGAAAGTAATGCGTTCTCTAAAAACCGATGATTCGCCTATTCTTACAGGTATGCAGATTTTCCACAATTATGTTAGACCTCACATGGGTATTGATGGAATGACTCCAAGTGAGAAAGCAGGAATCAAAATTGAGGGATTAAACAAATGGATTACAATTATTCAAAATGCGAAATTAAACCAATAATTTTTTTGTTATACAATCAGGACATAGAATTACTCCTTGTTCGTTATCTGTAAGTTGTAACATGGTATCTGTATATTCATCGATCTCATTTTTCACATAATTTACCCAAGCTAACTTGACAGAACCATTTTTAAATATACATAAATAGAGACAAATGCAAATCGCAACAAGATGAACAATCGTACGTCGTTCGCGCTACTAGCCTTATTGACTGCAGTCGGAACTCTAACTATGTCATCAGCATATGCTGCACAGAATCCAGCATATATTGAATCCATGGAAGATGCAAGAGCAATGGCATCACAAGAACTCATGGATACAATTCCTGTATCTGTTTGGACAGACAAAACAGATTATGGTCATAATGATATAATTATGATAGAAGGTCAAGTAGCAAATACATCTGGATTTCCAGTTACAATTACTGTGATTAGTCCTCTAAACTCTATTGTTACAATTGATCAACTCACCGTAGCAGAAGATGGTAGTTTTGAGACAACCCTAAACACAGCAGGTGCAATGTGGAAATACGACGGTACCTACACCATTAAAGCAAACTATGGCAGTGCTGAAAAAAGTAACAGTGTCAAAGTTGAATTAACTGGTGGAGTTGCATTTACACCAAACTACAATACACCAACAGTACCAGACAAACAGTGTGGTGCTAATGAATTGTCTACAAGTGGTCAATGTGTGCCATTTAGCATTTCAGGTGGAAAGGTAACAAGTGCAATGCTCAATACTAATGACAATTCAATTGTCATTATGATCAACGCCGAAGATGATGGAACATTGATAGTATCCCCATCAACAACAGTCCAAGACGGTATCTTCATGGTACTAGTTGACGGAGAAGAATGGGATGATGTTGAAATTGTTGCAAACAAAGTAACAATCATGTTCCCAGCAGGTGCTGAAACAATTGAAATAATTGGTACCTATGTGATTCCAGAATTTGGTACAATCGCATCAATGATTCTAGCAGTAGCAATTATCTCAATTATTGCAATATCTGCAAAATCAAGACTAAGTATTATACCAAGATACTAAAAGTTACACAACTTTTTTCATTTTTTCATTTTTTAATAGTAAAGGAAATATACAAACAAGTATTTTGAAATTTGTGGATTTAAGAATATTTTATGGATTCATAATAGTGTTAACAATTTCTACAGGAACAGCATTTGCACAAGAATCATTAATTTCAATTCAAACAGATGATAATCATTATGATGAAGGAGACGCAATTGTAATTTCGGGAAATGTGAATATAGTAATAGGTGAAACACCATTAATATTACAATTATTTAATGAAGGGAATTTGGTAGATATTGCACAAATCACAGTAGCGCAAGATGGTAGTTTCACAAAAACATTCCTGGCAGAAGGAGCATTATGGAAAAAATCTGGAGAATATATAATCATAGCATCATACCAAGAACACCAAATTGAAACTGGGTTTTCATATACTCCAAAATCAGAGGCAACTGTAACAACAGAGCCTTATGAAGTAGATGCAGGAAGTCACGGAACATTTGATGTAGAGTATACCATCCAAGGTGGTACTGTAAAAAACATGATTGTAGATTCTGACATTTTTGCAGTGATAGTTCAAATTGATGCAATAGATGAAGGAACAATAACACTAGATTTACCTAGAGAATTCATAGGTGCAGAAAAACAAGATGGTAAAGATGACACGTTTATCATATTAATTGATGGGATAGAAGTAGCATATCAAGAATCAGTAGTGCTTGCAGATTCTAGAGTAATAACGATTAATTTTGAGCAAGGGGACTCAGATATTGAGATTATTGGAACTTATGTTGTTCCTGAGTTTGGAACAATTGTGATGATGATTTTTATTGTTGGAATTATGACGACGATTTTAGTTGCTAAAAATAAATTTCAAATTAGCATTTAGATTTTAGAAAAAGAATATTTCTCTTTGAAAGGAGAAAATGATCTTAGTTCTTCAACTATTTTTTTAAGAGAAGTTACTGTTTCTTCAATTTCCTTTTCATTATTGAATATGCTCATAGTCAATCTCAAAGAACCAGTTATCTGTTCATGAGAAAATCCCATTGCCTGTAAAACATGAGAAGCCTTTTGAGTATTAACAGAACACGCAGAACCTGTCGAAGCTGCAATTCCATATTCGTCAAGCTTGATAATCAGATCTTCTCCATTAACACCAAGAAATGTAAAATGTGCATTATTTGGTAATCTTGATCTAGGATCACCATTTAGAGTTACTTCAGGAATTTCAGTCAATACTTTGTCAACTAGTAAATCTCGCAGTTTTTTTACATATAATATATTTTTATCCAAATTATTTTTTGCAATTTCACAGGCTTTTCCAAATCCAACAATATTTGCAACATTTTCAGTTCCAGAACGTAATCCATTTTCTTGACCGCCTCCCAAAATTACAGGATTAATTTTGATGCTATTTTTGATATATAATGCACCTATTCCCTTTGGGCCATGAAGTTTATGAGATGAAATTGAGAGCAAATCTATACCTAATTCTTTAACATCGATAGGAATCTTACCAACTGCCTGAACAGCATCTGAATGAAATAGAATTTTTTTTTCATTACATATTTTAGCAAGTTTAGAAATTTTTTGTACAGTACCAACCTCATTATTCCCAAACATTATCGAAACAAGACAAGTGCTCTCAGATAGATGATTTTTGAATTCTGATGGATCAACCATTCCAAATTTATCAACAGGTAGATAATCAATAATTAATCCATTTTTTGCTAGCTGTTTACAAGGTTCTAAAATTGCATCATGTTCAATTGAGGATGTAACAATATGATTACAAGTTTTGTTCATAGACATTCCTCTTAGAACCGTATTGTTTGATTCTGTTCCTCCAGATGTTATCAGAATTTCAGAAGGTTCAGCATTAATCAACAAAGCTATTTGTTTTCTGGCTTTTTCGATGGCTTTGTGTGCCAATCTACCATATCTATGAATGGATGATGCATTACCATAGTGTTCTTTAAGATAAGGTAACATTGAATCTAAAACATCTTCATGAATTTGAGTTGATGCTGCATTATCCAGATAAATCAATCTGCAATCACATTAATTTTTCCTGGTTTATACCCTTCTTGATCAACTTCAACAGAAGTGAAACCAATCATCTTTAGTTTTTCAGTAATTTGATTCAAAGTGACATCATCAATTTGAAAAATCATTTCTTTCTCAACTTCAATTCTTGCAGAACCATCTATATCACGTACTCGTACTTGTTTTACATTTGTAAGTTGTTTTACTATAGTTTCACCAAACTCAATTCGAGTTAATTTTTCTATAGTTACTCGTTGCCCCCAAGGAATTCTTGATGCAAGACATGAATTTGCTGGTTTATCAAACACAGATAATCCTATCATTTTGGCAGTTTCCCTAATTTTTGATTTTGAAAAATTTGTCTCTACAAGAGGACTTCTGATTCCATTTTGTTTTAATGCTTTAATTCCAGGTCTGAAATCACCTAAATCATCAATGTTTGTCCCATCAACAATCACATCTACATCATGCTTTTTTGCTAATTCAATCAAATGATCTCCTAATTCCAATCTACAATGAAAACATCGATTAGAGTCATTTTTTACGAAATCTTCATTTTCAAGTTCATTATAATCCAAAAGGATTTGTTCAATTCCAATCTCTGAACAAATCTGTTTAGCAGTATCAAGTTCTTCTGCAGACAAAGTTTTATAATCAGCAGTTACCGCAATTGCAGAAGTTCCTAGTTTTTGAAATGCAGCGTATGCAACTAGTGCACTATCAACACCTCCAGAAAGAGCAATCATCGCTTTATTTTTATCCTCAAACCAATTTTCAAGATTTTCAAGAGTTGTCATTGTTCATCTCCAATTGTTCAATTTTTTTTCTCAGTAATGCGTCTGTTTCTTTAATCGATTTATCAATAATATTGGAAATTTTCTTTAGATCATCAAATTCTATTTTAAAATCAACTTTCCCTTTGAATGAAGATTGTTTGTAATTTACATCAAATGTATTACCATTCAAAGATAAAGAAACTTGATGACTTGATCTAGGAACTGTAAATCTATTAGAATCAGAAATTCTAATTCCCAAAGTTCCAGTTTCCAACACTAGTGTATCAACTATTTTATCAAGAGTGTCATCAGTACAAATTATAGATACAAGATTTGTAGGTCTTCCTTTCTTTGTGATTCCATTGTAAATAGATACATCTCGAGCTCCTTTTTGCATGATTTTCTCAATTAAATTTCCTAAAATTTCTCCTGAAATATCATCTACATTTGTTTCAAGTATTTTTACAGAATCGATTTTAAAATTATTTTCAGAACCTCTAATAATTTTTAGAACATTAGAAAATGATTCAAAGTCTTTTTGACCTGCCCCATATCCAATAGATTCTACTTTCATTGAAGGATAATATTTTACCGATTCATGGACCAAATTTACTAAAATACAGGCTCCAGTAGGGGTTGTAAGTTCCTCATTTGCATCATTTCCTGTAATCATTAAATTAGAATTTTTAAAAATCTCAAGGATGGCACTTGCAGGATTGGACATGGTTCCATGCGAAAAGGTGACAGAACCTCCACCTACAGCAACAGGTAAACAAACTATTTTTTCATCAAACAATCCCAAATCCTCTAATGCAATTGTAATTCCAATGATGTCTACTAGAGTATCAATGCTTGATGCCTCGTGAAAATGAACTGATTCTTCAGAAATACCATGAATTTTAGATTCCGATAAAATTAGAGTATCAATGCAAGATTTAGCAAAGGAATTTGCTTTTTCAGAAAAATGAATTTGTTTTGAAGAGTCAATAATTGCGTTTTTAATTTCTGAACCCTTTCTTTCATGACCATCTTCATTAATTTCTAAAATCAGTTGTAAAGATTCAATTCCATGTTTTTGAATTTTTTCAAAATCAATTTTTTTTATCGTAGAATTTGAAAGGAATTTTTCAGACTTTTTAATTCCATCAATTATTTTATTTTTATCAGCTCCTAAATCCACTAATGAGCATAGAAGCATATCACCAGATATACCAGCAATTTGTGGATCAATTACAATAACCATGATTAAAAATTATCAAAAATGCTTATAAATTCGACTAATATTTTAGGAATTTCATTAGATTTAATTATTCAAAATTTACATCGATTTTCATGATTACAATAATTGGTTCAGGTAAAGTAGGCGGAGATGCAGCATTGTTTTCAGCATTAAAACGATTAGACGATCAAATATTATTACTAGATGTGGCCAAAGGACTTCCTCAAGGAGAAGCAATGGATATCAATCATATGTTATCAGAACAAGGAATAGATGTTGAAGTAAAGGGGTCTAATGATTTTGCAGATATAAAGGGCTCAAACGTAGTTGTAGTGGTAGCTGGTTCTGGAAGAAAGCCAGGAATGACTAGAATGGATCTTTTGAAAATTAATGCTTCAGTTGTAAAAAGCGTAGTTGAAAATGTGAAAAAATATGCAGATGACTCTATGTTAATTCCAGTTACAAATCCACTTGATCCAATGGCATACGTTACATACAAGGTCTCGGGATTTGACAAAAGTAGAGTATTTGGAATGGGAGGAATGCTGGATTTATCAAGATTTAGACAATTTATTCATGAAGCAACTGGACATTCTCGCGATTCCATAAGGGCTTTAGTTATTGGTGAACATGGAGAAAACATGTTACCATTACCAAGATTTTCAACAGTATCAGGAATTCCATTATCATCTTTTCTTCCAAAAGAAAAACTAGACGGATTAATTGTTAATACAAAACAAGTAGCTGCCAAAGTAATTGAATTAAAAGGTGCCACAGTACATGCTCCAGGAAATGCAATTTCTGCAATTATCGAATCAGTTGTAAGAGATAGAAAACAAGTCATGCCAGTTGCAACATATCTTGATGGAGAATATGATCATTCGGATGTAACAATAGGAGTTCCAGCAATTATTGGTAAAAAAGGCGTAGAAAAAATTATTGAATTAGATCTAAATGATGAAGAAAAGCAAATATTTGATAAAGGTGTTGAAAGCGTGAAAAGTGCCATCTCTAGTATTGAGATCTAAGCCTTTTTTTATACTAACAAAGAAAAATCATCAGTGGAAATTCATGAAATTTTAGAGTCATTAAAAGAAGGAAAAATTTCAATAAATATTGCAAAAAAGTTACTATTACTTTATTCAATTGAAGAAGTAGAGGGATTTGCCAAAATTGACATTAACAGAAGAAAAAGAAGAGGAATTCCAGAAGTAATTTTTGCTGAAACAAAAGAATTAGATGAGATTAAAAAAATTACTAAGAAAACTTTAGAAAAAACAAATTCAGTAATCATTTCTAGAATTAAGAGAAAAGATTATCCAAAAATTTTAGTATTCTCAAAGAGATTAAAGGTGAAAATAAAAACTGGAAAAAATTCATCATCATTGTTACTATTTAAAAAACCAATTAAATTCCATGGAGGGAAAATTGGAATTATGACTGCAGGTACTTCAGATATAGGGGTAGCTGAAGAATCTAGATTGATGTGCGAGGCAATGAATTGTAAATGCATTACAAGTTATGATGTTGGAATTGCAGGAATTCAGAGGGTTTTCCCGATTTTAAAAAAAATGATAAATGAAGATGTGGATTGCATAATAGTTGCTGCAGGGATGGAAGGTGCTTTAGCTACTCTAGTTTCAACTTTAGTTGATATTCCAATCATAGGAATTCCAACGTCTGTAGGATATGGATATGGAGAAAAAGGAATTGCAGCTCTTGCATCAATGCTTCAAAGTTGTTCTTTAGGATTATCTGTGGTAAATATCGATAATGGTATTGCAGCAGGAGGAATAGCAGCAAACATTGCAAATAGAGCAATCAAAAAAAATAAACCATAGAATTTCAGGACTAATCCACCTCGTAAATGATATATAGAATACTTTAACGAAGTTGGGTAATTGGCTGGCAAACGTGTTGTACTTACTGCTGATCGTAGTTTAATGACAAATTATCGAGGAAATTTTCTTTATGGGTTTATTGCATGTGGGCCATACGAAGTGTTACCTGAATGGGTTTTTGACAAAGTGTTTTGTCCATCAGTAGAAACTGATCCAATTACAGGTGAAGTTAAAGTTGCTCAAGTGGGACTAAGAAGAATTGAAAGTTCATTGATTCAAGGAGGATACAAAAGAGAAGATGTCTTCATGGCTCATCCTGAAATGCTGCAAAAATCAATTGGATCAGATACCAAAGTTGTAGGAATCAATGTAATGGATCCATTAGGAATGGCTCCAGTTACAACAACAATGTCTCCAGAAAAATTATCTTATGTTGCAATGAAATTTAAAAAAATGTGTGCCAGCATTATTCAACTCAAAAAGAAATATGATTTCAAAGTTGTAGTTGGCGGAAATGGTGCATGGGAGTTAGCTAAATCAGATAGAATGAAAATACATGGAATTGATACAGTAGTTGTCGGAGAAGCTGATGAATTAGCTGTAGATTTGTTCCAAGATTTAGAAAAAAATGATGCACCAGAACTAATGCATTGCTTTGTAAGAAATCTTGAAAATATTCCAGTTATCGAAGGTCCTACTATCAATTCATTGATTGAAGCGATGCGTGGCTGTGGAAGAGGATGTGACTTTTGTGATGTAAACAAGAGATCAAAGAAAGATCTTCCACTAGAAAGATTACAACATGAAGCAAAAACTAACTTAGACTATGGATTTGATTCAATTTGGTTACATTCAGATGAAATGTTACTTTATGGATGTGATAACAGAGACTTTGTTCCAAATAGAGACGCCATAGTTGATTTATGGAAAGGACTCAAAGGACTAGGTGCAAACTTTATTGGCACAACACATATGACATTTTCGGCAGTTGCAGCAGATCCATTATTGATGCAACAAATTTCACAGGTTAATGAACAAGATAAAACTGGAAGATGGCTTGCAACTAATCTAGGAATTGAAACAGTTTCACCAAACATGGTAAAGAAACACTTGGGAGTTAAAACAAAACCATTTGCACCTGAAGAATGGGGCAGTGTTGTAAGAGAAGGGGCAAAAATTCTAAATGAAAATCATTGGTTCCCAGCTGCAACAATCATTATTGGTTGGCCTGATGAAACACCTGATGATATTCAATATACTATAGATATGATGAGTGATTTTAGAAAAATGAACTTTAGAGGTTTGGTAGCACCATTACTTTATCAGGACTTTAGTGAAAAGAATTCTATGCACTTTGGAAACTTGAATGAAGCACAATTTACACTGTTTTGGAAATGTTGGGAAAATAACTTGCGTGTAATTAATGACATTATTCCAATTATTCTTAGAAATAAAACGTATGGTCCACCAATGAAAATATTCATGTACGGAATTCTTAAAGCTGGAACGTGGGCAATTATGAGATATCTCAGAGGGCTCTGCAAAGATCTGTTTAATGGTAGAACTCCAGATGAGATTATTGACAAATATGCTAGAAGTAGATCAGTAACTGCACCAAAAATTCAAACTAAGAAATTATAGATTTTCAATAAAAATAGAATCCCCCCTTTTTGTGCCTAGGTTTGTGCTATGTTTTGAAATATGCCATTGTCATTCACTAATTTAGAAGTGATAAGTGATGATTCCTAAAGGAAGTAAAGATGTTGAAGTTTATGATAGAAGCAAAAAAATTACAATCTCATTCATTGACAAATTATATGAAAAAAATTGCCTAAAAATGACACTTTCGATAGAAGAAGACATACTAACTGAAAAAATTACTGAGAGATTAAATTCTACAAATACTTCTTTATGGAAATTAGAAAATGCGATAACTTCTAAAAATTTTACAAAATTGAAAGAATTTGGTAAAAGTCTAGATTTTTCTGAAACTGATTTTATGAATATGTATCAATCATTATTCATTGTAGGAGTTTTAGGAGGTTATGAACTATTTAGAAAATATCTTTTAATGACATTAGATAGAAAGTTTTTTTCCATCACAGGACGAGAAGGGTTAGGGCAATTAATTTTCAAATTAGAGAAAAAACAAATTCAACATGGATTTGATGAGTATTTGGACAAGCATTTACGCAATGCATTAGGACATGATTGGTATTGGTTCTATAACAATGTTTTTTATTATACAATTGATCCTACTTTGAAAAGAACTAAAAGCCTATCCTTAGGTGAATTAATGATTAAGAAAAGACAAATTGAATTATTTACAAGAAGTTTTACAGAAAATGCCTTTGATAGAATTATTTATCATAAAAATAATTCAAAAACAAAGGTGTAGACTCGTTCATTATTCTATCGTCCATTGATTCAATCCTTCCCAACCAAAACCTTTTCCTGTCTGCATTCAAATTAAACTCTCTAGTTTCAGGTTTTATCTTGCCAATTTCTCTAATCTTATCTTGTAATATTGATGATCGTAATCGATTATTCCTCAACACATTGAATCTGTAGTACAACCTCCCATCTCTTTCAAATGTATCTAGATGTTCTATTTCTCTAGTTCCCAACTTGCCTAGACCTCTCTGCTTCCACTTTCCATTAAACCGATAGAACCCATTTTGCAACACAAAAACATCATCCGCCTTATTATCAAATGAAAAATCACCTAGTTCAGTTGAATTTACATCTAATTTCTTGGTCGTACATATGGAATCTGTTGCAAAGAACACCGCATTCTTCTCAATGTCATATTTACGCACAAAATTGTACAATTGAGCACGACAAAAACCAGTGATAAAGGCAAAAATCACAGGATTGAACAAATTTCCAATCTTATGATTCACATTCTGTCCAGTCTTTCCATAGATAGAATTTAGAATTATTTTGATTGGTAATTGCATAGGATCATTTTGTTGTTTTAGTTCCATTCGTTTCTGATACAATTTCTCTATAAAATCACGGTATGGATAAATATCAGATTCAGGTATGAATTGATAACTTTCAAGAATCCTGTAGAAGGTTTTACTTTCACAGGCTTGAAGTTCTGCTAGAGTACAAACGTTTCAAATTCTCCTGATGGAAAAATAATAATATTTTTTCCAACGAAAGGAAATGGTGGAATATATTTACAATCTGGAATATTTGCTCTAATCCTAAAGAAACCAATCTTTGTGAATTGTTTTTCTTTTAATCCATTTACCTTTAGATAAATCTGGAATTTGTGTCATTGCATATGGATATACAGAGTTGATATCGTATAGATATCCAGTTCCAATGAATCCACGTTTTAGAATTTCAAATCGTCCTCCATAGTAACTTCGATATGCCATCTCTTGAATTTCATATGGAATAGAATCAAACTTTGAAATGTCTATTTTGTTATTTATCAAAACTTTCTCTGCTAGATATCCAGAGGATAACCACCTTGCAGGATAAAACGAGAATGCATCATCAAATAGTTTGATCCAATGTTCTGATAGTTTCTTTGTCTTTATGCAATCATCAATGCAATACTGTCTTACTGCATTTGTGTTTCTTCTATAGTATGATGGAGAAAATGAACTTCGTTTCTTTTTGAAATCAAGATATTGTTTTGATAACTTTTCAATGTTGTTTTGATATGCATCAACCAAATCAGAATGGTAAAATTGTGCAATGTCATAGAAAATAACACTATGGTGACCTACTGTGATCTTGAGGCATTTGCTTGGATAGTAGACAATTCCGTATTTTCCAAAATTAAACTCAAGTTTGCCAGTTCTTTTGTATCTGAATAGTTCTGTTCCAAGTAGTTTTAGAATAACTTCTGCATCATAAGATAGATTGTAAAAAAAGCACCAAGAACCTTCGTATTTCTTGAAAAATAGCCATGAAATGACTGATTCAGGTGTGATTTTATCCAAGAATCTACCATCAGAGTCTGCAATGAGAAAGATATCGCCCTGCCATGTCTCAGTGTCTAGTGCATAAATTTCTCTTAATTCAGACTGTGCAGGATCTCTGTTTTGTTTTTTCTTGGTGTAGAGTTTTGCCAGAGTCTTGTAGTCAGTTACGGGGATGGATTCTGCCATACTGCATCCGGAATTGAGACATCTTCTTGGTTTCGTCGTTTTGCAAACTGTTTTCTAATTTCTGCATGTGACAAATCAGGAAAGTTATCTCTGATTAATCGAATGTATTGATGATATCTTTTGAGTTTACTGGAACGTGACAGATTTACATCTTTTGAAACTGGGACTGGAGTAACATCTAATCTCTCAATCTTTGTTTTGATTTGCTCTCGAAGTTGTTTTACCAGTTTGTTGTTTGGAAAACTTTTCAGAACACATTAAATGTCATGTTAGAACGAAAAATAATTTTTAGGGAAAAAGATACAGAACAAAAACAAAAAGTGTGGTATTATTTACAATTGGGTTTTGAAAAACTGGAAAATGATTTAGTTCAAAGTTATTCCCAAAGAATCGATTATCATTATAAGAGACTAGAAGAAATGGAGAAAAAATTTCCCTCAATGGATATTTTTGACAAAGCAAGAGAATTTGTATCGTTTACTACAATTTTACACTATACCAGTTTTAACATGAAATATTTGATAGAGATTTATCCAAAAAACAAAGATGTTTTGCATGCAATGCCTAAAATAAAAAAAACCCAATCTAAATTAAAAAAAATATTTTCTAATATTGAAAAACAAGATAAAAATGAATTTGATCAACTGGTATTAAGAAACTCTATATCAAATGAGTTTAAAGAATTTGAAAAACTTCATTCATTATACATCTAAAAAGATCAAATACTATATTCACACATTAAAAAACATGAGAAAATTCTGGGATAATACAAGAGAAGAGGAGAACTTTGAAGAGAATACAAGAATAATTGATGGAAATTTAGAGTGTGAAGAGCGAATTATAGAAGATATTGAGAGATTTGGTAGAGTTCGTACTACATTGATGAGAAATTTACGACAAAACTTTGGAGATGATACAGCAAACAGAGCACTATGGAGAGTAAGAAAGAGAAAGACTAAGGGTTATCTGCAAGAAAACTCTCAGAATAACCACAGCAGTAATCTGCAAGGGATTGTACAGTCAGTTTTGCAATCGTTATCTCCTGACACATCGAAAGACCATCAGAGCGTTTCCGACCGTGCTTGAGCCTGTATAGTCTCTCTTTGCTAAATATTCGCTCTAGTCTTTCTAAGAATCGTTTGATAAGAGAATAATCCAAAACAATATTCCCATCTCTAGTACGTGCATAGTCTTTGAGGTAAATTCTCTGCCTTGAGTTTTGATTATTGGCAAGACTAAACACAGCATAATCTACCATCCACCTGAATGGCTCTATTACATCATAAACTAGTGACTGGAAACTACCGTGAGTTTTATGCAGGAATCCACAATATGCATCCAAACCTATTCCATTGACAAACTTTGAGATCTCAGCAGCTAATACAGCATAGCCATAGTTTAACAGTGCATTAATGATATCTTTAGCATCACTTTTCAAGGCAGTGCCAAATGATTGATTTCTGAAATGAAACTCAAACCTTTTTGGAAGAAATTTTGCATATTCTGCAAAATATGCTTTGCTTGCAGCAGCTTCTTTGTCAGGTAATGTATCGATTGTACTTCCTATTTTGTAAAGTAATTGCAGTTGAGATTTTTTCTTTGCGGATATAATTTGAGTGGCAAGATATTCCCTTTTTGATTTATCTCTGAATGTATCATATTGAGCAATTCTATATTTTGTAGCCGTTGTAGATTCTCTTACTGGATTGAGAAATGTTGTTGGTTTTCCATATATGTCCAATAAGATTACATTTCTGTTATTTTGAGACAACAAACTCAATGCTTCAGTTGAGATGTATCCTTTACCTGAAAGAACTATTTTTTCGTATGGCATTGTGTTGACATACCATTCTTCAATTTCTGGTTTTGAGAAAGGATCATAATTGTTTGTTAGAATAATTTTAGAATCTTTTACCTTGATTGAAAAACCATATCCTTTCAAAAATTTTACATTGTAATGATTTCTTTTGGGTATGGTCACAAAGTTATGCTGTACGTATTGATCTTAAGGAATTTGCAACAAATCATAACGTGAATAATTACCAAGACCTTCTTCAAACATAGCACAAACCTAGGCACAAAAAGGGGGGATTCTATTTTTATAGATTTTCAATAGCAATATCAGCTATGGTATTTCGTTTTGGAGTTAGAGAAATAAAGTAAACTTTGTCTGCTCGTTCAACACCTTCAACTTTTTTGAATAACTTTGATGCAACATCAAATTCATAAATGCCTGATTCTAGTGAACCTTTTGCATAAAGCATGAGATATGTTTCTCCAGTTGCAGGACTAAGTGGAATAAATGACATCATATAACCTTTGTAAGAATTAATTGGCATTGTATTTTTCATGGGAGGAGCTGCAGATGCCATATACATTAAAAGATCTTCAACTGTTTCAAATTCCTCATATTCAATATGCATGAATTACCACAATGTGTTTCAGTATAATAACCTAGAGTGAAATTGGATTATTTTCTAGATTTGATAATTTTGTTGATTTTGAATCCAATTAATGCAGGTGCTGCAATATACATTCCTAAGTTGAGTGCAATTACAGAAAGTCCCAGTCCTAAAACCTCTGCTTCTGAACCATCATCAGCCAATGTCATTATAGATAATGTTGAAATCATTGGAGTGATGAATGCTCTAACTGCTTCTTGGAACAGGGGGTTTTCTCTTTCCATATCAGCAATTGTTGGGGAGAATGAATAGTATAATTGATTAAATCCAGACATAAATGCTGTACCATATGATGTACTCATTACAGTGTTATCTCTAATTTCTCTAAGGAATTGAACTTGTGGTGCCAACTCAGAGCCATATGCTGCAGTTGCAATTAAACAACCACCGACTTTTGGTTCTTCAGTTTTTACTACTTGACAGATTCCATTTACTAATGTAGTGCCTGCACCACATGTTGGTTCTGGCTCAGGGGTTGGTTCTGGTTCTGGCTCAGGGGTTGGTTCTGGTTCTGGCTCAGGGGTTGGTTCTGGTTCTGGCTCAGGGGTTGGTTCTGGTTCTGGCTCAGAAATTACTTGTGTTCCACCAACATAATTTACGGAAACTTCAGATGTATCTGGACCATATTTTACTTTAATAGTATAATCACCATTTTTCAGCCAGAGAGGTTCACTTGCTTTAAAAGAAAATTGAAATGAACCATCAGAATTTGGAACAGGTTGTCCAATTCCTACGAAATTACCATCAGGAGAAATTATTGTGTATGTAATTCCATTTCCAGACGAAGCATCATAATCTCCAATATTTCCAGAAACGGTTACAGTTAAACCGTTTGAAACAATGTCCAAATCAGTAGAGATAGGCAATGCAGGATTGGGATCACTAGTTGCAAATGCAACACCACTTATACCATAAGATAAAATTGAAAATGACAATAATGCAAATGCTAAGAATCCAGTTAGCCTCATTTTCAATTTGAATCATGATTGGAGGTATTTATGTTTTCAATGAAACAAAAATTGACCAGATTATATTCTAATGATACCTTTTTTGACCAAGTATTCGATCGATTTTACAAAGTCTTCATCAGAAATTTGATCATTTGCCCACCATTTTGCATTGTTTTTGATCCAATTGGGTATTTTTTGTTCAGAAACGGTTGTATCAGGTTTGACGAAGAATCCTTTCTCAACAAAATATTTAATTCCATCAATAAATTCTGAATCAGGTACAGTATCATAAGACCATGATTGTGCGTTGTTTTTGATCCAATCTGGGATTGGAGGATTTGAAACCGTAAATGAGATTTCTTTTACAAAGGAATCATTGTAAGATAAATGAATTTTGTAAATACCTAATAAAGAATTCTCATTAATTGAAATTATAGATTTGTAGCTACCATTGCTAGATAATATTGCAGCAAAATTTTGAGTTTGTCCATCAGGAGTAAAAATCATTACTGTCAATGGAATTCCTCTTTTATGATTATCAATACTTCCAGAAAGAATAATTTCTTTGACTTTTCCTGAAACAGGTTTTACAACATCGTATACACTAAGTTTTGGTGAACTATACGGTGAAGAAGATGAATCTCTCAATAAACTGAAAATGTTTGGATTCCCATAACTATCTCTAGAATCATAATATTTTGCATCAAGACTCCCGCCTGCGGTAGAAATCAATTTAGTTCCAGATTTATCACATATTTGTGAGGGCATTTTAAATACACCTTCAAAAATTCCTGTACTCGGTCCAGTTTCGACTAGAGTAAATCCAGTAGCCCCCAAACCACCATATTCAACACCATTTATGGTACAACGTTTGTAACGAATGTCTTTAAGTTTAATTTCTAATAAAATCTCTCCATCTTTTCCCACAGTATCGACATTAGGAGAATTGGGATCATTGATAGTTTGATAGCTTTCTATTGTGTCGCTTTTCAAATTAAGATCAGAGTCTTTCAAAGTTAGAGTAACAGGTTGGCCAAATCTAAAAGTTGTGGAAGAAGTTGAAACATTTCCAGAATTTGTAGCAACGTCGGATTGTATAGATGTCGTAGTTGATACACCTACTTTATCTAAATCTGAATAAGATATAGTAATTCCTTCTTCATCAATTAATCTGTCGGTAACAATGATTTTTATTTCATCGTCGATAGTTTGTATAGTTTGAATAAAATTAGGATCTAGTATGTTTAGTTGATTTGTAACTGCATATTCAAAAGTACCTTCAAAAGTAGAAGAGTTATCATGGGTTTCTTCCAATTCAAAACGATAAATTGAATTGTTTATACTTTGATCATCATCCAATCCAAAAGAAAAGAAATCAAAAACAATTGGTTGCTTATTTGTTTCATCAAATACTGTTACAGCACCTGAAGAATCAAAATCAATTGTTAAAAATACGGTTCCACTTTGAGATAAAATAGTACTCACATCAGAATCATCAATCTGAATAAATCCTTGCGATGATGAAATACCACCTACATCAACAATGGTTATTGTATTATCTCCAAGATTTCCGAAAGAAAGAAGAATTGAGGTGTCATCAAAGTTTGAAATTCCCAAATCATTTTCAAATGATCTCAAATCATAGTTTATCCAATTTGTACCATTAGTGTTTAATTTAGAATTATCAAGTAAAATAGAGGCAAGATATGAAACAGTTATGCCAAGATCTGTAGAAAACATCTCATACGAACCATTAGCCACAGTGGAGGAATCAATGATCAAACGGTTGGAATTAGAATCAGGTACTGATGAGTTTACATTAAAACCAGCAGGAAAAGTTCCAGATGAGGTATGAAACAGGGTATTTTGGGCATTCTCAAGAGTTACAGGATTGCCAATTGTGATTGATGGAATGATTGTAGTTGTACGAAAAACATCCAAATGATCTCGAGAACCAGAGTTGATATTTTGATCAGGATCAACCAAGATGACTGGAAATTTTTTTCCAGATGTTAATTGAGAACCATCACCAATTTCCAAAATAGGATCATCTAAAGAAACATTCGCTGATGAGGAACCAATAAGAACAGAAATAGATTTTTTATCATATGTGATAGAACCAGCTTGACCTCGCGGTGCATTATTCAAAATTCCCAAAGTAGATTGATCATTATCATCTCCAGTATCAAAGATACCAGAATTTGGGCCATCTTCAACTAATGTAATTATTTCTGAATAAGTTAAAGTCCCATCAGAAACAAAGGTGCTAGATTGCTCATCATTTGATTGCAATTCAATGACAGAGTTTTGATTTATAGAAAGTTGTCCATTGTTCTCAAATCCAACATTTGAAAGATATGGAACTAAATCAACTAAACCAGATGTACCATTTGCTGAATTAATACCGGAATCATCAAATGCTTGATAGAAAACAGATGAAGTAGATCCCACATCAAAAGTCCAGGAATCTTCATCAGTTGGATCTTGATTTAATTGAAAATCATTTACTAATAAAAAAACTTCAGCATTTTCAGGATAAAGATCTCTATCAAGAGTCATAGAAATATTTGGAATCTCATCATACTCTAGTAAAACTTGTTGTGATTGGCCAGCAGGATTGTATTGGATTACAACATCATCAAATGAATAAAGTTGGATTAATGGCCATGCATTAGAATCTAATCCTATTTGTCCATTAGGTACATTAGAATTTGTATTAATTGATTTTGCATTGCTAACAACATTATTCCAATTTGTACCAGATGGAGAACCAGTACACGAAATAAATGAAGAATTGCCATCAGTAGAACCAGAGGCAAAACGTGGTATTGCAAATCCATCAGTTTCAGAAAGAGAGATTCCAATTATTCCAGAGGATGTATCCCTACTACAAAAAACTCCAAAATCTAACCCCTTACCTTCTAAACCAACTGTGGAATCGGCTTCCTTGGCTTTGTCAACATTGGCAAAATAGGCATACCAACTACCATCAGTTGCTTGTACCATTCGTAATGACTTTCCATTGATAGTAACATCAGGTTCACCCTTGCCCTCATCTGTGTCACTTAGATTAGGATCGATTACTACTACTTCAATCACCATAGAGCCTGAAAAGTAATTGTTAAATTGTGAATTTTCAGCAGATACAAACAAGTTGGGATTATTTGATGCCTCAGCCTCAATAATTAGAATTGGTAATATAATTGAAAAAAATGCAAATAAGCTCAAATATTTTGTATTCAACACATTCCTAAGACCATATTTTATCACAAATAATGTTGTCGTATCAATTCTTCTTAGAAAACGGTAATACGTGATTCAAATAATTAAAAAGAAGGAAAATGTTTGTTCAAAGAACCAAGGTTTTACAGATTTCACTTTTAGCTATTTTTTCAGCATTTTTAGTAGAATTAATTTTTGGTTTAATCTCAAATAGTCTTGCACTTATTACAGACGGCATTCATGCTTTGCTAGATAGTGTAGTTACACTTGTTTTATTGTTAGCAGCAAGATGGGCAATAAAACCTCCAGATGCAGAGCATACGTATGGTCATGGAAAAATTGAATCTTTAGGAGGATTGATTGGAGGAATAGCAATTTTTCTAATTGCTTGTTTTTTTATTTATGAGTCTATCAACAGATTACAAAGTCCACCACCAAGTGTTTTACCAGGATTGTTTGCAATAATTGGTGGCCTATACACAATTGGTATTGACTTTTTTAGAATAATACTTCTGAGAAGATCTATTAAAAAAGTTGGCGGTGCTACTCTAAAAGCAGATTTTTATCATGCATTCATGGATCTTGGTTCTACTTTAGTTGCAATTGCAGGAATTGTTTTAGTTTCATATGGATTGTATTTTGGAGACTTTGTTGCAGCATTAATTTTAGGAATATTGTTAGCAATACTTAGTGTAAAATTAATTTACAAAACAGCATTAGATTTAACTGATGTAATATCGCCAGAACTTGTAAAAAATGTTAGAGAAATTTCTATATTGACTGAAGGCGTAATTGATGCAGGACCAATACTCATGAGAAAATCAGGTGATACAATTTTTGCAGATGTTACCATTTCATTAAGAGGGGATACTAGTTTTGATATAGCTCATAAAATTAGTGATAGTGTAGAGAGAAATATCAAAGACAAAATTTCAAATGTATCAGCTACAATACATTTTGAGCCTAATTGGAAAGATGTTCCATTAGATTTAAAGATCTTAGATATTGCAAAAAATGTAGGAGGGGTTAAAGGAGTTCACAATGTTAGTACACATAAAACAAAAGGAAAGACATATTCTAATCTACACGTAATGGTGAATAGAGAAATTAATCTATCATCTGCTCATAAAATTTCCGAAATAATCGAACAAAAAATTCAAGAGCAAATTCCAGAAATATTTCATGCTACTATTCACTTAGAGCCATTTGTCACAGTTCCAGAAAATTTCAATATTGAAGATATTGAAACTGAAGAAAGAATTAAGACAATATTAGAAAAATATCCAGACATTAAGAAAATTGGTAGAATATTATCTTTGAAATTTGAGAATATTCTCAAAATAGACATTGATTGCTCATTTAACAAAAATTTATCAATTGAAAAAGTTCATGATTTAACATCTGAAATTGAGCATATTATTAGAGCAAAAATTAAAAATTCTGTAATTACAATACATCCTGAACCATACTAGACGAAGATATTGATTAGATACACTACAAGTATTCCAACTGCAAATCTAGAAACCACAGCAAATCTTGATAGTTTTTGTTCACTTTTATCTCGAATCCATTTCAAAATAACAAAGATTGCCTGAAAAAATGCACCAGTTACAATTGCTAGAAAGATCACGGATCTAAATGGAGAATAAACAAAATCGCCCATTATACACTAAAAATATCAGTACTCTCAACAACCATCCCACCCATACCAACAAGTTTTCCCGACATCAGTTTCTTCCTCACAAATTTAGAAAAAATTAGGTTTAAACTAAAGAAAATCAGCCTAAATCTGTGCAGAAATCAGGATTAGTTATAGTAATTTTTGGATTATTAATTGTGGGAGGATTAGCAGTATCCTTAGTTGAAAATCAAACAACATTAGAAGGAATTAATCAAGGAAATGGAAGAGTGAGTTCAACTGAAACCGTTACAGTTTCAGTTGAAATAGATAAAGAAACAACACCGGTTGGAATTTTTGCAGTTCAAGTTATGGAATTTAAAGAAAATACAATTTCTGCAAAAATATTAGATCCATCAAATATTGAAATAATTTCTCATAAAATAAATGAAGAGACTATTGAAAAAGAATTTGAGGTATTTGAATCAGGAACCCATCAATTAATTATCAATAGTTCAGATGATGATGGAATTTATGTCACAGGTGCAATTGGATCACTACCAGATGCAGATAAAAAATTAATTCTTTCAACGATTTCCTTATCTTTACTGATTATTGGGATGATTGGGTTGGTAGTTGTTGGAATATCTATGATTAGAAATAGAAAAAGATTAGTTTAGATAACTATCCATTTTTTCCAACCCACTAATAGTTGCATTAAAATTATCACCATTTTCAATAATACTTGTTAATTTCTCAGAGTTAGCAGCGAGAACACATTTTCCATCATCAGAATTTTTTGAGATAAATCCATGTTCAATCAAATATGATAGTCTTTCAAGAACTTCAGATTTAGAAACGGATGACTGTTCAGCCAAAAATAAACATTCTTTTTCACCATCCTCAAGTTCTGCCAAAATAGAAGAAGTGATAGGATTAAACATACATTCTACAATTTTTTCACGATCATATGTATCACTCACAATCAAATTGAAGAATTTTGAAAGTAATAACTTTTTGATCATATTACTCCAATAGAATAATTAAGAAAAAGAGCTCATGAAAATCATGCAAAAGCTCTGTAGCAAGGATCCATCTGGAAAAGGAATACACTGTTTTTGTGTGAATATTGACGCTCAAAGAGGAGGTAAAAAATGCTGTAAATGTAATCAATGGAATGTCCAAGGTAATGACTGGACAAGTGATGAGGACTTCAGATAACAAAATTCAAAAATTTACTAAGAGCAGGCATGATCTTGAAATGACAATTTTTCCATATTTCAAAAATCACATAATTTGATGCCTAGTATGGTTTTTATCTGGGATTCTTTGAATTTTTGAATACTTGAGCACACAAGAATATAGACACATTGTCAGAATTGTAGGAAACGATATTCGTGGAGAGAAGAAAACAATTATCGGATTAACCCAAATTAAGGGACTTGGCTACAACTTTGCAACTGCAATTCTAGATACTCTAAAAATTAATCCAAATTCCAACATAGGTAACCTTACTGATGAAAATGTTAAAGCAATTGAGAAATTAATCACAGATCCAATTGCAAGTAACTTTCCAATATGGTTCCTTAACAGGAGAAAAGATATTGAAACTGGTGGAGATTTACATTTGTTAACTTCGGATATTCCATTTACATTAAGAAATGATATTGAAAGAGAAAGAATTACTGCAAGTTGGAGAGGTTATCGTCATCTAAGTGGTCTCAAAGTTAGAGGACAAAGAACAAGGACATCGGGTAGAAAAGGTGGAGCAGTAGGTGTAGCTAAAGGTGGATTGGCAGCTCCAGTTAAGAAAGGAGGAACAGGCGCTCCAGCAGCTCCAGCAGAAAGTGCAGCAGCTCCAGCAGAAAGTGCAGCAGCTCCAGCAGAAAGTGCAGCAGCTCCAGCAGAAAGTGCAGCAGCTCCAGCAGAAAGTGCAGCAGCGGAGAAAAAAGAATAGGTGGTATGAATGGGAGATCCTAAATATCCACGTAAAGTATGGAGGAAACCAAAAAGACCTCTTAATTATGAATTAAAAATGGATGAACTAAAAACTCTCGGAACATTTGGATTAAGAACTAAAAGAGAATTATGGAAAGCACATACAGAACTATCACGGGTAAGACATCAAGCCAGATCATTGCTTGCATTAAGACAAGAAGTTAGAGCAGAAAAAGAACCAATCTTGATGAACTCTCTTGTAAGAATAGGTTTGGTAAGCGGTGATGCAACACTAGATGATGTACTTAACTTAAATGCAACTGATTTACTTTCACGAAGATTACAAACCATTGTTACAAAAAAACTTGGATTCAAAACACCATACCAAGCAAGACAAGCAGTGATTCATGGTCACATTATGATTGGAGATAGGAAAGTAGACATTCCATCTTACACTGTTACAGTTGATGAAGAAGATAGCGTTCATTTCGCACCAGAATCAAAGATTCCAGAAATGTTAGAAAAGACAAAGAAAGAGGAACCAGTAGTAGAAGTTACTGAAGAAACAACAGATGCTGTTGAGACACCAAAAGATGCCGTTATAGAAAAACCAACTGAAACTCCTGCTGAAGCCCCAAAAGATAAAACTTCTTCAACTGAATAATTGAAAAAATAGGCTTATCAGTAAATAACCCCAATTATCAAAGAGAATCATTATGTGTTCAATCATAGGCTATTATGGAAATAAAATAGCAGCTCCCATAATCGTCAAGGGGTTAAAAAGAATGGAATACCGAGGGTACGATAGTGTAGGAATTGCAACAGAATCAGATCATCAAATTGAATTAAAAAAAGGAGTTGGAAAAGTAAACGAAGTAAATTCAAAAATTCAACTATAGATGCACTTCCAGGAAAAATAGGTATTGGACATACAAGATGGGCAACCCATGGAAAAGTTACTGATTTTAATGCACATCCACATCAAAGTAATTCAGGAAAAATTGCCATAGTACATAATGGAATAATTGAAAATTTTGAGGAATTAAAGAAACAGCTGCAAGAGGAAGGATATAATTTCAAAAGTGAGACAGATAATGAAATTATTGCAAATTTACTTCAAAAATATTATAAAGAAACAAAAGATGTTGAAAAAACAATTTTGAAAACTGTTTCAGCAATTAAAGGGCATTATGCATTTGTTGCAATGTTTGAAAATGGACAACTGGCAGCTGCAAGATTTCATGAACCATTAATTATAGGAGTTGGGCATGATGATTTCTTTT
Source organism: archaeon (assembly GCA_024276695.1). GTDB lineage: Archaea > Thermoproteota > Nitrososphaeria > Nitrososphaerales > Nitrosopumilaceae > Nitrosopumilus. The sequence continues at coordinate 41,334 of JAJRWR010000041.1, forward strand.
TGTCAAGTGGTGTTTTAGGATTCATTGAATTTACTGATGATGCAATTTATTTGGAAAATGGAAATTTTGTCATTTTAGATAAAAACAAATTTCAAATTTTAGATTTTCAAGGGGGACATGCAAAATATGGAATTACAAAAATATCCAAAGAATTTGGAGATGCATACAAAGGAGATTATGCACACTTTACATTAAAAGAAATTTATGAGCAGCCTGAAACTATATTGAGAGCTGGAGAGAAAACTAAAGAAGCAATTGAAAAAACGGCAGATTACATAAAGCATGCAAAAAATATTCATGTAACTGGAAGTGGGACAAGTTACAATTCTGCTCTCATCGCAAAGCAAATTTTATCAAAATATGTTAAAATTAAGGCAGATCCAGTCATGTCAAGTGAACTTCAATTTTCACCAGAAAGTATTGAAGAAAACTCCATCATAATTGCAATATCTCAAAGTGGAGAAAGTGCAGATGTCTTAGATGCAGTAAAAATCGGAAAACAAGCAAATTGTAAAATTATTGTCATTGTTAATTTAATGACATCATCTCTTGCACGTGAGGCAGATGTAGTAATTGGAATGAATTGTGGACTAGAAATTGGTGTATAGCTGCAACAAAAAGTTTTACGTCACAACTAGTAATATTGTACAAAATTGTTCAGAGATTAAGCAATAACAAGATAACAATTAACTTTGAAAATTTCTCTACGTCAATTTTAAAAATATTAGAAAACACAACAAAAATTCAACAGATTGCAAAAGAGTTAAAAGAAATTTCAGACATTTACATTTTAGGTAGAGGGATAAATTATCCAATCGCCATAGAAACTGCACTAAAACTAAAAGAATTGACATACATTCATGCAAAAGGAATTGCAGGCGGGGAATTAAAACATGGGCCACTTGCATTGATGGATTCAAACGTATTTGTGATAATTATCAATCCAAATGATTCAACATATTTAGATACGCTAACAAGTGCAAGAGAAATCAAAGCTCGTGGAGCAAAAATTATTGGAGTTTCAGATATAGAAAGTGATGTTTATGATTATTGGATAGAAATGCCAAAAATTGATGAAGTGTTATATCCAATTTCAGAAATAATTCCACTTCAGTTATTATCATATTATGCAGCTCTTGAGAAAAATACAGATCCTGATTATCCTAGAAATTTAGCAAAATCAGTTACAGTGAAGTAAATAATCTACGATATTCTTTTTCTGCAAGCTCTAAAAATTTTGTAGAATCATTTCTAGTTTTGATCATTGAAGATATAATACTTCCACCTGCCCCAACTCCTTCTTTTGCAAATCCTTCAGAAAATGCTTTCAAACCAGAATGTTGTGAATTTTCCAAGCCTGGGTTTACAGATATAACAGGAATATCCGCAATTTCTTTTACAAGACTAGTGAAATTTGCACTATCATCATCAGTAATGTAAGAGGTTGTTCCTATTGTAGTATTTTCTTCATTAAATCCAATTTTTGATGCAAATGCCAAAACAGCTGCCATTTGTGTTCCACCTGCCAACATCACATTGGATACACTAGATGCAGAACTTAACATGCCAGATACAAAAGGAATCATAGGATCACCGACTTTTGCTACTATACTATATGGATGATCAGAATCTATTCTTTCTAATGCAGAATTAACAATTTGGTTTTTTAGTTCAACTGGATTGTTCGGAATACTGGAACTCACTTTGGCATCAAAGTCTAATGCTTTCAATACTGCTAGTGCCGTAGTAGTTCCTCCAGGAATACTTTCACCAATCACTAAACAATCAGTAAGTGATGCCATACTTCTACCAACAATTCTTCCATAGTCTACAGCATTAGATACTTGAGAATCAGTCATGGCATCTTGGATTGAAATATTTCTTCCAAATGTCATACCTGTATTGATGAATGGGAGTTGTGGAGAAATTTTACTACCAGCGTTTATTGTTAAGTGAGGAATACTTGCAGATTCTAGTGCAGTTTTTGTAAGTAATCCAGGAGTTGGCTTTCCATCAGGAGTCATTGGAATTTTATCAATCGTTTTACAATATCCATAATGAAGATATTCAGCATCTGCAGGAGGAGTAAACTGTATTGAATTCTTATCAGTCCCTGCAAAAGTAATTCCTGGAATTTCACAGGTTTCTGTGTATGAAATAACAAATGAAAAAAGAAATTTACCATTCTTTGTAGATTCAAGAAAATCTTTTCCTTGTTCTATATTTCCAAATAATTCAAAATTATCCATTAAAATCCCTAACCCATCATATCAAGAAACTGTTGTTCAGTTCGTTTTTGCATCACATGATTAGTGATTTTCTCATATCCAAGAGTAGAGGTCTCAGAACTACCATAATTATGACCAGAATATAGAACTAGATTTTCATCCAAATTGTGTAAAACATCAAAAAGACTATGATAGAGATCTTTTGCTGAACCTCCAGGCAAATCAATTCTGCCACAATTTCCAACAAATAGTGTATCACCAGAAAAAATTTTTCCATCACCAATAAGACAAATGCTATCTTGTGAATGACCAGGAGTATGAAGTACTTTTAATTTTGAATTTCCAAATTCAATGAAATTCCCATCCTTTACCGTAATATCGTGTTTTAATTCTGAATTTTCATGTTGAATGATTGGAGCTTTAGTAGATTCAACCATTGCCTCATTTCCTAAGGTATGATCAAAATGATGATGGGTGTTTACAATATATTTTATTTTTAAATTATTTTCTTTTATGATCATTTCTAATTCTATTAAATCCCAAGAAGGATCAATTATGATAGATTCACTAGTGTCTTCATCTTCTATAATATATGAGAAATTCTGCATATTTCCCACTTGAATTTGATGAACTTTCATAGTATGCCTTCTTCTGCTTCAGGCGGAATTCCAATTTTTTCAGCAAACAATTCACCAGTCAAATCCTTCCTTTTAGGAATTCCTTGCTTCATTTTGTGAAATGTTACTGTCATATCACATTTTGTGAAAATATTTGCAGTTTCTCCAGTTTGCGGATCTAATCCAGATGGAACATCAACCGCAAATTTGTAACAATCTGTTTCATTAATGTAATTTATTGCAGATGCATATGGCTCTCTAATTTCTCCAGCAATTCCTGTTCCCAGAATTCCATCAACTATAACATCAGGTTTAAAATCAAAATTAACAGAATCTCCAGACATTAATTTCACAGAAGGCATCTTTTGTAAAATAGACCAATTCCAATTACTTTCTTCAGTTTTTATTTTATCAGGACTCCCAAGTAGCATTACTGTAACTTTGGCACCATATCCTGCAAGATGTCTAGCCATAACCAAGCCATCTCCACCATTATTTCCCAACCCAACAAAAATCAGAATATTTTTTGATTTTATATTATCGATTTTTTCAAGCAATCTTCTAACTGCTACAGCTCCTGCATTTTCCATCATGAATTTTTTCAAAAATCCCATATCATGACCTTTATTTTCAATATTGTACATTTGATCAACAGTTATTTCCATATTTTTCATGAAATTATATCTAAAATAAGAGTTTAGTAAACGGATTTATCCTAGTTTTAAAACATGTGTAAACATGACATTAAAAAATGTAAAACCATCATTAATCAAAATTGCAAAAGACTTAGAAGTCACCCAAGACTCTAGAGAATTTCTACTAAAAAATACTAGGAAAATTATCATCCTATGTAGTAAATCAATAATCGCAGTTCATAAAGGGGATTTAGCAACTGGGAAAAATAATTTAAAGCAAGCAAAGACATTATTAAAAAAATATAAGAAAAAAGCAACTGGAGGATTAAGGAGATACCTAATTACACCAGAGCAAGAATTTGTAGAAGCTGTATGTTTAATTGCAATTGTTGAAAAAAAAGAAATTCCATCAGATAAAAAATTATCAGTAATGCCAGAATCATATGTTTTAGGATTACTTGACTGTGTTGGTGAATTGAAAAGGCAAGTATTTGATAAAATTAGGATGGATAAGATTGATGAAGCAGCAAGAATTTTTGAAGTAATGGAGAGTTTGTATCTTCAACTATACACTTTCTCAATGTATGACAAAGTAGTAAAAGAAGCAAGAAGGAAAATTGATGTAAATAGAATTCTAGTAGATGATGTTAGATCAGTAATTACTGAAGAAAAAAGAAGAACAGAATTAATCAAGGTTTTACAAAAATTAGAGAAATAATCTAGAATTAGTGATGCGGACGATGGGATTTGAACCCACGAACTCCTGAGAGACTAGCCCCTCAAGCTAGCGCCTTTGGCCAGGCTGGGCGACGTCCGCAAAGGAATTTTCTTGCATGGTTTTTATAATCCTTGGTTACTTTTTCATTCGTGTTAATTCCTGTTAGATGTTTGACTTGTGGAAAATTAATTGCAGACAAATTTGATGATTATCAAAATAAAATTAAAGCAGGAGAAGATCCTACAAAAACTCTTGATTCTTTAGGCGTTGAAAGATATTGTTGTAGAAGAATGCTTCTGACTACTGTAGAAACAATACAACAAGTGATTCCATTTTACGAAGCAATTCAGAGAAGAAAACAAGAAGTTCAATCTGAGTTAGAATAACTTGGCCAAAATTTCCTCAATTGAAGGACGTATTCTATACAATAGCAGAGGTAGTAAAACTATCGAAGTAGATGTTAAATCAGATAATAAATTTCTAGGAAGAGTATGTGCACCATCAGGTGCAAGTGTTGGAAAATATGAAGCAGTTAGTTTTCCAGATGGAAAACCTGAAGAAAGTCTTAGAATCTTGAAAGAAAATTCTCAGAAATTTGTTGGGTTAGAATCATCAGATCTAAAAGGAATTCACGAGATTCTAAAAAGTATAGATGGTTCTACAAATTATTCAGTAGTAGGAGGAGCCTTAGCTTTTGCAGTAACAATTGCTTCTATGGAATCAGCATCAAAGGTATCTGGAGAGCCATTATTCAAAATACTATCATCAGAATCTTCATTCAAATTTCCATTTCCCTTAGGAAATATTTTAGGAGGAGGGGCACATGCAGGACCAGGTACTCCAGATATTCAAGAGATATTGATTTGTGCCACAGGCTCAAAAACTATCGAAGATGCTATTGAAACTAATTTATCAGTACATAAAGAACTACGTCGTGTTTTAGAAAAAGAAGATCCTAACTTTACAAATGGTAGAGGCGATGAAGGTGGATGGGCACCAAAATTGGAAAATCAAAAAGCATTAGAAATTTCTGCAAAAGCATGTGAAAATTTAGGATTCACTCTAGGAAAAGAAGTATCATTAGGGGTAGATTTTGCATCTTCAACCCAATGGAATGAAGAAAAGGAAAAATATCTTTATGATAGAGCAGGGTTTGAAAATTCTACTGGTGAGCAGATTGATTTTGCAGCAAAGATTATTGAAGATTTTAAATTAATTTATGCTGAAGATGCTGTTCATGAAGAAGCATTTGAGGACATGTCAGAATTGACAAAAAAATTCCCAAACACATTGATAACAGGTGATGACCTTATTGTCACAAACAAGAATATCCTGAAAAAAGCAATTGGCGCAAAATCATGTAATGCTGCAATTTTAAAAGTAAATCAAGCAGGCAGTCTTTTTGATGCACTAGAATTTGCGGATGAGGCAACTCAAAACAATATCAAACTAATCACTTCACATAGATCTGGAGAATCCACAGATTCGCAAATATCCCACATTGGTCTTGCTACAAAGTCAAAAATGCTCAAAGTTGGCATCGTAGGAGGCGAAAGAATAGCAAAACTCAATGAATTATTACGACTATCAGAGCATGATTTAATACGCGGTATGGCAGAGATTTAAAATCGTCATGAGTCAACAAACTGAAGCAACTGACATCAAAAGGAAGGTTTTAGCTACGGGTATCAGAGTAGGCACTCAAGTAAAAACAAAATTCATGAAACCATTCATCACTAAAGCCAGTCCTGAAGGACTTTACATGCTTGATTTAGATCTTACATTAAAAAAAATTCAAACAGCCGCCAAATTCATCAACAGGTTAGGTACTGAAAATCTCATCGTATGCTCAGGGAGACAATATGCAGAAACTCCAATTGAGAAATTCTGTGATAGTTTGGGCTCAAAGAAATTACTTGGAAGATTTATGCCAGGAACTTTAACAAATCCTTCATTACCATATTACATTGAACCAAAATTAGTTTTAATTTCAGACCCACAAGTTGATGAACAGGCTATTATCGAAGCAACAAATGCCGGTATTCCAATTATTGGGATTGCAAATACAGACAATATCACATCAAATCTAGATGTAATTATTCCAGCAAACAATAGAGGAAGAAAAGCTCTAGCAACAGTTTACTGGTTATTGGTTCGTCAAGTCTTAATTGAAAGAGGAAAATTAAAAGAGGATGAACCAATGAAAGAAGGAATCGATGATTTTGAAACAAAGATTACCGAAGAAGAAATCGAATAAATTTTAGAATTTTAAAGTACACTATTGAAATCTAAAGCTTCATCACCAGCAAAAGTAATTCTTTTTGGCGAACATTTTGTAGTGTATGGTGTTAAAGCAATATTATGTGCAATAAATAAAAGAATCACAGTTACTGCAGAGATAATTAAAGAAAATAAAATTTCTATTAAATCTAATATTGGAAATTTAGAATTAGAACCTAACAAGGAAATTTCAGAAATTAATTCTCCGTTAAAACCATTTTATTATTTAGCAAATAAATTATTAGAGGATCAAAATATTGGGATTAAGATTGATGTAAAATCAGATATTCCATTAGGAGTTGGGCTGGGTTCATCATCTGCATGTTGTGTTGCAGGTGCTGCAGCAATTTCAAGGTTATTTAATAAGACATCGAAAAAAGAAATTCTAGAACTTGCAATAGAAGCTGAGAGAACAATTTTTGAAAATACATCTGGTGCAGATTGTACTGTATGTACATATGGAGGAATTATGGAATATGACAAGAGAAATGGATTTAGTAAAATAGAATCTGAGCCTAATTTTCATCTCGTAATTGCCAATTCCAATATGGAACATTCTACCAAATCTGTTGTGAAAGATGTAAAACAGTTCAAGGAAAAAGATGAGAATATATTTTCCACATTATGCAATAAAGAATCAAAGTTAGTAGAAGACGTTTTAGAATTATTAAAAGATAATAACATTGTGGAATTAGGAAATAAAATAACAGAAAATCAAGAATATCTTGAAACCATAGGAATTTCAAACGAAAAATTGAGAAAAATGATTCAGATAGGTCAAAACAAATCATTTGGTGCAAAAATTACAGGTGCAGGTGGAGGAGGATGTATCTTTGCACTTACAGATGAATCGAATCTTAGACAAACCATGAATCAATTCAAAGATGAGAATTACGATTGTTTTTCTGTAAAAATTGATTTTAAGGGACTGGATACTTTTTAATTGATCAGATAAGTTTGAACAACATGATTTTAATAAAATTAGGCGGTTCAATTATCACAAATAAAGAAAAACCATTATCAGCAAGGAAAAAAACAATTGAAAATCTTTCTAAAAATTTGAGGAAAATTAACGAACCGATAATTATTGTTCATGGTGGAGGTTCCTATGGACATTTTTGGTCTGTAAAATATGATATGCATACAAAAGGAAAAAAATATGATCTAAGGGGAGTATCTATTGTTAAAAATTCAATGATCGAATTAAATAAAATCATCTTAGATTCAATGCTAAAAAATAAACTAAATCCATACTGTCTTCCACCAACAGATTTTATGTCTGGGAATAAACCCATTACTAAAAAAATTAAAGAAATTGAAAAAATTGCCAAATCAGGCCTGATTCCAGTCACATTTGGTGATGCATTATGGTTTGGTCAGAAAAAAACATACATTCTGTCAGGAGATAAAATAATGACCTATCTTGCGAAAATACTCAAACCCAGACTATGTATTTTTGCATTAAATGAAGATGGATTGTATTCAGACTTGAAATCAAAAAAACTAATTTATGAATTACAAGGTGAACGACCAACTATTTCTGAAAATAAAATGGATGTTACTGGAGGAATGACTAGGAAAGTAAAAGAAGCATCAAAAATTGCCAAAATTGGGTTGAATGTGTTCTTTGTAAATGGGAACAAACCAGAAAGAATTGTAAAAGCGGTTAAAAATAGGACATTTGAAGGAACATTGTTTAGAGGTAAAAGAAATGTCTGAAGAACTTGTTATTTTAGTAGATGAAAACGATAATCCAATTGGAACTGAAGAAAAAGTAAAATGCCATTTACCAAACGGAAAATTGCATAGAGCGTTTACGGCATTATTGTTTGATAGTGAAGGAAGATTGGTTCTCACTAGAAGAGCTAAAGAGAAAATGTTGTGGCCTAATGATTGGGATGGAACATTTGCGAGTCACCCAAGAGAATCAGAAACTTATACTTCATCAGGAGAAAGAAGGATGCCTGAAGAGTTAGGAATTAATGGCACATTAGATTATTTACACAAATTTGAATACCATGTTCCGTACAAAGATGTCGGTTCTGAAAACGAAATTTGTGGAACATTGATTGGGATTATCGATAAATCCACAAAATTAAAAAAGATTGAAGGGGAAATTGATGAGATCAAGTGGATTTCATCAAAAGAATTACTTGTAGAATTACAGATAAATCCAAAAATTTATTGTCCATGGATGCTTATTGCATTAGAATTATTAGATAAATCCAATAAATCCATGCTTGAAAAGCATGTAAATGTCTTATCTACATGGATAAATGGTGAAGTCAAAAATGGATTACAAAAAGCAATTAAAATTCATCTACCAAATGACAAATGGAGATTAGTAAATGAAAAAAACTAAACAAATTGAACAAAATGCAAAAACAATAAACAAGTATCTAAACTCTAAATTAAAAGGAAATCCAAAAAAACTCTACGACGCTGCGGGACATCTTATTGTGAATGGTGGAAAAAGACTTCGACCATATATGGTTATCAGAAGCTGTCAAATTTTAAAAGGAAAAGTCTCCAACGCAATGCCAGCTGCAAGTGCAGTAGAGATGGTACATAATTTCTCATTAGTTCATGATGATATTATGGATAATGATGAAATGCGTCATGGTGTTCCAACGGTTCATAAAAAATTTGGCATACCAATTGCAATTCTTGCAGGTGATGTATTATTTTCAAAAGCATTCCAAGTGATAACAGATTCAAAATTATCATCAAATGCAATCATACAACTTGTTTCTAGACTTTCAAAAGCTTGTATAGACATCTGTGAAGGACAGTTACTTGATGTAAAAATGGCTGAAGAGAAAAAAATTCCTTCCCAAGCAGAATACATTACAATGATAGGCAAAAAAACGGCTGCATTGTTTGATGTATCATGTGCAATGGGGGCAATTTGTGCAACAAATAAACCAAAAGATGTTTCAAATCTTTCATCATTTGGAAAGAATTTAGGAATTGCATTTCAAATTACTGATGATCTCATTGGAGTAATGGGAGATCCTAAAATTACAAAGAAACCAGTAGGGAATGATCTAAGAGAAGGAAAGAAATCACTCCCGATTTTGATGGCAATCAAATCAGCAAAAGGTAATGATAAAAAAATTATTTTGAAAGCATTTGGAAATTCTAAAGTTTCAAGAACGGATCTCAACAAAGCTGTAGAGGTTATTAGATCCTTAGGAATTGAACAAAATGTAAGGACTCAGGCTTTAAGATATGCAGAAAAAGCTGAAAAAGCATTAGTAAGATATTCAGGTCCGTCCAAAATAGAGTTAATCTCATTGTTGGATTTTGTGGTAAAAAGAAGCGTATAGTTGCAATAGGTGAGAATCGACATGGATGAAGAACTAAGAAAAGATATTAGAAAAATGGCTCTTCAAAATGCTTTTGAACACGGAGGTGAGACTAAAAATAAAATAATTTTAGGAAAAATTCTTGGAACGAAATCAGATCTCAGAAGTAAAGTGAAGGAGATATTTCCAAAAATTTCTGAAATTGTTACATCAGTTAATCAGTTATCATCAGAAGAACAAGAAAAAGAGATCAAAGAAAATTTTCCAGATATTTTAATACCTAAAGAAAAAATTGAAGAGAGGGAAGGACTTCCGGAACTAAAAGATGCACAACAAGGTAAAGTCATAACAAGATTTCCACCAGAACCTAATGGATATCCACATATTGGTCATGCAAAAGCAGCTATCATTAATTCAGAATATGCCAAGATGTATGGTGGGAAATTTATTCTAAGGATGGATGACACTAATCCAGAAACAGAAAGAATGGAATATCATGCAGCCATTAAAGTAGGATTGGAATGGTTAGGAATAGAATTTGATATTGTAAAAAGTACATCAGATGATATGGAATTATTTTATGAGAAAGGGAATGAATTAATTAATTTAGATAAAGCTTATGTTTGTACTTGTAAGAGAGAATCTATTAGTAAGAATAGAAGAGAAAGAAAAGCTTGTAAATGTAGTACAGAAAATATTGAGAAAAATAATAAAAATTGGGAAAAGATGAATAAGAAATTCAAACCAGGTGATGCCATTATGAGATTTCGTGGAGATATGAAAGCAGATAATGCAGTCATGCGAGATCCAGTATTATTCAGAATTATTGAAGGGAAACATTACACGTTAGGAGAGAAATATAGAATTTGGCCAAGTTATGACATGGCTGTTGCCATAGAAGACAGTATTGACGGAATTACCCATGCTTTTCGTTCAAAAGAATTTGAACTAAGAAAAGAGCTAATTGATGCAATTTTAGATGCGTTAAACATGAGAAAGCCAACACAGGGATTTTTCTCAAGATTAGAATTCAAAGGAATGCCAATTTCAAAAAGAATCATCAAACCTCTGATTGAAGAAGGTAAAGTTTCATGGTATGATGATCCTAGATTACCAACTTTAGAGGCATTGAGACGAAGAGGGATCAAGCCTGAAGCCATTAGGAAATTCATAATGTCATTAGGATTTACCAAAGCAAATACTCTAGCACCATTTGATTCACTTGAAGCATTCAACAGGAAATTTGTAGATGCTGACAGTATTAGGTTATTCATGGTAAATAATGCTAAAAAACTCACAGTACAAAACTTGCCAATGTCATCAGTTGAAATTCCAAATCATCCAATTAATGATATGGGAAAAAGAAAAATTGAGATTGATGGAAATTTTTACATTTCAGGAGATGATGTACAAAGCATCAAAGAAGGCACACAAATTCGTCTTTTAGGTTTAGGAAATGTATCCATTATAAAATCAGGAATAGAATTAGAAGGAGAATTTGTAAAAGAGGGTAAAATTACTAACATTTCAAAAATACAATGGGTTCCTCAAAAGACAGCACATAGAATTAAGATGTTAATCCCAAAAACTTTGTTCAACGGGGATAAATTTAATGAAGATAGTTTAGAAGAATTAGATGTTTATACAGAACCACATTATCTACAATTAAAAGAAGGAGAGGAAATTCAATTTGTTAGATTTGGATATTGTAGAAAAGATTCACAGAATCAAGCAATTTTTACACACAAGTGATCAATAATGAAAATAGCACGACTGTTACATGATAATAATGAAACATATGGTTTTGTTAATGGAGATAAGGTATCTACGAAAGACGAAATTACTTTCTTAACAGGAGTACCAATTCCTCAAAATGTAAAAGATTTTCTTTTTGATGGGTGGTATGACGAAATAAAAAATAAAATTAAAGATTTACTATATGAAGAAAATCTTTCAAAATTCAAATTATTGCCACCTATTCCAAATCCAAATAAAATCATTTGTTTAGCATTTAACTATGTAGACCATGCAAAAGAACAAGGATTGCAAGCACCAGAGGATCCAGCCATAGTGATCAAACCACGTACTACATTAAACAGTACAAATTCAGATATTGTATGCCCAGATTTTGTTACACAGTTAGACTATGAAATAGAATTAGCCTTAATTATAGGAAAAAATTGCAAGAATATTAGTGTGAAAGATGCTCATAATGCAATATTTGGCTATATGATATTCAATGATGTTTCTGCAAGAGATATTCAATTCAAGGACAAACAATTCACAAGAGGGAAAAGTTTTGATTCTTTTGCACCATGTGGACCATGGATAACAACAGAAGATGAAATTCAAGATCCTCAAAATCTAAAAATGACTACAAAAATTAATGGAGAATTAAGACAAAATTCTTCATCGAATAATATGTTTATTAAAATTCCAGAAATTGTTTCAAAAATTTCTAAAGTAATGACATTAGAAAAGGGAGATATTATTTCTACAGGAACGCCAGCAGGGGTTATGCTAAATAAACCAAATGCAGTGTTTTTGAAAGATGGTGATAAAGTAGAAATGGAAATTGAAAATTTAGGAATTTTAAATAATACAATAAAAATTGTAAGATCAGACTAAAGGTTTTTTCATTAAATAAAATGAAATTTTATATTCCAATGAATCAAAATTGGATAATTTTTCCCTAGTTAAAATTTGAATTCGCTCATAGTTTTGTTCAATACCATAATTTTGTAAAAATGAAATAATTTCCAATGCAGAATCATCTGAATTTGAAAATAAAGTAACTATCAAAGTTCTATCAAGATATTCGGAATCAGTAAGAATTGCAATAGAATATTCATCATTAACATGAGATTTTACAATACAATTTTCATCATAAAAAGAGCTCAGTGTTTTATTATCAATTGGAAGCCATCTCCAAGATTTTACATAGTGGGAATATAATTGGCGATTAAGGGATTTTTCATACGTAACATTGTAGTTTAAATTTATTTTTGGTTCTAGAGAATAGAAATTCCAAGTTTGGAAAACATCATAATTTAAAGAATTAGCAAGATATAGAGATTCAGAGTTTTCTGAATCTATTAGCATGTAAGAAAATGATAAATTTTTTTTCCGTCCAACAGTTTCAGCATGTTTTACTAGTTTAGATGCAATATTCTGACGACGGGAATTCGGATCTATTCGAATCCCCTCTATCCAAATTTGATCTTTTGAGTAAAATGCATGACAAATTCCAACAGGAAATTGTGTTTGGGCTAAAAACAAATGGCCTTCAGATAACCAAAAATCCCAAACATGTTCGATATAATCACCCCAAGAGAAAGTATTTTTGCAAAATTTTAAAATTGAGATCTTATCTAAATTATTTGCACCTCTAATTTTTATCTTCATCATATCCAAAAAATTATTAAGAATAATTAGATAAAAACTTCAATGGGGAAAATTATAGCTGGAAAAACTTCAGATATTCAACTAGGGAAAATGATCAAAGTATCAATTGATGGTAGAGATATTTTAGTTGCAAATATCAATGGAGAATATTGTGCTACAGATGATTCATGTACACATTCAGGTTCAAGTCTATCTGAAGGGAAATTAGATGGTTGTACTATTACTTGTGGATGGCATGCAGCAGAATTTGATTGTAAAACTGGAAAATTAGTTAAATTCCCAGCAAAAATTAGAGATTTAACATCATACAATGTCGTTGTGGAATCAGACAATGTCTTTGTAGAGATGTAACTATATACTTCTATTTTTTAAGAAAAGGTGTAAAAATGGCTGACGATGCTCAAAATAAACAATCAATGAAAGAGGCAATTGAGACATTAGAACAAATTACTTCAAGTAATTCAACTCCAAAGACAATTAAAAAATCAATTACAGATTTAATTACAGATCTAAATAATCCAGAATACGCATTAGCAGTTAGAGCAGCAAATACAATTAGCTTACTAGATGATGTTACACAAGATCCAAACATGCCTTCATACGTTAGAACACAATTATGGCAAGCAGTTTCAAAATTAGAAAGCATAAGAGAATAAATCCTCGTTTGCAGTATTAGTAATAATGAAAATTGAAGAATACTTAGAAACACTTCCAAATAATTTACTTAGTGGTGAGGATGTTCAGCTACCTGAAAAATCATTTAGGGAAATTTTCAAATTTGTAGGTTTAGATAAAGATGATATTTTTTATCATTTAGGATGTAGTGATGAAAAAGGAATTGAAATAGCTATTAATGAATTTGAAGTCAATAAAGCAGTAGGGATCGACAATAACTCAAAAAAAATAGAACGTACAAAGAAAATTCTAAAAGATAAAAAAATTGATGCCAAATTAATTTGTGAAAACATTGAAGAGTCAGATATCTCAGATGCTTCAGTAATTTTGTTCTGGTTTACCGATGAGAATGTAATTAGTAAAATGATGGAGAAATTTGAAAAATTAAACCCGGAAACAAAGATAATAACAATTTGGGGACCTCTTCCAGATTGCCTTCCAGATAAAATAGATTTTCCATATATTATGAATAAAGTTCCATTCAAAAAAGCACAAAGCATGCAAGAACAATTGCTGGCAATTTTTGGTGTGAAATGTGTTGATTTTGTTACAGCATGGGAATTTGCAGAAAGATATACCAAAGCTATAGGATCACCAGAAATTAAAAATGATCGATTTTTGACAATCATACAAACTTTGATAATTTGGATAAATGCAAAAAAACTAGGAGTTGTGTGTGGAGATGAGATTCCAGAATCTATTAAAACATACATTAGCATAATGAAAATGCATTTTGACATAGATTTTGAATATCTATTAAAAGAATAACTTGTGTAATCCTTTTATTTTGTTTTTATGTAATCAAAACATGGAAAGTAGATTAAACATCAATGTTTCCGCAATAGACTATGATAAAACTAGTAAAGCATTAACCCATCAATTGTCACTCTTGGAAGAAATGGTTCATGGAAAAGAAGATTTTGTGATGACAGATTCAGAATTTGCCTTTGGTTGGCACTTTTTTGTATTGAGCATAAACAAATCTTTGATTGAAAAATTAGCTGAAATGATGGGAATAGATTTTGAGAAATTGAAAGGAAAAGGTACCGATAAGAAATTTTTGGCATGGTTAACAAAAAATGTAGAAGCTAAATCACCTAGATTCAAACTAGCTATCAAAGAAGAGATGGAATCCAGCAAGTTTGGAATTTTTTAAAATTATAGACCTTCGAGTGAACTTACCAAATTAGTTCAAAACCCTTACGAATTTGAGTATAATCTATGCCTAAAATTTAGATAATTCTGCATGGATTATTCAGGCAAGTCTTGGATCACTAGTACTGTTGGCTCACCAATAGAATATTTGTCATCTGTGTTCCAAAAATAGAATACTTTACCGTATGTTGCATCTATTATTGGCTGTAATGGAGCTAGTTCTTTATCTGTTAGATCAGGAAAAGCAGCTTGTGCTCTTGGAAGTTCTGTAAGATGGTAATGCCAATATTTCTTTTCATCATCAGGTAATTCTGTGAATTGTTCAGATGTTATGATCAACTCATCCCAATACTCTCCAATACATCATGACACATGCAATGTTTGCCAATCCAAGATAGTTCTCAATCTTTCTTTCGTATCTAATTCTTGTTCTGTGGAATCCGCACTTGATCCATGCAAAGAATCGTTCCACTACAA
>JAJRWR010000006.1 GCA_024276695.1 archaeon
GTAGTGGAACGATTCTTTGCATGGATCAAGTGCGGATTCCACAGAACAAGAATTAGATACGAAAGAAAGATTGAGAACTATCTTGGATTGGCAAACATTGCATGTGTCATGATGTATTGGAGAGTATTGGGATGAGTTGGTTATACCATATGACAGTCTTTTTTTGAGCCTAAATTTTGGTATTGTCTATACGCGTAAACGCATTATCTGATACTCTCAAATTGACAAATTTTTCAGGCTGGATAATCTTTGCAAAAATCTCTATTCCTTCAATTGTTCTGATACTTGGTTTACTAAAAAATGAATTTGCATCTACTGCGAAAACTTTGTTATTTTTTACGGTAGTTAAGGCATTCCACACATTGTCTTTTTTCAGGGTTTGAGTGTATTTTGATACTGTTCTTTTTACATCAAATCCACATGGCATTAAAACAATAATGTCTGGTTCTAATTTTGTTATTTCATCCATAGTTAAGCGTCTGGAGTGTTCTCCTGTTTTACTTATCATGTTTATTCCTCCTGCAATTTCAATCATTTCTGGCACCCAATGTCCTGCAGTAAAGAAAGATTCAATCCACTCAATTGCAAGTACTTTTGGATTCTTTGAAATTGTAGATTCTTTGATATTTTGAATTCTTTTTTCAAGTGAATGTGTAATTTCTCTGGATTTTTCATCACATTCTAGTATTCTCCCCAATTTTGTAACTGATTCTAAAATTTCTTTCATACTGTGAGGATCCATTGAATGAAGAATTGGTTTTTTTCAAGAATTTTTACTGCTTTGATAACTTGATTTGTATAAGCTGCACATACCTCACATGTTTCTTGAGAAATTACCAAATCTGGATTTGCCTTTTTTAAATTATCTTCATGCAAAACAAAAATATCCTTGCCTTCTCTTAACAAATTACAAGTTACTATGTCGATTTCCTTACTTGTTAATTCTTCTGAATTAATTACCGTAGTAATGACTATGTCTTTTTTTGTTGCATCTGGTGGATGTTTACATTCATGAGTCACTCCAAATAATTTATCCTGCTCACCTAATTCATACAGTAATTCCGTTGCACTTGGTAAAAATGAAACAATTCTATTCACTGCCATATTTTTTTAAAATGAAAATTATCACTTAAACACCATCCGTTGACAAACCATCAATTTTTCTTATTAGGCAGATTAATAGGCATATTTTAGGCACAAATTACCATGTTATCTGACTCTCAAAATATCCGATGTGCAATTTTAGCTAAATGGTATGAATCCATTTCAAAACATGGAAATCTCTTCTCTTCTGATTATGTCAGTGGAACTAGTCCTCCATCTGTTTTTGTCGGATCATATGATTATCCCAAAGTCTTTGTCGGCCCCATGGTTCCACCAATACACGGTGATACAAGCATACTTGATAGTCCTGAACAATGGAAAGGAAAGTCATTAGAAGATATTGTTAATTTCAGATTAAATTTAGTTCGAGGCATACAAAAAATTACCATTGATCAAACTGATGGACGCTACATTGAAAATCTTCAAGAACTCACAATGTCATCAAAACCTACTGGCTCTGATCTGATTTTTCAAAAATCTACTTTTCCTAATGTTTCATTAGATGGCGAAAGTGCTCCTTTTGGTCCTATTGGTGAAATAAAATCTGCAAAATTCTCTGGAACGACATCTGTCAAATCTATAGAAAAAATATACTATGACAAAGATTTGAAATCTCAAGATGCAGTTTTAAATTTGTATAATTCCGGAATCGAAATTTCAAAAATCCAAAAATGTTTCAGTATTGGAATGTTGGGTCAGAAAAGAAAATTAGTTCCTACCAAATGGAGTATTGCTGCAACTGATGACATAATTTGTAAATCACTCACTGATGACATTCTAAATTATGACTTAATTGATTCACACAGGGTTTTTTCATATGAGCATTTAGGAAATATTTTCACCATTGTGTTATTCCCACATAGATGGGTCTATGAAATGATTGAAGCCTGGTATTCTAATGGTGTGATGGGTTTTGGCTCTGATTATGAGGATGCTCGTGGAATTGATCATCCTCCTGCAATTGCTGGTGCATATTTTGCTGCAAAATTGGGTGTTTTGGAGTATCTGAATAGAAAGAAAATTCAAGCAGGCGTTGTAATTTTACGAGAGATTAGACCTGAATATGCTATCCCTGTAGGTGTGTGGCAAGTTAGAGAGGGAATCCGTGAGGCAATGAATCAGAATCCAATATTCGCTGATAATTTTGAACATGCTTTACTTTTAGCATCAAATAAGATGAGTATTCGTAAATCTGAATGGCTTTCACATGGAAAAATCCTTGAATTGGTGAGACAAAAAACAATTTCTGATTTCTTCTAATTTCATGATTGATCTCTTTGAATAAGAGGGCATAAATTCTAGATTTAAAATAAAAAGATGAAACGATGAGTGAAAACAATGTGGAATCTGGTTATTCCAAATATGGTGAATATGCAATTGTTGATCGCCTTGAATTAACTTTGCCCGAAACTATTGTAAAAATTGAAAGAATAGGCGAACATGCTTTTTCCTATTTTAGACAAGACTCTGAAGGAAAAATAATTGAAAAAATGATTCCTGCAAAATCAAATGAACTAAAAATTGAGTTGGCTCCCATAAGGCCTCTTAACCATCCTGCAAGACGCACGGGCTATGTTTTTTTAAAATTTGATAAAGAAATCTATCTCAGCCAAAATTCAGCTGCTAGCATTTTTTGTTCATTGTCCGATAGAAGTGGGAGTTTTTTTGGTTAATGATTCAAAAAAAGAATCTTTGGATTGGATAACATGTAACCCTCAAAATTCTAGATTTGGCCTGTATGGTTCTCCTGACACTGGTACATTATGCAAATTTGCTGAGGTAACTTTGGCTAATGATTATTCTGATTCGACCCCTTATGTGGATGGAGTAATGAAAGTTATCGTAGAAAATAATTTAGATTTTGGAAAAACTGTCAGCAAAGTGATTTTTCCAATCACTGATAATTCGTTGTATTATGAAGATTCTAAATCAATTCTTGATGGAATCAAAGTGACTTTGAAAAAACGTGCCCTTGTAAATATTGCAGATGTTCAAACTGATTCAGTACAAACAGATTGGACTGCATCTCCTACTTGGGAGGCTAGTACATCAAAAACCACTATGGAGATGGGATTGGAATGACTCCAATAGAATTTTTGCAAGGGTTATCTGAAATGGAAATAATTGGTGGTCTAACTGTGCTTTCTTTACTAATTGGAGGCATAATTATGGCTGTTGGAATTATTGCTGCAAAAATTGCAAAACTAATTTTCTTCAAATATTATGCCCCCACTCTTCCTCAAGATACTGCAAAGAATTTTGGAAAAATTATTTATTTTGGAATCATTGTAATTGCTTTTTTGGTTTTTACATCTAGTCAAGGTATTGATTTCTCCGGTTTACTTGTAGCTGGTGGTATATTCGCTGTAGTTGTTGGATTTGCAACACAATCCGTAGTTTCTAATTTAATTTCAGGTGTATTCTTGATGATTGAAAAACCTGCAAAACATGGAGATACCATTCAAATTCCTGATATGAATATCTCTGGAACCTTATTGGATATTGGTACGTTTTCTAGTAGGCTGAGAAAATTTGATGGGACTATAATCCGAATCCCTAATGACAAATTCTTCACATCTAATATTCACTCATTTACTGCTTCAACAGTAAGGCGAGCAGAAGCAATGGTAGGAATTGCTTATAGCGATGACATTGAAAATGCCATTACTGTAATTAAAAATGAAATAAGGCTAACCATGCCATTTGTTCTTAGACTCCCCGAACCTGAATTCAGAGTAGAAGAACTTGGAGATTCAAGTGTAAATATTCAGGTATTGGTATGGCACCCTAGAGATGATTGGAGTCAAGCTCAACCTATCTTACTAACTGTAATTAAGCGAGCCTTGGATAAGGCTGAAATCGAAATTCCCTTTCCCCAACGCGTTATTTGGGATGCCAAAGATTAGTCTATGCAGCTTTTTGAATTTGTTTTTTCTGTGTTCTCTTCTTTTTGATCAAACTGAACATTATCATTCCAACATTAATGATTGAAATAATTTCAATTAGATCAACACCATACAGGAACCAATCGATTACTGGATGAACTCTAGATACAATTCCTGCTTCTAACATTATGTCCGCATTCCACACCATATGTGGAACTTGAATGAATTGAATGACTGCAATTAAAATTACACTACCTAAAATTTTATTCTCATACCAATTCCAAAATTTATTCCATGCATTCATGAATCATATCATTTTTCTATTCTATTAAACACCGCGAAAATTAGATTCTCCTAATTAGACTGCCCTAATTTTTCTAGGCATTAAAATGATTAGTGTGTACTAATTAGCATGAACTAAGTTTTATTTTTCAGCTTTGATATTTTCTTTAATCATCCAGATTGTTTTTCCTTTATGATCAATTAATTCTACATTCATCTCGTTTAGTTTATCTCTTATTTTATCTGCTTCTTCAAACTGTTTTTCTTTTCTTGATTGTTCTCTTTTTTCAATCAATTCATTGATTTCTTTAATTTCATTCTCAGTTACTTCTGGAATAGTTAATCCTAAAATTTCTAACATTCTTTTTAATTCAATTTTAATTGCATTGCTATTTTCTTTTCCTAGTTTCTCTTCAGCTGCTAATCTATTCGTCTCTTTTATTAATTGGAAAAATGCCGATAATGCCAAGTGTGTATTAAAATCACTGTCTAATGCATTGTCAAATTCTGTGCCTGTTTTGTTGATGAATTCATCAATGTTTTCACTATTTTCACTATTTGCATGAATTAACTCATAATGGCATGTTTCTACTTGCCTCCATTTGATAAGGTTTTCTTTTAGTAATTCTTTAGAATAATCTATTGGCTTTGAATAATGCCCTGACAAACAAAATAATCTGATAATGTTTGCCCCCCAGTTTTTTATGACGTGTTTAATTGATTTTACATTTCCAATTGATTTTGACATTTTCTCCCCATCAATAGTTACCATTCCAACATGCATCCAAATTTTTGCAAATTGACTACCTGTACATGATTCTGATTGAGCAATTTCATTTTCATGATGTGGGAAAATCAAATCACGTCCTCCTCCATGGATGTCAAAATTTTCTCCTAGATACTTTATGCTCATGGTTGAACATTCTATGTGCCATCCTGGACGTCCTTTGCCCCATGGACTGTCCCAAGTTGGTGCTTTATCTGATAATTTCCATACTGCAAAATCCAGTGGATCTTTTTTCTCCTCGTCTACTTCTATTCTTGCCCCTGATTGAAGATCATCAATTTTCTTTTTAGATAATTTTCCATACTCTGGAAATTTTGTCACTGAAAAATATACTCCATTTTTTGTTGGGTATGCAACTCCTTTCTCAATTAGTTTTTCAATAAATTTTACAATGTCTTCTATGTGTTCTGTTGCTTTAGGATAGTTTGTTGCACGTTTTACATTTAGTCCATCAAAGTCATGAAAATAATTTTTAATGTATTTTGTACTAATTTCATCAGCTGTTTTATTTTCTGCATTAGCACGATTGATGATTTTGTCATCAACATCGGTAAAGTTTTGAATGAATTCAATCTCTATTCCTTTGTTTTCAAGATATTTTCTCAGTACATCAAAAATTATGATTGTTCTTGCATGGCCTATGTGAGATTCGTCATAAACTGTGACTCCGCAAAGATAAATTTTGACTTTTTTTGAGATGTCTACATCTTGTTCTAATTTTGATAATGTGTCTTGAATCTTCATTCTAATACCTATCTGGTTTTTGCGATGGCAATCTTTTATGTTCACTGTTTATGTGTAATTGATGTATTTTTTCAATTACTGCTTTATCGATTTGAGTAGTCTTTTCTGTTTCATCCATTGATAGTTTTTTCTCAAATAAACAATACAAAATAGAATCTAATTCCTCATATGATATACCCAATTCTTCTTCAGCTTGGTGATCTTTCCATAAATGGGGGCTGCTTTTCTTTGCAATAACATTTTCAGGTACTTTGAGATATTTTGCAATTTCCCTTACTTGTAATTTGTATAATGAAATAATTGGTGTGATGTCTGATGCCCCATCTCCAAATTTGGTAAAATAACCTATCATGTACTCGCTTTTGTCACTTGATCCTAAAACAAGGTAGTTTTTGGCATTTGCATAATAATACAAAATATTTGTTCTTACTCTAGCTCTTAGATTTCCTTTTGATTTTTCATTTGGTTCAAGATACATTGAATATTCATTTATGATTGGTTTAATGTCGATTAACTTGTATTCTATTCCTGTTAATGCAATCATCTTGAGTGCATCCTCTGTTTCTGATTTTGGAGTAATTGAAGTATCTGGCATTATTAGTGCAAGAGTTTTGTCTTGGAGTTTCCTTTTACAAATGTAAGCTAAAACTGCTGAATCTATACCTCCACTTAATCCTAAAATGACTCCTTTTCCCTTCTTTTTTTCTATTTGTTCTGATAGAAAATTTTCTATAATCTCAATAATTTTCGAATAATCCTGATTTTTAATTTCATTTATAATTTCTTGATTCAACAATTGTTTTTGAGAATTTGTGAGAATAAAACTTATTCCTAATATCTAATCAGAGTTTGCCCATTTTGAACACACAATATTCCATATACTTTGTTGAAGTAATATTATTACAGAATTATCTGTGCCCAACATAACCCATACCTAGCACTGGGGGAGGGATTCCCTTCTCTTTTGCTCCATGTTCAAAACACTAATTTTTGTAATGATCTTAATTGTTTTCTAAAATCTCAAATGTTATTGACGCTATATCTACACCGTGATATTGTAGATTGACTTGATGGACACCAATTTGCGATTCATTTGTAATGTGAAGAATGGTATAAATTTCCCCTTTTTTAGATGCATATATGTTAATTTCATTCTCTGATTTATCTGGTGCAATTATTGTAATGGTAACTTGTTCCCCTCTTGCATAGTT
The DNA here is from genome assembly GCA_024276695.1 of archaeon. Lineage (GTDB taxonomy): Archaea > Thermoproteota > Nitrososphaeria > Nitrososphaerales > Nitrosopumilaceae > Nitrosopumilus. The sequence goes on from JAJRWR010000006.1 coordinate 7,014, forward strand.
TTCAACAAACCCCAAAAAAACAATCTCTTGATAATTATACTTTGAACTTGGTTGTTCAAATGTTTCTTCATCTATTGCAATATATGCCGTTTTTTCTAATTCTGCAAATGCAATTTGTGAGATTCCAACTACTAGAATTCCCACCAATGCTGAAAAAATAACCTTACTTTGCATAATTCATTGACCCTTTTTAGACATAAAAGAAATATGCAAACATTCTATTTATGGAAATTGTTCCATTTTGTCATATTCTTACATTACATAAATTATGACCAAAATCGAGTTGTATTTTTTTGAATTTACAGGACTGTTTTCTAACTAAATATCGATATAGATTCCGTCATCTCTAGCTTCTACTGGATATGTTTCAAGCTTTACGTCTTTGAGATAGTCTGTTAGCTCTCCTGTCTTAATATTGTAATGCCAAAAATGTAATGGACATTCTACAATATTTCCTTCTAGTTTCCCCGGGGCAATAGATCCATCTTGATGAACACAAAGATCATCCATTGCATGATATCCGTCTTGATTGAAAATTGCAATTTGTTTTCCATCGACTTTGAATGCTTTTCCTTTGCCAGCTTCTACTGCACCTTTATCTGCAATTTTTTTCCAAGCCAATGATTCTGTGGAATTCTTATCATTTATTTACATTCGCATGATAGGATTTTATACTCAAACAAGCGGTCTGATTTATTGAGTAAAGTAAAGTCTAGTTCAAAATTAATCAAAGAAGGAAAACTGTCTTATGAATGGGCTAGATCTCATATGCAAATTCTTGATAATACCATTAATCGTTACAAGAAAACAAAACCTTTGAAGGGAATTACTTTAGGATTTTGTCTTCATATCACCAAAGAAACATCTGTTTTACTTATGGGTGCAAAAGAATTAGGAGCAACTATTGCTTGTTGTGGTGGAAATCCTCTTACTACACAAGATAATATTGCTGCATTTTTAGCATCTCAAGGAATTCATGTTTATTCTTGGCATGGACAATCTGTCAAAGAATATGATTGGTGTATTGATCAGGTTTTGAAACACCGTCCAACAATTCTTACTGATGATGGCGCTGATATGAACATCAAAGCTCATTTCGATAAACGATTTAAAAATATGAAAATTTTAGGAGCTACTGAAGAAACAACAGCAGGTGTTACTAGAATTAGAGCCGTAGAAAATCAAGGCAAACTCCGTTATCCTATAATCTTAGTAAATGAGGCATATACAAAACACATGTTTGACAATCGATATGGTACTGGACAAAGCACAATTGATGGCTACCTTCGTGCAATGAATCTCTTGATGGCATCAAAACGTGTTGTAGTTGTAGGTTATGGTTGGGTAGGACGTGGTGTTGCATCTAGGTGTCAAGGAATGGGTTCTAAAGTTATTGTAACTGAAGTTGATCCTGTAAAGGCTCTTGAAGCTCATATGGATGGCTTTGAAGTAATGCCCATGGCTCAAGCCACAAAGATTGGTGATATGTTTATCACATGTACTGGAATGACTAGTGTAATTCGTAAAGAGCACATCGTGCAAATGAAAAATGGTGCTATCATGGGCAATGTGGGTCATTTTGATGTTGAAATTGATAGTAAATTTTTACTCAAATCATCAAAATCTGTTAAAGAAGTACGACCCAATCTTGATGAATGTACATTGAAAAATGGAAAAAGAGTTTATCTTATTGGACAAGGCCGTCTTGCTAATTTGGTTGCCGCAGAAGGTCATCCTCCAGAAGTAATGGCACAATCGTTTTCAAATCAAATTTTATCTGTTTTGTATATTCTTAAAAATCACAAAAAGATGGAAAACAAAATTATCAACGTTCCTGAAGAAATTGACAAACAAATAGCAGTAGATGCACTAAAAGCAATGGATGTAAAAATTGACAAACTTACTCCTGAACAAGTAAAATATGCAAACAACTGGTAAAACTTCTTAACCTCAGTCCCGTCACTGACTAATATCTGATGAACAAAAAAGCAATCATTACAAGTGCATTACCTTATGCAAACGGAGAAATCCATTTGGGCCATGTTGCATCTACATATCTTCCTGCTGATGTAACCACTAGGTTCTTGAAACTAAATGGTGTTGAGGCATACTATGTCTGTGCATCTGATGATTTTGGAACTCCGATTCTAATTCAATCTGAAAAAGAAGGGAAAACCCCTGCTGAATATGTTGCACATTGGAATAAACGAGATTATGAGGATTTCTCTGCATTCAATATTGAATTTGACTATTTTTACAAAACCAGCTCTTCAGAAAATATTGCATTTGTTCAAGATGTCTTCAAAAAATTGAATGATTCTGGACATATTTATGAAAAAGAGATCATTCAATTCTATTGTAATAATGATAAAAAATTCCTTCCTGATAGATACGTGAAAGGTATCTGTCCTTATTGTAAAGCTGAAGATCAATACTCTGATCTTTGTGAAATCTGTGGACGAGTACCTGAGGAAATCACTGATCCTAAATGCTCTTTATGTGGTCAGCCTCCAACTAAAGAAAAAACAACACATTATTTTTTCAAACTCAAAAACTTTAGTGAGTCTTTATCAAAATGGTTGGATGAAAATCAAAATCTACAAAAAGATGTTAAAAAATATGTTCAAAATTGGATAAAATCTGGACTAATTGATTGGGATATCACCCGGGATATTCCTTGGGGTGTTCCTGTTCCATTAGATGGTGCAGAAGGAAAAGTGTTCTATGGTTGGTTTGATAACCACTTGGCATACATTTCAACTGCAATCAAATTTTTAAATGATAAAGGAATAAATGGAAAATATTTTTGGAATTCTGCTGACATTTATCACTTTATTGGTAAGGATATTGTGTATCACCATTATCTTTTCTTGCCTGCAATGAGACTTGGAATTAACAGTGAATACGAACTACCTGATTACATTCCAACTCGTGGACATTTAACATTACAATCAAAGAAGATTTCTAAAAGTCGGAATTGGTATATTGGATTAAAACAATTTTTAGAATATTATCCTGCAGACTATCTTAGATTCTATCTTGTTTCAATAAACCCCTACTCTCAGGATGATTTGAATTTTGATTGGGATGACTTTACAACACGAATCAATTCTGAATTAATTGGAAATCTTGGAAATTTTGTTAACAGGGCACTCGGATTCACAAAAAAAGCATTTGATGGAAAAGTTCCTGAACCTGACTCCTTTGATGACAAAGATTTGGAGGCTGAACAAAAAATCAAAAACCTTGCATATGATGTGAGCTCACTTATGGAACAAAATCATCTTGATAGGGCTTTGAAAAAAATTATGGAATTCTCATCGTTCTTTAACCAATACTTTCAACATAAAGAACCCTGGAAAAAAGGTCCTGGAACTGCCAACTGCGTATATCTTTCAGTAAATGCTGCTAGAAGCATAGCCATTGCTCTATTCTCATTCTTACCTGAATCTTCACAAAAAATTTGGAATCAGTTGGGTATGGGTGGTGAAATAAGTAATTCATCTTGGAATGACATATCCGTATTGGGAATTTCATCTAATCATATATTGGGAGATGCATCTCCCATATTTACAAAAGTTGAAGAATCTGATATTGAAAAACACAAAAGTCAGTTGGGTCCATCTGAGTGACAATGAAACCTATACCCAGAATTTCTACTAGGGGTTATTATGATCTTTCTAATGGTAATACGTTGAAAAATAACTCATACTATACATATCCAAAAAATGATTTCAAAAAATTAATTGATTCACAAGAAATTACAATTATGATTCACGGTTTAAGAAATGATAATGCAGGGGCTATTGCCAAGGTTGTTTTAGCAAAAAAACAATTGAAAAAATTAGGATACATTCATCATGTGATTGGATTTAGTTATGATTCAAACACTACTGGGGCTCATTTGATGAAATGTGCAAAACATGCTATGACAGTTGGTCAAAAAATTGCAAAGAAAAACGGTACAAATCTTGGAAAATTCATTGAAGATTTCAAAAAATCTAGCCCTAAAACAAAGATTAGGTTGATGGGCCACTCTTTAGGCTCTCAGGTAATTTTGAGTACACTTGAATATCTTGCAAAAAAGAAACAAAATGTTGGAATTATAGAGAGTACATATTTTTTTGGCGCATCAATTATTCAAGATGTTCCATCCTCAAAAAAATATGGAAAAATACTTCAATCCATAATTCATTCAAAAATTGTAAATTACTATGCCCCAAAAGATGAAGTTCTTAGTTGGGCAAACACTGAAAAATTTGTCAAAGGTCCACTAGGCCTTAATGGTGCAACTGGTAAACCTGTAAAGAAATATCGCCAGAAATTAGTAAAGCCAAAAAATCACCGATTTGCTAGTTATGCTGCTGTTTTGGGTTCATTTCCATGATTTTCTTGAATTCTTTTGTTTAGTATGATTAGTACGTGAGCCTTTTATACAAAAAATGGCATTCATATATCGTAATGAATATTAGCGTGTCCTCTTCATCTGGGAATAAGTCGATTTTGTACCATCTACAGATTTTAGATGAACAATATGATGAAAAATCAGATCTTTCTGAATATCCTTGCTAAATTACACGACTCGTTTTTAAATTTGGCTTTTTAAAAAATAATTTCAAAACTTCATAAGATCGATTTCCAATCAAAATTTATGATCCGTTCTGTGAATTTTGTAGTTTTAGGTAAACAGGATCTTGCATCTGAATTTGGAAAAAAAGGCACAGAATCAGATCTTACTCTTTATGATAGAAAAGAATCTGACATTATCAAAACATGGGTGATTCCTAACGGGTTTCCTGATAAAATTCAACCTCTCTTTCAGGCAATCAATTTAGCAGAATATGTGATATTATATGTTGATAAATTAGATAAATTCATTGGTGAACAAATCATTGCACTTGATTCTTTAAAAAAAGAAAAAGGAATCTTATCTCATACTTTCGACGTTGATGAATCAAAATTAAACATGATGATCAAAGGAACAGTTGTAGCAAATTACATCAAAGTTGATCAAGATAAAATCAAAGAAGAAATGGATAAATTGGAACCTATTACAAATAACGAACCCTCTGAATTGCTAATTGATCATTGTTTTGATGTAAAAGGTGTCGGAACTGTAATTCTAGGCAAAGTAACAAATGGAACTATAAAACAATATGATAGCCTGAAATTATATCCTGCTGGAATTGATGTTTTAATAAAATCAATTCAAATGCATGATGATCCTGTGAATGAATCTGTGTGTCCTGCAAGAGTTGGATTAGCAGTAAAGGGTGTGAAACCTGATGAAGTTAGTCGTGGTGATGTGATTTCAAAAGAAGGCATAGTTGATATAAAAACTGAGGTTTCACTTGATTTTCAAAAGAATCCATTTTACAAAAGTGATATTGCAGAAAATCACGGATGTCTAGTTAGTATTGGGTTGCAAATCAAATCTGCAAAATTCTCATCAATTTCTCCTCTAACACTAACCTTTGAGAAACCAATTATTTGCAAAAAGGGACAAATTGCAGTAATTCTAAAACCTGAATCTACTACAATCCGAATTCTTGGTAGTGGCACTATACAATAGACTGATTTAATTAAATCAAAAGTTTCAATTGATTAATCATGGAACCTGTTCGTGCTTGTCCCATTTGTCCTAAATGTGGTTCAAAGAGATTCATCAGACTTGCAGGTGAGAAGGTCACCGTAAAATGTCGTTCTTGTAAGAACATAATTGAAATCTAAATCATAGTTAATATTTGCAATATTTATCTCAGAATCATGGCAAAAATATGGAAAGATGCTGATATCAGTCTTGATCCAATAAAAGATCAAACAATCGCTGTAATTGGTTACGGAATCCAAGGTGACGCACAAGCAAACAACATGAAAGACTCTGGTCTTGATGTGATAATTGGTCTTAAAGAAGGCGGCAATAGCTGGAAAAAGGCAGAATCTGATGGTCACAAAGTAATGTCTGTTGCAGATGCAACAAAACAAGCAGACATTGTTCACATATTGATTCCTGACATGATTCAAGGTCAAGTATACAAAGATGAAATCGGACCAAATCTTTCAGATGGAAAAGCATTGTCATTTTCTCATGCAGCTGCAATCTATTGGAAATGGATTGAAGCCCCAAGCAATGTTGATTTAATCATGATTGCACCAAAGGGCCCTGGTTCTAAAGTCCGAGAAACTTACCTTGATAATTTTGGTACTCCTGCAATTGTTGCAGTTGAACAAGATTCTACGGGAAAAGCTTGGGATAGAACATTGGGAATTGCAAAAGCAATTGGAAGTGCAAGAGCTGGGTTAATCAAAACTGCTTTCAAAGAAGAAGTGGAAACTGATTGGTTTGGTGAACAAGCTGACCTTTGTGGTGGCACAGCATCTATGGTTACAAATGCATTTGAAACTCTTGTTGAAGCAGGTTATCAACCAGAAATTGCATACTTTGAAGTTTTACATGAGCTCAAACTTATTGTAGATATGATTCAGAGATATGGAATAAATGGTATGTGGAGGCGTGTTAGTGAAACTGCCAGATACGGCGGATTGACTCGTGGACCAATGGTAATGGATTCTGCAAATAAAGAGAACATGAAAAAAGTTCTTACCATGATTCAAGATGGCACATTCAACAGTGAGTGGATTTCTGAATATCAGAAAAATGGTAAAGATTCATTTGACAAATACATGAAAGAATATGACGAACACCAAATTGAAAAAGTTGGCAAAGAAATGCGTAAAATGATGTGGCCTGATTCCACAGAATAATCTTTTTTCTTATATTTTCCTTAATTTAGATACGCCAGTTGTAATGTGATCTATGATTGTAGGCAATGGTGTACCTGGTCCAAATACATGATCAACTCCTGATTTTACTAGGTCTGCATGATCAATTTCTGGAATTACTCCGCCACCTACTATCAACACATCCTTAATTCCTTTCTTTTTGAGAGTTTTGACCACTCTTGGAAATAGTGTTCCGTGAGCCCCATTTAACAAACTCATTGCAACTGCATCAACATCTTCATCCTCTGCGATTTGTGCAACTCTGTCTGGGGTAGCAAAAAGCCCCGAATAGATCACTTCCATTCCTGCATCTCTAAATGCTCTGCACAATACAAGAGCTCCTCTGTCATGTCCGTCTAATCCTAATTTAGCAACTAAAATTTTGATACTTCGTGATGCTGCTTTTTGCTTCATGTTGATAGTTGTATTTTGGGATATTTTAAAAGGTTTATTTGATTTACAACCTTTTACCTCTTCAAATATATTGATTAATTCTTCAATATTGTAGATAAGATATGACTGATGATGTCTGTGATTTTTGTAAAGGCGTAGGTTCTTCATCTACAAATGTTTGTGTATATTGTAATGGCACTGGTGAATGGAATCAAGCAGCTCAAGCATATGTCAAAAATCATATTTGTCAATGTATAGTACTTGATAGAAAATTCTGTCCTGTATGTAACAAAAAATGCCATCATGATACCTCATTGAATCCCAAACAAACCATTGATCCTGGTTATGGGGGAATGTCTTCTTCTGAAATTATAGTAGGCGCATAAAATGCAAAACTCTGTTATTGCCCAAAGAAAATACTCACCCTTCTTATAGATGAGAAATGCTTCTAAATCATGTCTGAACGTATCATAACTTATTGTATGTCAATTATGTCCATTACAATTAACGAGGTAGGCAATTAACATGGATAATCCAACTTGTGCCCGTTGTGGAAAAAATTCTTTGTTATCTGATGAAGTCACAGGTGAACAGTTTTGTGGAAAATGTGGGTATGTGATTACTGAAAAATCTCAAGAGTCTGGTCCGGAATGGAGATCATTTCAAAAAGACGGTGGTGCAGATCCTGCAAGAACTGGTGCTCCATCATCACTCATGATACATGACATGGGATTATCCACTGTAATTAATCCCCTAAACAAAGATGCATCAGGAAAACCCCTTTCTTCATCTATGAAGAGTACTATTGAAAGACTAAGAACTTGGGATAGTAGAAGTCAAGTTCATGCTCCTGTTGATAGAAATCTAAGGCAAGCTCTAAGTGATTTGAATAAACTAAAAGACAAAGTTGCAATTCCTGCAAACGTTTTAGAAAAAGCAGCTTACATTTACAGAAAAGCATTAGAAAAAAAACTGGTTAGAGGAAGATCCATTTCTGCAATGATTGCTGCATCTCTTTATGCTGCATGTAGAGACACTGAAACTCCTAGAACTTTGAAAGATGTTGCAGATGCTGCAAATGTTAAACGAAAAGATATTGCAAGATGCTATCGATTATTACATCATGAATTGGAATTGAAAATGCCTGTAGTTGATTCAATTCAATGTATTGCAAGAATTTCAAGTAAGCTTGAGATATCTGAAAAAACTAAACGATATGCCGTCAAAGTACTCAAAGAGGCACAAGACCGTAAAGAATCTGCTGGAAAAGATCCTATGGGACTTGCTGCAACTGCACTTTATTTGTCCTGTGTGAAAAATGGAGTGTCTATTACTCAACGAGACCTTGCAGAAGCTGCCGGAGTTACTGAAGTCACAATCAGAAATCGTTACAAGGGATTAAAAGCAGACCAATCTCTGAAATAATAATTAATTTCTGTCTTGCAATGCACGCATGTGTCTGCTCAGTGATTATATCTTAAAGTTACTTAGTTGAATCATGCAAACATTAACACGATTAAAAATTGAAGAACCTGAAAGAAAAGAATCATTTCTTGAAATTCTTTCTGATAAGTATTGTAGATCTATTTTAGAGGCAATAATGGATACTCCGAAATCTGCTATAGAAGTATCTAGAGAAAAAATCATTCCCTTGAGTACTGTTTATCGAAGAATACAACAACTTTATGATTCAAAGATGATTAGAACTTCAGGTGTAATTACAGAAGAAGGTAAGCGCTTGTTTTTGTATAAAAGCAAAATCAAAGAAGCCAATACTAGTTTCAGTAATGGGAAAATTGATGTTGAAGTAGTTTTTAACAAAAACTAATCTTTATTTTTCTAATACATATGTTCACTGAAATCTCCTCCCAATGCAATTGATGCAATAACTGTTGATTCTGTTGTTTCACATTTCATTTTTGAATCTGGTAAAAATTCTTTGAATATTTCTTGTAACAATTGCTGTGTAAATATGGACCAATTGCTTCCTAATTCATGTTGAATGATAAAATGATGCATCTCTCCTTCAATCCTATGATCTGATTTCATTCCAGATGCACGCATATAATCCTCTAATGTCTCAATACATCTTTTCAAATCATATTTTCCTTTGATAAATAATACTGTGTCTTTGATTACTGGTTTTATGACATTGATGATTTCATTAATTTCTTCAGCAGTCATTTCTATTCCCAACGTATCCAGAATTTTTTTAGGTACTGGAATGATTCCTATCTTATCTGCAAATCTGTCCCATTGAACATATTTTTCTAAAATTTGTCTTGCCATTACGTTGTGGGAGATATTCTTATTCATGGCTTCTATTTCAATCTCCTCTACTAGTTTCACTGGTAGGCGATATGTGATACTACGTGTTTTTTCTTTTTTTGGAGTATGCTGTTGTCGTTTAATAGTAGAATCCATTTTACACAGATATCCAAAATGAATTGAATATAAAGTTGATTCAAGTATGGCTGTGAATTTGTTCTCAAATTTGATAATCGTAATTAATTATAAAATAAAATAGTCGTTCTATACTAAATGAGGGAATTTCTGTGCAAGATACACTGATAATTCATTTGAGATATGGGACAATACTGTAAAAATTGTGAAAAATTTATGAAAAATTCAGAGGTAACTCATTGCTCTGATGAATGTCTATTATTTACGATTAAAAATAGCAACACATTAGATGAAACTGGATTTAGTGCTATTACTTGGGATGAAAAATCTGATCCTTGGAAATAACTTTGAATAGAAAATCTACTTAAAGTGTACCCAAAGTATCTCAAATGTGGACATAATTCCAATTAATTATAAATTAATGTTTGAACCTGATCTTAAGAAATTTACTTTTGATGGAACTGAATCAATTACTGCTGATTGTAAAAAATCCACAAATTCTATAGTCATACATTGTGCTGAACTAAAAATTATGTCGTGTCAAATCAAGTCCAAGGAGAAAATCATCAAATCAACTCCAAAATTACATGAAAAAAAAGAAGAATTGGAAATTAAATTATCTGAAAAAGTTAAAGGAAAAATAACTATTGATTTAGAATTTCAAGGAATTTTAAATGATAGATTACTTGGATTTTATCGAAGCCAATATGTTCAAAACGGGAAGACAAAATACCTTGCAACAACACAATTTGAGGCAGCTGATGCTAGACGTGCATTTCCATGTTGGGATGGGCCTGAGGCTAAGGCAACATTTGATATTTCTATTATTGCAGATAACAAATTTACTGCAATCTCAAACATGCCAATCAAATCCAAGAAAAAAATTGGAACTAAAACTATTTTCCATTTTTCAAAAACTCCAATTGTTTCAACATACCTTATCTATCTTGGAGTTGGAGAATTTGAATATCTTACAGGTAAAATTGGAAAAACTCAGATTAGAGTAATTACAACAAAAGGAAATAAGTCCAAAGGTAAATTCTCACTTGATTTAGGAAAGAAACTTCTTACATCCTATGAAAAATATTTTGGAATAAAATACCCTTTGCCTAAACTAGACTTGATTGCAGTTCCTGATTTTGCAGCAGGAGCGATGGAAAATTGGGGTGCAATAACTTTCAGAGAGACTATCCTACTATATGATCCTAAAACATCTTCAACTAGAACTAAACAATTCATTGCTGAAGTAATCTCTCATGAAATTGCACACCAATGGTTTGGAAATCTTGTTACTATGAAATGGTGGAATGATTTGTGGTTAAATGAAAGCTTTGCAACTTTCATGGCTACAAAATTTGTTGACAAATTTTACCCTGAATGGGATTTATGGAATCAGTTTGTTGAAGATGCAATGAATGTTGCAATGGGGCTTGATTCACTTAAAACAACACATCCAATAGATGTCAAAGTAAATTCTCCTGCTGAAATTCGAGAGATTTTTGATGCAATTTCTTATGATAAAGGTGGATGTGTATTGAGAATGCTAGAACATTATGTGGGCGAACCAAATTTCCAAAAAGGATTAAAAAAATATCTATCTGATTTCAAATATCAAAATGCAAAGGGCCAAGATTTGTGGGATGCAATTGGCAAAGCCTCTAAAATGCCTGTATCCTCCATGGTCAATACTTGGCTAAAACAGCCTGGATTTCCACTAGTCGAAATTAATCAAGATGGAAATACTTTGAAATTAAAACAAAAGAGATATCTTTTAGAATCTGATAAAAAGTCCAACAAAGGTTTATGGTCGATTCCATTATCATTGGGTTTGGAATCTGAAATTTCTAAAAAACTGTTTACTAAAAAATCCATATCTGTTAAACTTCCAAAGAATACAATTGGCTTTGTTGCAAACTATGGTCGAAAAGGATTCTATCGTGTAAAATATGACGAAGGTACTTTACTTGATTTAAAAATGTTGGTAGATGAAAAACGTATTCCTGCAATTGACAGATGGGCAATCCAAAATGATTTATTTTCATTATGTGTTTCAGGTGATGAACAAGTAAGAAATTATCTTGACTTTTCTGATGCATACTTTGAAGAAGATAGTTACCTTGCATCAGTTAATGTTGCACATAATTTGGCATCCCTATACTTCCGCGCATTTGATGAATCCTTTGCAGAAGAGATTCGTGGATATGCTGTCAATTACTTTAGAAAAATTTTATTTAATTTAGGATGGGAGCCACAAAAATCTGATAAACACACAGATGCACTACTTCGTGGATTTACAATTTCTGTATTGGGAAAAATGAATGATGATGAGATAACTGATGAGGCACTTGGACGATATAAAAAATTCTTAAAATCCAAAAGCTCTCTTTCCCCTGATTTAGTAGAGCCCATTTGCTCAATTGCTGCATGGAATGGAAATGCAAAAACTCATGCTGAACTCACTAAATTATACAAGAATGCAAAAACAATGGAAGAAAAACTCCGATTCTTAGGTGCATTATGTAGTTTCCAAGACAAAAAACTACTTCTCAAATCCCTTGATTTTTCCCAAACCCCTCAAGTTCGTTCTCAAAACATGCAATTACCAATCATGAAAGTTGCTGCAAACCCGTATGGCGATAAAGTTTTGTGGTCTTGGCTAAAAAAGAATTGGAAAAATATCAACAAAAAAGTTGGACGTGGAAATCCTCTTTTTAATAGAATTGTAGCAAGCATTGTCTCTGTTGCAGACGATTCGATGGAAAAAGAAATTAAAACTTTCTTCAAAAAAAATCCTACACCTGGAACTGAACGAACTCAATCACAAACTCTTGAAAGAATACGAATAAACTCTAAATTCCTTAGACGTATGAGAAAAGAGTTCAAAGATGGCTAAACTCGGACCACCAATTTTTCTTGGAGTTTTTACTATTTTAGCAATTATATTTTTAACCGGCGTGGCGTCCGATGATAAAGATATTCTCCGTCAAACATTTGATGTTGGAGCAATTTATTATGATGCAGGCTATGTAGAAGTTTCATATTTTGATAATTCAGATAAAACTAATACTGTTGTGATGGAAATCCTTGGTATGGATGAAACATTTCAAAAAACATTTTCTGATTCTGAATTTATTGAAATTGTTCCCTTTCCAAACAAACCAAAATATGGTTGGGCAATTCATCCTATAGTTTTAGAAATTGATCATGAAGAACTGGGACACATTCAATTAAAAACAGAAATTTATCCTATGGGTGACCCTGTTCCTCCTATAATCTATTCTACTCCTTAGATCATATACAAGATTTAATTGCACCTCTAAATCATCCACTGTATCATGTATTTGCTTAATGATCTAAAAAAAGGAAAACGTGGCGCAATTGCAAAAGCAATAACTCTTGTTGAAAATGATCAAATAGAAGCAAAAAAACTACTGAAGAAAATTTTCAAAAATAGTGGAAATTCTATAATAATTGGAATTACTGGTCCTGCAGGAGCTGGTAAAAGCTCTTTGATTAACAAAACCGTAATTGCCATGAAAAAATTAGGCACAAAACCTGCTGTTTTGGCAGTTGATCCTACAAGTCATGTAACTGGAGGTGCAATATTGGGAGACCGAGTTAGGATGAGTGAATCTACAGATTCTGGTACATACATTCGAAGCATTGCATCTAGGGGTGCCACTGGTGCTGTTTCTCGTTCATTACGAAATAGTATTCGTGTTTTAGAGTATGCTGGATTTAATCCGATAATTATTGAAAGTGTTGGAGCTGGTCAAACTGAAGTAGAGATCTCTAACATTGCTGATATCACAGTTGTCGTTTTTAATCCTAATACTGGTGATAGCATTCAAACCATTAAAGCTGGTTTGACAGAAATTGGTGATATTTATCTTGTAAACAAAAGTGACCTTAGTGGAACAAATCAACTGTTTGATGCAGTTCGTGATTTTATTGGAGATTCTGAAAGGAATCCAACTATCTTAAAAACATCTGTGAAAAAGAATTCTGGAATTACAGTATTTGCAAAAACCTTGAAAGACATGATGAAATCTAAAAAGAAACTCAAGGATATTAAGGATAAAGAACGACTAGAGGCAGAACTAAAAGATATTGTTTTAAATAACATAAAAGAAAAGATTGATGACATGCTTATTTCTGACAAAACATTTTCAAAATATCTTAAAAAATTACAATCAAAAGACATTGATCCATTTCAAGCAGGAGATAAAATTACAAAATCCTTATTAAGGTGATACTGTGACTACGAAAAAATCATTAAAATCACCTGAAAAGAAAATTTTCACTGATTCTACTTTTCCAGTAAAGAGAATTTATCAAAAATCTTCAAAAAAGAAACCTGTGGAGGATGCAGGTAAATATCCGTTCACTAGGGGAATTCATCCTGGAATGTTCCGTGAAAGATTCTGGACTATGAGACAATATTCTGGATTTGGTGATGCCAAACTTACCAATGAACGATTCAAGTTCATGCTTGATAAGGGTCAGACAGGCCTCAGCATGGCATTTGATTTACCAACACAAATAGGATATGATTCAGATTCGCCCCAAGCTGAGGGTGAAGTTGGAAAGGTAGGTGTATCAATCACATCAATTATAGATATGATGACTGCTTTTGATGGAATTCCATTGGGCAAAGTCAGTTCATCAATGACAATTAATTCTACTGCATCTACATTACTTGCATATTATATTGCAGTTGGAGAATCTCAAGGTTTCAAAAGCCATGAACTTCGTGGAACTACACAAAATGATATTCTTAAAGAATACATTGCAAGAAATACCTACATTTATCCTCCACAACCATCAATGCGATTAATTGGTGATATGATAGAGTACTGTGCAGAAAAAGTTCCTTCATGGTATCCTGTTTCGATTTCTGGATACCATATGCGAGAAGCTGGTTGTACTGCTACTCAAGAAGTTGCATTCACATTAGCAAATGCAATAGCATACATTCAAACTTGTATTGATAAAGGACTAAAAATTGATGAGTTCGCACCAAGACTTTCATTTTTTTTCTGTTGTACTATAGAATTTTTTGAAGAAGTCGCAAAGTTTAGAGTTGCAAGAAAAGTATATGCAAAAATACTAAAAGAAATGTTTCATGCAAAGAACCCTCGTTCATTACAACTAAAATTCCATACTCAAACCAGTGGTGAATCTCTGACTGCTCAACAACCAAACAACAACATTGTTCGTGTTGCAATTCAAACTATGGCTGCAGTTGCTGGCGGTACCCAATCTCTTCATACTAATTCTAGAGATGAGGCACTTGCACTTCCAACCCAGGAATCTGCAAAAATTGCTCTTAGAACTCAACAAATTGTCGCTCATGAAAGCGGAATTACAAAAACCGCTGATCCTTTAGCTGGTTCTTACTATCTTGAAGAATTATGTGACCAAATTGAAGACGGTGTGTGGAAATACCTCAAAAAGATTCAAAAAATGGGCGGTTCTGTCAAAGCAATCGAAAAGGGATTCTTTCAATCTGAAATTAGAGCAAATGCATATCGTCTTAAAAAAGAAATAGATGATGCTGAACGAGTAATTGTTGGTGTTAACAAATATGTCGAAGAAGAAGAGCAACCTGAATTATTAAGAATTGATGGTAGAATTGAAATTCAACAAAAGAAAGCACTCAAAAAACTACGTGCAGAAAGAGATTCTAAGAAATTAGAAAAGACATTATCTGCAATGCAAAGTGCAGCTGACACTGAAGAAAACCTTATGCCTTACATTGTTACAGCTGCTAAAGCATTTGCAACCACTGGTGAAATTAGTAATACGTTCCGAGAAGTCTTTGGGGAATATCGTCCAAAAGAGGTCTTTTAATTTGACTTTTCATGAATTTGTTTTTTAAAGTATACTGAATTAACATAAGAATCACTTGATGACTAATATTTCATTTATAATTTATGGCAAATAATAAAATTAATGATGATTTAACATTTGTAAAGTCTAGATTATAAATATCAAAAATTCATACAGTATTGCATGTCTATGGGATTATTCATTGGAATTGGATTGGTAATTGGTCTAGTCGGAGGAATTGGCATTGGTTTTGGTATTTTTGGAACGTATGGGTCAGAAAGTGATTCTCAAGTATTAGATGCGCAACAATTTAGACAGATGATGTTGGATGATCCTGATTCTATGCAAAATATTATACTATCTACAATGCCAGATTCTGATCAAATGCAGATGATGGAAGATATGATGAAAGACCTGATGCAAAGAATGCAAACTGATCCAGAACTAAAAAAAGCCATGATGGAGCACATGGATAGGATGAAGACTTCAAAAGAATCTATGATGGATAATCAAATGATGGATGGCATGATGATCGGTTCCTCTATGATGAAACAGACTTCAAATCAAACAATGTCTATGAGTTCTATTGATTTTAGTAATATACGAATAACACAAATTTCTGATACCGGTGTAACGATTGAAGGTGATACTGATCAGCCTGTTTTTTGTCAAGTAGAATATGGGACTGATGGCCTCTTTACAAATTTTGCCTCAGATGGAATGGATATGATGGGTATGTTACACTATAAACATGAAGTTATAATTTCTGATTTAGAACCGAATACCTCATACAATTACAGGTTCAAAGCATCAATAGGTAATCAAACCTTTTACTCTGAAACAAAAACACTAATGACCGAATAATGTTGTTGGATTAAGTTTTAAAATTATTTTTAATATCTATTTGTATTGTTTTATTTCCAAATGATGTTACGCAATTGAGCTTTATCCAAATGTCTCAATTTCAATTATTTGAAATAAGTGATGATTTTATTTTAAATATAACTTGAGACCTCCGAATTATTAAATAGGACAATAAATAATTGTGACATTTTACAATTGTAAACTATAATCATTAAATATTGTTTTTTAGCTATTAGAATCAATTCTGTGATGATAAATACATACAAACTCTTTCTTGCTGTACCAATTACAGTAATCGTTGTAGTGATTTTTGTTATTGGTGTACCTGCAGTAAAATTATTTGTAGATGTTCCAGATTATGATCTGTATGTGGATGCAATAATAAATAAGCGAAGTTCTCCTCCTATTGGACAAGTATTAATACAAAATATTGGCTCTCAACCACTTACTAATGTTAAAGTAGATTATGGCGAAGGAGACATTCTAGATCTTGGTACTCTCGATGCTAAACATAAAATGATTCTCACTCCACCATTCAATAATAACATGGAATTTGTGATAGTAACTGCAGATCAAAACGTCTTTGTAAATATAACCTATAGCGATAAACAGTTAACAAAGTAATTTTTTTATATCAATGCGTTGACAAATTATCTCTAATTTCTTATAATTTGAGCTCTTGATTTTGATAAACCCTCTAGTGGGATTTTGACATTTGGTTCATTTTCTAAACTCTCAAATAAAATAAAACCCATTAATACTGTAAGTTGAGGAGGTCTTTTAGATGAAAATCGATCATATTGCAATTGCAGTAAATGATGTGGAAGAATCTGCCAAAGTTTACCAGCAAGCTTTAGGTGTTGACAATGTTGAATTTGAAACCATAGAGTCTGAAGGAGTTAAAGTTGCAATAATTCATTTGGATAATGCCCGTGTTGAATTAATGCAACCTACAAATGATGAGAGTCCTATTAAGAAATTCCTTGATAAAAAAGGTCAAGGATTACATCACATGGCATTAGATACTAATAATATTGAGGGTGAAGTGGAGCGAATGGAAGGTTGTGGAATCCAATTTTTAGGAAAAATACGACCTGGATCTGCTGGAACCAAAGTTACTTTCATACATCCAAAATCGCTTCACGGTGTTTTGACCGAACTATGTTCTCATCCTAAAGGGTGAATAAATTCTTGAGTGATTCTGAAACAATTTCAAAAATAAAATCTCATTTAGAAAAAACAAATGAAATTATTGAAAATTCCATTGAACAGGATTCGCTATTTCATGATTCTTCCAAAAACAAAATATTCAAACTCTGGCTTGAATCAAATAACTTTGCTTTGGCTATTCTAGAACAAAATTCTAAAGAATAATTATTCCATCATTTTCAAAGTATCAGAAGCTGTTATTATCCCAATAATTTTAGATTTTTTTGAAACTAGAATGCACTTTGAGTATCTAATCAATGGAACCAATACATTTGCTGGGGTATCAAAATCCACTATGGGTGGGACTGAATCCATCGTGTCTGATAACTTTGCTTTTTTCAGTTCCATTTCCCCTAAATCTGCCAAGTGTTTTACAATTCCGTCCTCAGATACAACTCCTACTACTTCCGAATTATCAAAAACAGGAATTTGACTAATTGATAATTCGTGCATTTTCTTGATTGCATCATGAAGTGTATTTGTCGGTTTTAGTTTTACAATATCCTTGCTACAAAAGTCTCCTGCTGTATGTGATGATGATTCTCCTTCTAATTGTGTAAGGCTCTCAAAAATCTTTTTAGCCGTTTCATAGCTTGGCTGGCTTCTTCCTGATTCGATTTGGTTGATCATTGATGTGCTAACTCCAGTCAAAGATGCAAGTTTTTTTTGGGTAATGCCTATTTTTTGTCTAATTTGCTTTATAGAATCAATTCTAGGTAACAATTCATTTAGTGGTGATTTTGATTGATTTAAAAATTTATTTTCTAAAATCAGATATCTTTGACGAGTGATTTGATGCTGGAAATTATTTCTGAATTAAGCTCAATCTCTTTATGATCTTTTTTTACATGTTCAGTTACTTTTTCCATCAACTCTTCTTCTGTGGGTGCTGATGTGGACCATCCATAGTCTTTGCCTGCATCTGAACAACTAATGCTTTTTGTCATAATTATGATGATTTAGTCTAGAGTTTATTTATTTTTTCTTTGTTTTTTTGGTTGCTCAATTGCTGCTTGTGCTGCTGCAACAATGGCGATGGGAATTCTATGTGGTGATGCGCTAACATAACTAAGGCCTACACTATGACAGAATTTAATTGAATCAGGATCTCCTCCATGTTCTCCGCAAATCCCAACTTCCATGTTTGGTCTGAGTCCTCGACCTGCCGCAACTCCAATTTTTATCAAATTACCTACACCGTTGACATCAATTGATTGGAATGGGTTTCTTTCAAGTAATTCTTTTTCCATATATTCGGGAAGAAATTTCCCTTCTACATCTTCTCGACTGAAACTGAACGTTCCTTGTGTGAGGTCATTAGTACCAAAACTGAAGAATTCTGCTGTAGTTGCAAGTTCATTTGCAGTAAGTGCTGCTCTTACAACTTCAATCATAGTACCAAAGTTTATCTTTAATTTCATTTTGTGTTTTGATTCTGTCTCTCTTTTGATGGAATCATAAATTTTCTTGATATGGTTTAATTCTGCAATGCTGCTAATCTGTGGAATCATAATTTGAGGATGTGCTTTGACTTTTTTCTTTGTCAATTCAACCAATGCTTCAAAAACTGCACGAATTTGCATTTCATAGATTTCAGGATATGTAATTCCTACACGAACTCCTCTATGTCCCATCATTGGATTAATCTCTGCAAGATCCCTTGCTCTTTTCAAAACTATTTTTGCTTGTTTGACTTCATTTACGTATCCTTTTGATTCTAATTTTTGAATTTTTTCGACTCATTCTTCTGGATTGGGCAAGAATTCATGTAATGGTGGATCTAATAATCTGATTGTGACTTCATAACCTTCCATGGCTTTTAAAATTTCAATAAAATCACTTTTTTGTAATTGACCTAATTTCTTCAATATTTTATTTCGTTCTTCAATATTTTCAGCCATGATCATTTCTACAAATAAATTAATTCTATCACTGCCGTTGAACATTCTTTCTGTTCTGCATAATCCGATTCCTTGACCTCCGAACTTTCTTGCAAGTTTTGCACCTTCTGGAGTATCTGCATTTGCTCTAATTCCGATCTTCTTTGCTTTTTGGGCCCAATCTAAAATTTGTTCAAAGTCTTTTGTTACTTTTGGCTCTACAGTTGGAATTTCTCCAATGAATACGGTGCCTGCACTTCCATCAATGGTGATTGTTTCTCCTCCTTTGATTGTTATTCCATTTGCAGTACATGTGTTGTTATCATAATCAATTTTTAATTCTGGACATCCTACTATGCATGGTTTTCCCATTCCTCTTGAAACAATTGCTGCATGAGATGACTTTCCTCCTAAACTGGTCAAAATCCCTTCTGATGAAAAGAATGCAGGAACATCTTCTGGCTTTGTTTCTTTTCTTACTAGGATGATTTTATTTCCAGAGTCTCCTAATTCTATTGCTTTTTTAACATCAAATACTACTATTCCACTTGCTGCACCTGGAGAAGATGCAATTCCTTTTGCTAATTGTTTATAATTTTTAATTTTAGATTCATCCATCGTTCTATGTAGTAATGCTTCTAATTGTTGTGCAGGAATTCTTGTAAGTGCTTTATTTTTATCAATTAATTTTTCTTTCACCATGTCAACTGATGTTTTTACTAGTGCGGCTGCACTCATCTTTGCTGTTCTTGTTTGTAATAGGTAGAATTTTCCTTGCTCAATGGTAAATTCAATATCTTGTGGTTCTTTAAAATGTTTCTCTAATTTTGTACATGCATTACTTAACTCCCTGTGTGATTTTGGCATGTCTTTTTTTAGCAATTCAATACTTTTTCCTGTTCTTACTCCTGCAACAACATCTTCTCCTTGAGCATTAATTAGGTACTCTCCTTCGATCTCTTTTTTGCCATTATGACCATTTCTTGTAAATACTACACCTGTTGCGCTATCGTCTCCCATATTTCCAAATACCATTGTAACTACGTTTACTGCTGTTCCGTTAGCAATATCTTTTGTAATGTTATTCTTTTCTCGATAAACTATCGCCCTTTCTCCCATCCAACTTTTGAAAACAGCTTCTATCGATAATACTAATTGCTCGTCAGGAGTATCTGGAAATTTCCTTTTGGTATGTACTTCACAAATTTTTTTATATTCTGATACAATCATTTTTAGTGATTCTACGTTTAGTTTACTATCGTCTGAAACGCCTTGTTTGCTTTTTGCAGAGTCTAATACCTGATCGAATTTTTCATCGTTTACTCCAAATACAACTTTTCCAAACAATTGGATAAATCTTCGATATGAATCCCATGAAAATCGTGGATTTTTTGTTTGTTCTGCAAATCCTTCTACTGTTTTTTCATTTAATCCCAAATTCAAAATTGTATCCATCATCCCTGGCATTGATATTGCTGCACCGGAACGAACCGAAACTAGTAGTGGATTCTTTGTTGAATTCCATTTTTTACCTGTCTTTTTTTCCATTTTTGCAATATTTTTCATTACTGCTGGCATGACATCTTTTGGAAGTTTTCTGTTGTTATCATAATACTTGTTACAAACTTCAGTTGTGATCGTAAATCCTGGAGGTACTGGAAGTTTTAGTCGAGTCATCTCGCTTAATCCTGCACCTTTTCCGCCTAGGAGCATTCTTTTTTTGCTGTCTGCTTCTTCAAACGCATAAACTGGTTTGTTTTTTACCATGCAAAATTTTGTAAATTATTTGGCTTTTTAAACTAATGCCTTGGCAAATTCAGAAATTATTTTATTCCAATCTTTTGCTTTAATTATTCCGCTTGCAACTAGGATTCCATCTGATCCTAACTCTTTGGCTTTTACTACATCTTCTCCTGACACAATGCCTGCGCCACAAAGCAATTTTGTTTTATTTTTTGAATTATTTACTACACTTGCAGCTTTTGCAATCAATTCTGGTTTTTCTTTGGATACTGCTTTACCTGAACCAATTAACTCTGGTGGCTCAATTGCAATATAATTTGGATTTAACTTTACATACTTTTTGACTTCTGCAATATCTTTTACACACAAAATTGATATCATTTTTAGCTCTTTTAATTTTAAGATTAACTTTTCAATTTCTTTACCTGAAATTCTATGTTCACTGTGATTGATTAATGATCCTTTAACTTTAGATTTTTTTAATAATTCTGGGATGACAAACCCTGTTGTGCTTCCCACTTTAGAATCATCAACATGTTGAGCTAAGATTTGAATTGAACTGTTTGCTACTAATCCAATAAGATGTTGTGGTGGTGATATTGCTATTTTTATTTTATATTTTTTAGAAATCTTTTCAGCTATTTTTACAAATTTAACTATTTTATCTCCAGAAATTTCTTCATAATTTTTACAATTAATTATAAACATCTTTCTTTGAAATTTTTTGTATTGTATTTAATTCTTGATTATGGTTGTGATGTTTTGGCTTGAATGTCGTATCTTTTTTTCATTCCTAATACAATTATCATTAGGATCAATCCCGACATGTTTGTACCCATAATGAATATGTCATCTACTATAATGCCATAAATCAGCCACAAAATTGAACCTGCGGCAATGAAAATCATTAAAAACTTTGAAACATCTTTGAGTCTTTTAGTCTTGTATCCTTTGTAGATTTGTTCAACCCAACCCATCAAAATCAAAATCCCTGCAGCTATCCCTAGCATTGTTAAAAGTGTTCCATCAACTTCCATGCTTTACATTAACTCCAAAAGAATTCATCTAATCCTGTTTGCTTTGGTTTTCCTAACATTGTATCAAAATCTAAATCCATTGAAGATGTTATTTGCTCTAATGTTGACTCTAAAAATTCCATATATTTTTTAGAATCAATTTCTTCTTTCTTAGCCAATTCAACTGGTTTTACGCCTGGCTTGTTTAGAATTTTGATAAATGAAATTTTATCTCCTTTTTTTATCTCTCTAATTGATTCTAACTGTTTTGCAGCTCTGATGTGTTGTGGAATTGTTTTTACATATTCTGATGGAGCTTTACTTAGCATTACATTAAATGTTAAATCTTCTAATGGAATTTCTTTTGCTTCCACTTTTTTACCACATGTTGCAATTTTTTCAGAAATCTCTTGTTTTGCATTTACAAAATCTTCCATTGTTTGAACTTTAGCTAATACATCAATCAATTCATAAAATAAATTTTTAATAAATGCAGGCGTATGTGATTTTTTCCCTGTTAATCCTTTGACATCTACTTTGCCTGATTTTGTTACTCCTAGATAATTTTTCTTTCTATTACTTAATACGCAATACCTGTATGTTTTGTCAATCTCTAAATCTACACCGTGATCTTTCTTTGCCTGTTCAATAACAATTTGAATTTGTTCCTTTGTTGGATTTTTGATAAATAGTGAATCCGTATCTCCATAAAGAACTTCTATCCCTGTTTCTTTACATTTTTTGATTGTCTCCAAAATTGTGTGTCTCCCTATAGCTGTAGTTGCCTCTGCTACTGGTAGGAAATATAGTGGAAATATTTCAGCACCCATTACCCCATAACTGGCATTTAGAATCACTTTGAGTGCTTGACTGACTACTGTATATTGCTGCCTTTGATCATCCGTTAGAGTTTCTTTCTTTGAAAGACTCTTGTAATAATTTACTCTCAAATCCCTCAATGATCCAATGATCATTGATGTTAGACCATTTTTCTTTGTGCATGCCCAATGATTAGTTCCCGGTATTGTATTTTTTTTACATTCTTCATGAGGGCATCTTACTGTTTCATATGATAAATTTCTAACTTTGATGATGCTTGGATACAGACTTGCAAAATCCATTACAACAACATCGAAATGAATTCCCTCTTTTGGTTCAACAACGAGACCTCCTCTATATTTTTTATCTTTGATAACTGCATCTGACATGACTCCTTCTGATCTTCTTTGCAATTCTTCTCGTTTTGGAATTAAGCAGTTTCTTCGTCTATGCTCATAATACAATAAACTTCTAATCCACTGTGATACGCCCATCCTTGCAATGTCATCAATTGGCATTCTACCAATCCTTGCAATGATTACAAGCAAATCCATCATCAAATCTTTGTTAAAACTGGTTAGTTCGTATGTTAGTAAGGCATCATTGTAACAATAATTTGCTGTTTGGTATAGAGATAATTCGTCAAATTCCAATCCATAGTCTATCTTTTCTTTTCCTAACAGTGCTTTTGATACGCTATTCAGAGAAAAATCAGTATATTTTTGACTGAACGCATAGATTTGAAATGATCTATTAGAAAGTACTTTGTACAAATCAAGATGAACTCCAACTTTCAAGGTCGCAGAATCTCTCATCATGTAAAGTGGGTTTTCTGAATTTTTTACTCCTAACCTCTCTGCTCTATTGTATAGGTATGGCAAATCAAATTCATCCCCATTGTATGTTAGAACAAATGGAAATGATTTGATGATTTGAAATGCATCTTGAATCATTTCTTTTTCTTTATCTAAATCATAAAATGTGATTTTGATGTTTTGTTCTAATTCATTCGTTCCTTGTTCAGTCCCTTCTGTTTTGAGCACAAAAATTTGATCAAATCCATCAGAACCCTTCAATCCTATGGCTGTGACTTTTTTTTCTGCAATTTTTGGATCTGGAATACGTCCAATCTCTGCTTCAACTTCGATATCTACACTGAGCCTTTTTATTTTTGGAATTGGTTGGTTTAACAAATCTGCCCATTCTGAAATATATTTTTTAAATTCTTCTGCATCTACCATGCTTTCGCTGTCTACTTTATCCCACAGCAGACTCTTCAATGCTATCTTAACTTCATCTGAAATTTCTAGATCATGTGGTTTTATTTCTCCATTTACAATTTCATAATATTTTCCAACAATTAATTTTCTATCATACAAATAATTTTCATAATATTTGATATCTGATTCCCATGTCTCAATTACATTCCTAATACTTTTATCTCCTGTAGTTCCTCCTATTGCTAATGGATCTGCAACAGTGATTTTTGACATGTCGATTTCTTTGTCTTTCATTAAATCATATCTTTTAACAGTTTTAATTTCTAGAATGTCTTCTCTTTCTTGAAGAAAATCTAATTCTTCTGGTGATAACCTTGAATAACAATATGGTTTGTGACCAATTTCATCTTTCCATATGAATAGTTTTCTAGATTCTGGTTCATAGAATTTCAATACTGCTGATTTTGAAATATTATCATATGTTGCAGATACTAACATCGATGGTGGCCTTGATTCAATCTTATTAGTTTCAGGCAAATTTACTTGCATTTTCTCACTCTGAATTTTTGTATTTGCTTACAAGTTCTTTTATCCATTTGTAATCTTATTTTTATCCAAACCAATCATTTCAACTCCTGCCTCTTTTAACAAATCATAGTCTGTTTCTGGATATGTATCAAGACAAACAAATTTTCTAATTCCAATTGTAATTGCCATTTTTGTGCATTCTAAGCATGGAACAAATGTTGTGTACAGTATTGCACCTTCAACTCCTGCCTCTATACCTAAAATTGCACAATGCATGATTGCATTAGCTTCTGCATGATTACACAGACATCTATCTAATGATGCCCCTGATTCAATCTTACCTTCCATTCTTAATTGACATCTCTTACATCCTCCCTCAAAACAATTTTTGATTCCTGGAGGTGTTCCATTGTATCCTGTTGCTAATTGTCTGTGATTTCTTACAATTACTGCACCTACTTGCCTTGTCATGCAGTTTGAACGAAGCTTAGCAAGTTCTGCTTGCAGCATAAAATATTCGTCCCAATTTGGTCTGTCAAAAGAACTCATACAAACTCTGTTTGACTGCTCAATATATGGATCACGCTAATTCTAAACTAAATTGCGATCAGAAAAATTATTCAATTTTTATGATTGATGAATCTTTCCGGGTTTTACATTTTTTTAAACATCGATCTTTGTCTTAATTTTCTTTTTCTTTTTATAGTTTTCTTTCTTTATAGCTAATTCCAAATATAGCGTTTGTAACTCTTCTCTGAGTTTTCTCTCTATCTCCTTTTCTGTAGTTGCTGGTTTTGATTTATTAGGCATAAATTACTTTGAATGCTCTTCTTTGAGATTTAAAAATTACTTGTATTAAATTTTTGAATATCTTGTGCCTGTTTTTTCAGAATTATTTGTTGATTATTGAGTGGTGAATAGTTGTTTGTTATACGAAAGCATAAAATCAATAAATTTTATTCTTATATTATACATGACTGAATTTGTTGAAAAAAAATATGTTAAAAATAATTCTATAGAGAAACGAGATTATCAGATAAATCTTGCAAATCAGGCCATTGATGAAAATTGTATTGTTGTTTTACCTACAGGTCTTGGAAAAACAGCAGTTGCATTACATATAATTGCTGAATATTTATCAAAAGGAACTGGAGGTATTTTGTTTTTAGCACCTACCAGAGTTTTAGTCAATCAACATTATGAATTCTTAAAAAATAATCTTACCTTGGATGACATTTCTATGATTACGGGCGAAGACCCCCTCCAAAAAAGAACAAAGTTATGGAATAACAGTGTTGTTTGTGCAACTCCTGAGATTGCTAGAAATGATCTGAATCGTGAAATTGTCTCCCCGAATCAGTTTAATCTTGTAGTGTTTGATGAAGTTCATAGAACTATTGGTGATTATGCATATTCTGGAATTGCTACCTGGTTTGAAAATACTTCTGCTAGAATAGTTGGAATGACCGCTACTTTGCCTAGTGAAAAAGAAAAAGCAACTGAAATTTTAACAAAACTAAGAATTTCTAGTGTTGCAGAAAGAACTGAAGATAGTCCTGATGTAAAACCATACACTCAAGAAACTAATACAGAATGGATTAACGTAGAACTTCCTCCAGAGTTAAAAACAATTCAAACATTATTGAAATCTGCAATAGATGAACGATATGATTTGTTAAGAAAAAATGGGATTCGTTTAGCAGAACACCAATCCCTTTCAGCACTTCTTCGAATTAGGCAGTTTGTATTGAACCAAAATAGACGTTCTGCAAAACCCTTGTTTACAGCTATTCGAATCCATTATGCGCTAAGTATGCTTGAAGCTCATGGAATTACACCGTTTTTAAAATTCTGTGATCGTACTAGGACAAAAAAAGGCGTAGGTGTGAAAGAATTATTTGAAGTTGATCCTAATTTCACAAAAGCAATTCAATTGGCAAAAGAAGCACAATCTCATGGGATTGAGCATTCGAAGATTCCAAAACTAAAAGAAATTCTTGATTCTGTCCCTGGCAAAGCTTTGATTTTTACTAGTTATCGCGATTCAGTCGATTTAATTTTCAATAAATTAACTGAATTGGGAATTAGTGCTGGAATTTTAATTGGAAAAGCTGGTGAAACAGGGCTAAAACAAAAAAAACAGATTGAAACTGTACAGAATTTTCGAGATGGTGTCTTTCAAGTATTGGTTGCTACTCGTGTTGGGGAGGAGGGGTTGGATATTGCTGAAGTGAATCAGGTTATTTTTTATGATAATGTACCTAGTTCTGTTAGATTTATTCAACGACGGGGTAGAACTGGAAGAAAAGATACTGGCAAACTCGTAGTTTTAATTGCAAAAAATACTATTGATGAGACCTATTATTGGATTGGAAAACGAAAAATGACTGCATCTAAATCTATGGGTAGTAAAATGACTCAGGAATTAGAAAAAAATCAAGAGATTGAATCTAGAAAACAAGGATTAGATGCATTTATCTAATTTTTATACTGATTAGATATCTTACCAAGAATTATTTGTTTTCTTTGAATTATTGTATTCTTCATTCCTGATTCCAAATGGTGAACACTGCTTTTTTTAACAACGAGCATGTTCTCCAACCTCACATCGAACTGATTTTCAAGGAAATTTTCTATTGATGATCTTCCCTCTATCTCTAAATTTTCAAATGCCTCACTTGCTAATTTTTCTATTGATTTATCTAAATAATCCAAAATTTCACCCAGCATCTCAATTGTAAATACCATGATCTCTTCAGATTGGTAACTGCAAAAAATGTTGTGTATTTTATTTTGGTTTTTTAGGTGTAGAAATTGATAATGTCGTTCTAAACCCTTTTTCATCAACCATAATTTGTTGACAAACCCTGACAAATCAAAAGAAATGAAAGATTTGGTTCAAAAAGAGAAAAAGCTTCACCATGAAATCCGTGAAGATTATGAAAAAATCAGTCAGAAAATTAATGAGGATTTTGAGAAGGTGAAAAAATCAAAGTTATCGAAATAACCTATGCAAATCTTTTGATTATGTGATATCCGAATTCTGTTTTTATTGGTTCAGAAATTTCTCCAATCTGAAGTTTGAATGCTGCCTCTTCAAATGGTTTAACCATCATTCCTTTTGTAAAATAGCCTAAACTGCCTTCTTTTTTTCCACTACCTTTGTCTGTTGAAAATTCTTTGGCCAAATTTCCGAACTTTTCACCATTTTTGATCTTTTCTAAAATTGCTAGTGATTCACTTTGTTTTTCAACCAGAATGTGTGAACACTTTATTTTGTTGCTCATTTCTGTCTGTGTTTTGCCTTTGCCTTTATTTGTTTTTAATAATAATTAATAAAGTTCTAGAAATAATTATGTTAATTTTATTTCATAAATTCATTTGTCATAAATTGTCTGAAGAATTGTACTGTTCTTAATAACCTCTGGTGTGAACTGAACATTAACTGTTACTTTGTTGTTGAAGTCAATATTCACATTATCAAATAATGATTTGTATTTGTACACACTTCGTCGATTTTCTGTATATTCGTGCCCTGTTTTTATTAATAATCCTTCCTCAACCAATAAATTAATTTTTCTATATCCTGATGTCTTTGGAATGTTTAATCTTTCTAAAATTTCTGAAATTGTCCATGGTTCCACAATAGACGCATTCAGAATTTTTGACATTTCATCATCACTAAATGCCTTTAAAATTGATTGATTAATCGATGGATTTAGTATTGTAAATCTTTTTTCCATTCTATCCTCTTTTGACTTGATGCTACAAATATTGTCTAGGAATTTTCTCTCCAGACCTTTTGCACCATGTCCAAAAAATTCAGTTAAAACCGAATCTAATTTTTCAAATTCTTTTATTGATTGTGTAATGGATATGCCATACTTTTCAAATAATCTATTTTGTATGCTGTGAAATGTAGTATCTCCAAGATTTTTTCGAATTATTTGTTCAAGGGCCGCTGTAAATAATTGATCAAACTCAGTCATGTAGTTATCATCTCCGATAAATCACGAATTTTTCCAGTGTCGTTTTGTATTGCCAAGTCAAGTGCTTCTTGCATTTCTTTTTCTGATTTGATGCTTTTATTGTCACTATTTACTATTTTACATTCTTGTATGATGTCTAATTCTTTGAAATTCCTATATTGATCATAGTTTACAAGGCATAAATAATAATCAGGATCATCTTTGAATTTGATTTCAAATGATGCAGGCATTGAATTTTCATTTTCAGAAATATCTGAAATGGTTTGCTTTAATACATTAGTCCCAAAGGGTTTTGATATTACAGGTATGTTTAACAATTCAAAAAGATCCATTTCATAATCATTTGAATTTGCTGTAACTACAATTATTTTGGCGTTTTGATTCTTGTCTTTGATATTTTCTACCGCATACAGTCCATCATAGTTTGGCATTGCCAAGTCTGTAAAAACAATATCTGGGGTATGTTTTTCATACAACTCTACAGCATCTTTGCCATTATTTCCTGTGGCCAGAACATCTATTTTGAGCATATCTAGAAAATCACAAAACATATCTAAAATATTTTGATCATCATCTATCACAATACAATTGAACATATTTGTACTTCTCATTCCTCATCTTTAGTCATATTTTCATACTTTATATGATTATCTTATATTTATGAATCCCATTTTTGGGAATTCATAAAAATGTATGTCTGCTTGTTGAATTACATTTTGATAAATGCCATAACATAATAGAATGTCTATTGAAATACCAATTTGATGAAAATCCCTTCGTACAATCTGAGATGTCTCTATCGATAAAAGAGATTACTCAATGTCCAAAATGTCTTTCAAATAATGTTCTTTGTTGATTTCATATAAAGTCATTACAATCAAGTGTTGTCACTGATGTTCAAAACTGGATTAAAGATTGTAAAATGATTCATAAAAATGATGATTTAAAATAATTTTATATCGTTATTTGTTGATTTTTGATCGAGATTTTTAATTTTAAATCTTAAAGTTTATTCAAATGGGCAAACTTGTTCTTATCAATTCTGGTACGTTTCATATAGTGTGAAGATTCTTCATATTGAAGATACCCCTGAAATAAGTAGAATATTTGCAGATATCTTGTCTAACAAAAATTATGATTTTGATAGCATCTTGGATGGTAGGGCTGGATTAGAGTTGGCAGTTTACAAAGAATATGATTTGATTTTACTTGATATGTGCATGCCAGAATATAATGTGGTTAACTTTCTTTTGGATCTGAAATCTAGGAAACCTTCAGAATTATCTAAAGTTGTTATTGTTAGTGGCCTTTCTATGAGTCCTATTCAAGAACAAGAATTATTGAAATTGGGAATTCGTTCTGTTTTAAGAAAACCTATTTCTGTTCAGACACTACTTTCTCAAATTGAACAGAAAATTACTATTTAATTTAGACCAACTAATTTCTGTATTGAACATTATCTTCAAAAAAGGTGGATTCTTTCTTTCCAGAGTTCTTTTCTAACCCCTTGAAACTTTTTGTGAAAAACATCGTATATTTTGAAATTCTTCTCCGTTTTCAACAATTTTTACTTTACCTTGAATACATTACGCATCATGTTCACCTAATTTGCAAATGTCCATCACAATTCCAACATTGAGATTGAATTTAATGTTGGCATATGTTGTTCTTGTCAGGCGTTACAATTCTTGCCTCTTCTAATATGTTTAGAAACTCTATTCTGATTAAATTCTATCAATTAAAAATTCGTTCTCTTATCTCTGGAATATGTTTGTATACTATGTCTCTGACTTTGATTTGATCTTCTGCCGTTGGCATTTCTTTTTGTGCACTAAGAATTGCACCACTCATTCCAAGTGCCATGCCCATGACAATTCCATAAACAAACTCTTTGGGGTCTTCCACCTTTAGTATTTCTTTATTCTGATTAATTTCTTCTAGATATGCTGGAATCGTTGCAACAGCCCCATTAATGGTTTGCAGAATTATTGATTCTAATTGTTCTTCACTCATGATTTTATTTTAAAATATTTCTTAATAAATTTGCACCTAAGATTTTTAATCTCTGCTTCTAAGGAGTGTACATGTTCTCTTTTTTTACCCCAAATGAGGCAAACGATGCTTTGCCTGATGTCATAAAAAAATTTGAGTATGCTTTAGCAAAAAATAACGAAGTTAAGAAAATAGAGCGTGAATTACAGATGAGTATATCGACTACGAATTCTTTTGAATCTTATGTGAATCTTAAACAACATCTAAACTCCGCAATTACAAAATTTTATGAATCTGTTGAAATATTGGAAAATACAGGCGTTGTTGTCAAAAGTATCGAGCAAGGTCTGTTGGATTTCCCTTCAAAACGATTTGAAGAAGAAGTTTGGCTATGCTGGAAGTATGGTGAAATTGAAATCAAATTTTGGCATGAAAAAGACTCTGGTTTTATGGGACGAAAACCCATCGAAGTTACAGATGATTCACTGGTTTAATAATTTAATTTCGTGATTGACTCTTAGATCATTCCAAGATTCTGCCAAATGATGACAAAATTCATCCCTGCATTTTGTAGAATATCCGCAACTACATCTACTCAATGAAAATCTCCTCATCTAATTTTGTTCTTGACCAGAGGTTGTTAAACAACAATGCTTTGGAATAGATAATTGTTTCAGAATTTGTCCATATCGCTCTCATCTCTTTATTGTTTCCTTCATTTTTAATAAAAAATAACACTTCATCATCGTCCTTGATTAGAAAACACAAGTTCTCTTTTACTGATGAACATAGTTTTTTGATTTTTGTTTTATCTATGTCATCAAAAATTCCCTTTGATTTTTTAGTTCTGGAGTTAATGCCCCCAAGTTTCTGTCCCCGGCCTGCTCTATGGCTTTGATCAAATTGGCCCCACTTTGAACTGAACTTAATAATGCAAGCAAAAACACTGGCAAATTCCTATCTATGCTATCTTTTCTTTGAATTTCTTTTAATTGATGGATGGTTAATGGAATTATTCCTACTAGAATCCCAAAGATTAATCCTACATCTCTAATGGTTGTAGAATTTGAAAATTCTGAAAAATAAAAATTCATTGAGAGAACAGTTACTGATGCAATTAATGAAAATGTTAATGTCTTTAGAATCTCATTTTTTAGAATTGATTGTTTTGGTTCTACTTTCATTCCTACTTTCTTCTTTTGTTTTCTTTCAACTCTTTCCATTTCGCTTATCTCTTTGGCACCATGTGTCCATCATCACCAACATTAACACGCCACTAAGTGGAATTACTGCAAAAGTTAGAATGTTCATCAGTGTTAACAAGTCAAATCCTGCAAGACTTGGATTCATTATTCCCATAATTGACAACATAATTACTGCAAGTAATGGAAAAACAATTAGTAAAATTGTATAAATTTCTGCAACACTCTCTAATGACTCAGTAGTTTTTTGCATTAGCATTTTCTTTTCTTCAAGTTGAACTTTTGCCGTTGTATTGAAGTATTCTTTAAGATCTCCTCCTGATTGAACTGTGACAATTGCTCCTTCAAGTAATTCTGAATATGGTCCTGCAGGTGTTCTATGAATTAAATCTTTGATGGCACTAATCAAATCCATGCCTAGAATATCGATATTTCTCACGATAAATCTTGAATCTTTGACAATATCTTCATCAGTGTATTCTTTTGCAATTGCCTTGAAAATCCCCTCTAATGTCAAACCACTAGTTGCCAATGTTGACATGTATCCGATAAAGTGAGGAATTTCTTCAATGAGTTTTGCTGCTCTGTTTTTTACTTTAATTGTTGGAATCATCTGTAATATACCAAAAGTCATTCCAAACAGCATTAATCCACTTAATACTGGAAGTAACATTCCTACACTTGCAGTAAAATCAAAAATCACTTCATCTGTAGATGATGTTGTACAAATTATTGACGATGCTATAATTCCTACTGGTTCATCATATGCTTCATTCCCAATTAAAACAACGGGTATTGTTGGTGATCCAATTATCGCTGTAAGTGCTAAAGGTGTTAATGGAACTTCAACTTTGATTACTGCAGCCTCCTCTCAAACCTAATTATAAATATTCACTGGTGGGCTTGCAGATGAAATTAAAGCCAATGAGCCTTTTGAATTTAAATTATTTGTAGATGATGAAAATACTGATTCTGTTTCTGGTGCTTCATTAAAAATCATCACTGGTGATAATGCAATAATAACTCCTGAAGTAGTTAGGACAAGTTCTGATGGTAGTACAGTTGTTAGTTTAACTGCATATGAGGGACCACATATCTCATTTGATATTATTGCAACAGCTGAAGGTTATGCTGAAGGGCAAGATTCTTTCACGGTAAATGTTGATGCTCCTAACAAAGTATTTGACTCGATTGATTTGGAATTACCTGAATGGATTATCTATATTATAATTGGAGGAATATTGATGGTATGTGTAATAGTATTCATGTTCTTGAGAAAATCTAAAACTACTTTAGAAGAAGAATGGGAAGAGGAAGACGAACTTTAATTCTTAGTTCGTTTTTTATCTCTACAAATTCCACAAAGATAATTTTTCATAAATTCTTCTAATTCCACTTTGAATTTATCAGTTTTAGAAAATTTTTCTCCTGTTTTTAGTCCTCTCGGAACCTGTTTGCCACAATTTATGCAATGAATATCTGCCTCAAATTCAATTTTTTTATCATTTTCTGAAATTTTCCCTATGATCACATTCAATTTTTATTTCATTTAGATATAAACAAGTCTCATTCATAAACTCATGAATATTATACTGAAAAATTAATGATATCGATATGCTATCTGTATGGTTTCGTGTTATACGTGTACGATTCCTATTAGCCTCAGTCATTGCAGTTTCCGTAGGTCTATCGTTAAATTGGTGGCAAAATTCTTCCTTGGATGTATTTGATGCAGTTTTGACTTTTGCAGGTATACTGGCACTTCATGCAAGTGTTGATTTGCTAAATGATTTTTGGGATTTTAAACGAGGTATTGATACTAAAACAACAAGAACAAAAATGAGCGGTGGTACTGGTGTATTGCCTGAAGGATTGCTCAAACCTTCTTCTGTTTATCGTGCAGGAATTACATTTTTAATTATTGGTACTGTAATTGGAGGATACTTTGTAATTACTGATGGAATTACTATAGCAATAATTTTGGGATTTGCAATTGCATCTATCTATTTCTATTCTACTAAAATTGTTGATTCTGGATTAGGGGAATTCTTTGTTGCTGTAAAGGGTTCTATGATTGTAATTGGTACTTTTTTCATTCAGTCCGGTCAAATATCTGTTGAATCAATTCTTGCTGGAATTGTTGTGGGGACTCTCTCTTCCTTGGTACTTTTTATCGCATCATTTCCTGATCATGATGCAGACAAATCTAAAGGTAGAAAAACTTTGGTGATTGTGGTTGGTAAACAAAAAGGGGCAAAATTATTCTGGATTTTTCCTCTGATATCTTATTTGGCAATAATCATTGGAGTCTCTGCAAATCTATTCCCTGTGCTATCTTTGATTAGTTTTCTTAGCTTTCCATTAATGATAAAATCTGGTCTTGGTTTGCAGAAAAATTATAATCCGATTGA
Source organism: archaeon (assembly GCA_024276695.1). Lineage (GTDB taxonomy): Archaea > Thermoproteota > Nitrososphaeria > Nitrososphaerales > Nitrosopumilaceae > Nitrosopumilus. The sequence continues at coordinate 41,298 of JAJRWR010000006.1, forward strand.
TCATCTTGTCCCATACATGTCTTCAACTTTGATGTTTGGCAGGCTTACTGGCATTTTATTTATACTTGGATTTTTAATTCCAATATGATGCTTTAGACATAAATTTAGTAATTAATCCCAAAGAATATGATTTCAGGATGTGCTAGCTCTGAAGGTACTCAAAAATTCACTGAAAATTCAGGCATAAATCCAATGAATTTTAACCATTTTGAAAGGCTTCATCTATCAAATGTTGGTGTTGGAACATATCTGGGAGATGCTGATGCCAAAACTGATGAATTAGTTACAAGTGCAGTAAAACAATCCATCTTGTCTGGAGTCAATGTAATAGATACTGCAATCAATTATCGTTCTCAAAAGGCTGAGCGCTCAGTTGGAAAGGCAATATCTGAATTGATTAACGATGAAAAAATTACTCGTGATCAAATTTTCCTGAGTTCAAAAAATGGCTATGTTACAAATGATGCTGATGTAAATTTGGGTTTTTGGGAGTATGTTAAAGAAGAATATTCTCAAAAAGGCGTAATCAAAGAAGGCGATGTGACCTCAGGATATCACTGCATGACTATTGCATATCTTTCAGATCAATTAGATAGGAGCCTGAAAAATTTGAATGTCGAATGTATTGATTTGATGTATCTTCACAATGCTGTTGAAGGTCAAATTAAAGATGTATCAAAAGAAAAATTTCTAGAAAATTTAAAATCTGTTTTTGAATTATATGAACAAAAAAGAAAAGAAGGAAAAATTAAATTTTATGGTCTGGCCACTTGGGAATGTTTCAGAGTTCCACCTGGCAATCTTCAATACCTTTCACTAGAGGATACTGTTAACATGGCAAAAGAAGTTGGTGGAAAAAATCATGGTTTTAGATTTATTCAATTGCCATATAACATGAATTATGATCAGGCTTTACTTATAAAAAATCAGTTACTTGGAACCGAATCTGTATCAATTTTAGACGCAGCGGTAAGATTGGGAATTGGTATTTTCACTAGCGTTCCTTTCATGCAAGGTAGATTGTTAACCTCTGGAACAATACCTGAATTTAATGAATTAAAACCATCACTTCGTGCCTTACAATTCATCCGTTCATCTCCCGGTGTACTTGCACCTTTGGTTGGTCAGAAATCTTCGGAACATGTGTCTGAAAATCTTGAAATTATGAATATTGCTCCAATGTCCGAAGATGAATTTCTTACATTGGTAAAGAAACTGACTTTATAGATATTTCAATCATCAGCCTCAAAATTATGTATAAAGATAATAAATGAGTGAATTTTAGTGACACATAGTAATTTGTCCGCTAAAATTTATGATTACACGAAAATCTGTAATTCGATATTTACAATTGATCCTAAAATTCGATTCGCAGGCGTCATCAATGAACGTGGTCGTTTAGTTGCAGGTGGAATGAAAGAAAATGTTGAACCGTTAGAAAGCGAAAAAGATGATGAAATGATTTTCATGGAACTTGCGTTACGTGTTAAAATGAGAAAAGAGTTTGATAAACAACTTGGACCTGTTATTTTTGCAATGGCTTCTCGTGAACGTGCACTAGCAATTAGTGTGATAATTAATAATGATATTCTATATGTTGCATCAGAACCTGATACTGATTATTGTACATTACCAAAAAAAATCCTTAAAATAATCCAATCGTAAGTATATTTCATTTCCACTTTTGGGACATTATGATCTTCTTAATTAAATATAAAATTACAAATTCTTTACATGCAATTTAGTGAAAAACTTGAATCTGACTGTTTGGCCATGTCTGAGTTGACAAAAGAAATTGGCTCTATCGTACAAAATTCATTTAATCAAGGGAGGGGTGATTTAACCTCATCTGATATTGAACATATTTTAAAAATCACCTCTGATGTTACATGTAAAATAAAATCACAAACTTGGGAATTGACAGTATGAATAATTGTAATGAACAACACTCTCTAATGTACAAAATAACCTACAAATCAACTGTCCTTAACAGTACTACCAATGAATGGTTAGTTTGTGAGAAATGTTTTGGAAAAGAAGAATTTTTTGGCAAATCTGGAGAAATCGAATCAATCACATCTTTACGTAATTTAAGTAAGATTAGACTGGAACTTGATCATCCCACACTGACTGAAATTATCCCAGAAACTCAAAAAATTTTGTAATTATTTGATATGTTTTCTCTAGCTTAATCTATAAATAGAAATTAAATGTTGGAAATCTGTGCCAGTAGATCCTGTATGTGGAATTGAACTTGATGAAGACTTAGCATTAATTCATGATCATAATGGAAAGAACTTCTATTTTTGTTGTAATGGCTGTAGAAGAATTTTCATCAAAAAACCACGCAAGTACAAAAACAACTAAAGAGGAAAAGCCCCACACATTCTACAAAATTTTGATTTTCCTATATTGTGTTTACAATAGGGGCATTTTTCATCCAATTTGGAATCTTTTGGAGTTCCAAACAATTTCTTAAAAATCTCATAATAATGCATTGATTCTCTGCTTCTAATTCTTACCCCATCCATTTTTTCAACTGTTAGTTTTTTCTCAACAAATTGTTCTTCTCCTATGATTGAATCAAACAAATTTGTCAATCCTACAGTACCTGATCCGTCTTGCATTGGGGATTTTTCTCTCCATGCAATTTGAGGTGGAATATGTTTTTCAAATGTTTTACGTAAAATCCACTTTCCATATCTCTTTTCATTTTCATTTCTTACTTTGAGGTTTATTGGTATTTTCTCAGATAGATTCATCACTTTTTCATTTAGAAAAGGTGATTCTATGGTAACTCCTAACGCATCCCCTATCTTTTGTGTGGGAAAATGCATGACCGAACAAATTCTTTTGATTTCTCTTGTTAATTCTTCTTCTGACTTGTTTATGAGGAAACTATACCCTGCAAATAATTCGTCAGCTCCATCACCTGTAATAATTGACTTTTCTCCGTTTTCCTTTGCCCATTTTATTGCTAAATACATTACAACATTATTGCGAATTTCAATATCGTTAAAGTTTTTTAAAATTTTTATGGTCTTTTCTATTGCTTCTAAAATTTCAGCTATTTTTACATTGTAAATTGTCAATGACAATTCCATTTCTTTTGAAATCATTTGGCAATATGTTAAATCTGTTGAAACAAAATCCTCTGCAATCACTGCAATAGTTTTTGGTTTTCTCTGTTTTAGAAAATATGCTATAATAGAACTATCCAATCCGCCCGACAATGAAATTAAATTTGATGTGCATTCGTTACATGCTTCTTTTAAAACCCTGTATAGTTTTTGAGAAAATTCTTCCAACATCTCTTACATATTTTTGAAATTAAAATAGATATGCCTAATGAAGTAGAGCATAATCCAAAAAATCTCATTGCAAACTTTAAATTCTTTATCAAATTCTTGAGGATTAATGCTACTTCCTGCTGAAATAGAATCTAAAACTCTGATTCCTGCATTACGAGCAATTCTTGCTAAAAAACTTGCAGAAGATCATAATATTAGAGAAGATGAAATTTCTAAAATGCTTGGAGTAACACAAGCTGCAATTAGTAATTACATTCGTGGAACAAGAGGGGATCCATCATTAATTGCAAAACTTTTAGCAGAAAAACAAGTTGCAACAATGATTGATGAATTAAGTGACAGTCTTTCTTCTGATATGGCATACACTCCATCAAGTCTATCTAAATTTATCGGACTTTGTAATTATATTAAATCAAGTCTATTAATTTGCGAGATACATCATAATTTAGAATCTAACATTGATGAACAAGTTTGTAAAGAATGTGAAAATATGCTTCTCAAAGGTCCTGGAAGCGTTTACTAGTTTTTAACTAAAATAATTTCTACAGTTGATGTCATATTTCCAATGCCCGCAGCAGCTACTGTATCTAAAGTAATTTTTTCAACTTTGGAATTACCATTAAGCATTTTTTCTGTAATGATATTTGCTATTGCCACTGCATTAGGAATTGAATTACCCTTTGCTTTTAGAATAACTTTACTTTTATTCCCTAAAATTGATAATACTTCAAGAGCTGATTCCATTACAGGATAGTTTCCAATTTGTATCGTAGCTTCAGACTTTTCGGTCTGCTCTTGACCAAGCGGTTCAGTTGTCTCTTCCATGAGCATTATTCAATATTTAGAAATTTTATGTTCTTTTAAGTTTTATCGACCATTGATTCATTTTTCAAAGTAATCAATTGGTATATTTTGATAATCGCCATTTGGCAGTACTCTTCTAATTGTAATTGGAATCACTCTTTGTTCCAACTCTTCCATTGAAATGTCTAATGAAATTCTGGCAGTTTTTGGAATTGGAATGAAAGGCGGTGCACCTAATGATAACTGTAATGCTCTTGCTCCCATAATTCTTGCTTTTTCAAATCTTGTTAATGTTGGTGGTCCAATGGTGATTTTATTTTTTTCACAAGGAATTTCTACTGGGTCGTGTTCTTCAATTTTTTCAACAACCTCTCTATTTTCAATTTCTTTAATTCTTTTTTCTAAACTATCTTGTTCTTTTTCAGTAAGTGGTTCTACAAGATCTTTTCTATCGATTAATTTTCGATAAGTATCTAATGCTTTGTTTAATCCTGCATTTTCTTCGACCTCTGCATCCAGTTCCTCTTCAACTGGTGAAGCTTCAACCAATTCAGGTTCTTTAACATTAGCCAAGTACGAGAATTTTCTTAAAACGTTATATAATCTAATCATTTTAAAGTACGAATTGAATACATCATCAGTCTCGAGAAAGCATCTGATTTTAGAAATTCGAGGAAAAGCAAAAATCTCTTGTGATCTAAAACGTCATTTGTCTCCCCGAACTGTTGGGACTATTATGAGATCTTTGCCTTTAGAAGGACATGCTCATTTGTTAGGCAAAAGCATTTCATATTTTGAAACAAGTGTTGATTCTGGAATTGAAAGATCAAGAACTGAATTCAAAAAAGGTGATGTCACATTTTTACCCTCTACTGGGAGTATCTGTTTTTTTCTAAATGATGCTGTATTTGCTAAAACAATGACTCCAATTGGAAAACTAATTGGTGATATTGATGCATTAAATGATGTTAAATCTGGCGATGTGTTTTGTATCTATGAAGATACTGCTTGATAAAGGTGATGACCTGAATAACCCCCAACTCTTTTTACAATTCCTTTGTTTGTGGATTCTTTTAGAAATGCATTTACTGCAGAAATTTTAACTCCTGTCTGTCTTGCAAGATCTTGAACTGTGACAACTTTGGAGTTTTGAATAATTTTTAATGCTTGCTGCTCATTTACTATGACTGTGATCTCTGCTTTCTTTGGTTCGCCTTCACCTTTGTCTTTCTTTTTCTTTGTGTCTTTGGAACCTGTAGATTTATCTTTGTTAGCAGTCGTTGGTTTCTTTGCCCCACCCATAATTTAAGAAAAAAATATTCCTCTTATAAACGATGAACCATTTTTTTAATTATTTGACTGTAAATTATTTGAAAATTTGAAAACTATTTTCAAGTATAAATAACATCTTGTGCACTATTTTGTATGGGAATAGTTTCAAAAGGTGCAAAATGTAATTTTGAAGGCTGTGATCAAGATGGTGCTCGTTCTCTTAATACTAGTAAAGTTGAAAATGCTGGACTACGTGTAAATTCTACTGGTAAAAAAACGGTTCTTTGTAAAGAACACTACAAAGAATACAAGAAGGAATCTAAAGACGATCGAGATCTTGAACGTGCAAGATTTGACAAGTTTTAGTCCTTCTTTTTTGACTTAGCAATTTTGTCGGCTGGATTTTTGAAATAGTCTTTACTCAGATTTTCATATAGTTTGTCTAGCTTTTTGTAAATTCTTTTTGGGTTTCTTGTTTTTTGATTGCTAATAACATATAGCGCAAGAATTGGAAATGCTATTGTGGCATCAGTATAAACTGTAACCATTCCATTATGTGCATCTTGAACTTTGCCCCAGCTTTTCCCTTCTTGTAATGTGGCCCCAGATAACCCCCCTGTGTCCGGACGTGCATCTGTAATCTGAATAATATAATCTTGTCCTCCGTCATTTCTTTTTAAGATTTGATCTAATAGTGGACCTGTTTGCTGAGCCGTGTTCTTTGGTACTCCTCCCCCTAATTCTAAAATCCCTGATTTTCTTGAATCATATACAATTGCTGCTTGCTCGATTATCTCTCTTACAAAATCTAAATTGTATGTTTTATCTTCTAACCTATGAACTGCCAAATTTAGTGCCAATGACGAATCTTTGATTGTTGAAATGTATACTGGAACATCATAGTCATATGCTGTAACTATGAAACTTTTCTCAGGGTGTTTGGATTTCTCTTTACTAATTTTACCCATCAAATTACAAAATTCAGCAGTAGTGAATGGTTTATCTGGAAAATCTTTTCCAAACATTTTTTGGATTAATTGATCTTGCTCTTCTAATGTTTCAATAAATTTGATATACACATCTCTAATTCTAACAATCTCATTCTCATACAGTTTCATATCGTCAACATCAAAACTCCCTTGTTTTACTGGCAATCCCCAAGCAAAATGATCTTCATGATACACATTAGCTCCTGTTGTAACTATCCAGTCTACAAATCCTCGTTCAATTAACGTCTTGATTATTCCACCAAACCCTACTGGTGTCATTGCACCTGATACTGTGAGACAAATGGTTGCATCCTCTTCTATCATTTTTGCATAAAGCTTTGCTGCATCTCCAAGTTGTCTACCATTATATCCTGAACTTGCAAAAACATTCACCAGATCTTCGATAGTCATTTTTGGTTCTAATTTAATATGAGGAATATTTTTACCATGAAATTTATGAGGATCCATATTTGAAAAACTAATTTTTTAGTAAATAATACTATCGAATCCTTTTTGATGGATGCTGAAAATCTAAGAATGTATAAAATGACGTTTAAAAATTACATTTTCAAAAATTTGTGGCTACAAGTTGTAATCTCTTTAATCATAGGGCTTTGTGTAGGATTGATTTTAGGCGATGATGTAGGTGTTGGGCTAGACGATGATGCTTTAGATTCTCTAACATCGTATCTAAAAATTCCTGCCAACATATTTTTGAGTGTAATTTTGATGATTATTGTTCCATTAATTTTTACATCAATTGTAGTATCTATAACTAATTTAGGAACAAAAGATAAACTAAAAACTCTAGGATTGGGTGTTGGTACTTATTTTGTGATTACTACAACAATTGCAATACTTGTAGCAGTATCGCTTGCATCCATTATAGCACCAGGAAATATTTTGGATCTTACTGCACTCCAAGAAACACATGATTTTTCTGAAGATGATTTGAAAGTCACAGAAGGTTTTTCGTTAGATGATATTCCAAACGTAGTATCAAACATTATTCCAAAAAATCCCATTTCTTCATATCTTGAAGGACAAATGTTTAGCATCTTGGTAATGGCACTCATTGTAGGGTTATCAATGGCAGTCCTTCCAAAAGAATCAATCAAACCATTGCTAGATGTACTGGAATCAATTCAAAAAATAACATTACACATTCTGTTGATTTCTATGAAGATTGTACCGTTTGCAGTTTTTGGATTGATTGTTGGAATGGTTGCTACAGTTGGTATAGGAACAATGATTGGATTGGGGGTATACATGGGAACAGTTGTTCTGGGTCTTGGAGTTATGTTGCTGGTATATGCATTGTTCTTAAAGTTTGTAGCAAAAAGACCCATATCTTCCACATTTTCAAAATTCCGTAATCCTCAAACCTTGGCTTTTTCAACAGCCAGCTCAATGGCAACAATGCCTGTGACATTAAAGACTGCGGAAGAGGATCTCAAGATAGATACAAGAGTTTCAAAATTTGTAATTCCACTTGGAACTACTGTGAATATGGATGGTACTGCCTTGTATCAAGTAATTGCTGTCTTCTTTTTGGCACAGCTCTTTGCAATTGAATTGAGTATGGTGTCCATTTTAGTGATAATCATAACCTCACTTTTAGCTTCTATTGGAACCCCTGCGGTCCCTGGAGCTGGTGTAATTGTCTTGTCTACAATACTGATAACAGTTGGCATTCCTCCAGTTGGAATTTTATTATTACTTTCTGTAGATAGAATTTTGGACATGATTAGAACTATGGTAAATGTTACAGGAGATCTTACAGCCAGTTGTGTCTTTGATAAAATAACGCGAGATTAGGTACGTTTTTTCTTATGAGAATCTGTGTTGATATTATTACTTATTTAGGAATAATTCTAAATAATACAGAATGAATGTTATAGATTTACATGATCCTAAACGAGTAGATGGAACTCCTGATGATGTTGAAGTTTTACTTTCTTCTGGAGATTTTCTCCAAGATGATTTCAAAATTTCAAAGGTTGAATTGAGACTATACAATGAAAGAACTGATGAAAAATTAGGAATATTCTCTTTGATCACTTCATTTGTGGAAACCGACAAAGGTTCAATCGAAATGATTTATGATGAGGGATTTCGTGGCCAAAATCCCCTGTTAAGGGCAACTGAATTCCTTACATCCAATCTGGGGATCTCTGGTTTGATTTTACGTTCAGTAATCACACTTCAAGAAAAATTAAAATGATTTTTATTCCATCTGGTGATTCTTTACCAGAGATTTCCTTTGCTTTCTAAAACCCTTTTTTTCTCCTTTGAAATCGTATCCAAAGTATGTGAATCATAATTTGCACTCGTAAAATCTACTGATGTCAAAATTGTACCTGTTAGATTTGTATATCTTAGATTGGCTCCTCTCATGTTTGCATCTTCCAAATCTGCATTTCTTAAATCTGCATAAAATAAATCCGCTCCTCTCATGTCTGCTTTTCTCAAATCTGCACCATACAACTCTGCATCCCATAATTTTGCATTTGAAAGATTGGCTCCTCTCATGTCTGCCCCTCTAAGCTTTACATTAAACAATATGGCTCCACTTAAATCAGATTCACTAAGGTTTGAACAACTAAAATCAGCATTATGAATATCTCTATTCTTGAGATTAACTCCATGCATGTTGGAATCTGACAAATCCCTCCCAACTAAATCTTCATAATCAAAGTTAACTTTTGATAGATTTCTTTTTCTAAATACGTCTGATGGATTCATTCTATGAATAATTAATCAAATCTAGTACATTTGAATTTAGATCTGAAATTAACTTCAAAATAAATTTTCAACTATATAATTCTAATTCTTGTAAAATCTTGCCCATTGAATACTTCCACCTTCTCATTTCATCAATGCTGTGCGGTCTGTTTTTCCCCAACTCTTTCTTTTCTTTTATTAATTCTTGATGCCTCTTTTCGCTTTTTTTATCCTGCATGCAGAATTGACATAGTTTCTGAATAAATTTTAATACTGTAAAATCGGTAATTTTTATCTAAAAGAGTCTCAAAATATTCCCAATTTGTAGAATCTGTTGTGTTCATGAGAATCGTATATTTATGCCACTTTTAACATGTCTTAACATGCGTATATTACAGCTTCATTGTGATCATATCGAGTACACTCCAACAAAAAAAGAGATTAAATCTGCCGAGGATATTGAAGATCCTCAAACTCAAAGATTGGAGGAACTTGTAGTTGTGTTTGTCGCAATTGAAGATGGTGATGACTCATCAGTAGCACAAAACGCCATATCTCAAATTAAAGCATCTATGGAAAAGATAGGATGCAAAAAATTATTGTTATATCCATATGCTCATCTCAGTTCTAATCTTGCAAAACCATCAACTGCAATGAGTTTATTAAAAGAGATGGAATGTGGTGCATCAGAACTTGATGTATCTCATTCTCCATTTGGTTGGACAAAATCCTACAAAATTCAAGTAAAGGGACATCCTCTTGCTGAAAGCTCTAAAGTTGTGACAAAAGATTCCTTTGATTCAAAATCTGATGACGAGATTACTTCTGATGCTCTCAAGAGTGAATCTAAAATCCGTTCTTACTGGAAAATACTTTCCCCTGATGGAACAATGACTAACATCGGTGATTTTGATTTCTCAAAGCATGAGAAATTAGAAATTTTAGCAAAATACGAATCTGCAAAAATTCGTAAAGTTGATCAACCACCACCACATGTTGTATTGATGAAGAAAATGGGTATCTCTGATTATGAACCTGCATCTGACTCTGGCAATATGAGATTCTATCCAAATGGCCGCTTGATTAAATCTTTGATTGAGCGATATGTAACTGACAGAGTCAAAGAATATGGCGGATATGAAGTTGAAACTCCAATCATGTATGATTCTGAACATCCAAGTATGGTGAGTTACTTTAATCGATTCCCAGCTAGACAGTATAATATTGATTCAGAAGGAAAAAAACTCTTTTTACGTTTTGCTGCATGCTTTGGTCAATTTCTTATGGTCAATCAATATCAATTATCATACAAGAATTTACCCTACAAACTTTATGAACTCACTCGTTATAGTTTTAGACGAGAACAATCCGGCGAATTGGTTGGTTTGAGACGTCTGAGGGCATTTACCATGCCTGATTGTCACGCATTTTGTAAAAATATGGAGCAGGCAATTGATGAAATCAAAACTCGTTTTGATCTTTCTCAAAGTGTTCTTCGAGAACTTGGAATCAATGAAACTGATTATGATATGGCAATTCGATTTACTGAGGACTTTTACAATGAAAATAAATCTGCAATCGAAGAACTAGTCAAGAAACATGGGCGCCCTGTATTAGTTGAAATGTGGAAAGAGAAATTCTTTTATTTTGTTTTAAAATGGGAGTTTAACTTTATTGATGGACTTGGAAAGGCATCAGCCTTATCAACAGACCAGATTGATGTTGAAAATGGAGAACGATATGGAATTGACTTTGTTGATGAAAATAATGTTAAACAACATCCAATCATCTTGCACAATTCCCCTAGCGGTGCAATTGAGAGAATAATTTATGCATTATTAGAAAAAGCAGCTAAAGATTCCTATGAGGGGAGAAAACCACAATTCCCTCTTTGGTTAGCTCCAACACAAGTTAGAATTATTCCGCTCAAAGAAGAATTCAATGAATTCACAAACACTCTTGCTGATAAAATTTCTGCAAATGATGTACGTGTTGACGTTGATGATAGAAATGAAAGTATTGGAAAAAGAATTAGAGAAGCTGAAAAAGAATGGATTAGATACATTCTAGTTATTGGTGAGAAAGAAGCAAATTCTCAAAATCTTAACATTCGTGATAGACAAACAGGGGATGTGAGAAAAATGCCATTTGATGATTTCATAAACGAAATTAACGAACAAACCAAAGGAAAACCTTTCACTGGTTTGAACTTGCCAAAGTATCTCTCAAAGAGACCTAAACTAATGGTGTAAAAAATGAGTTTCCTTGATTTATACATGAACAAAAATCCGTTAATCACTGCATCTGATGGTGATTCTGAGCCTGTAGCTACAATATTTGGAATTCCTTTTGATGCTACTCATTCTTACAAACCTGGATGCAGATTTGGCCCTGATTCGATTCGTGATTCTTTTAACAATATAGAGATTTTTCATCCTGAACTAGGAATTGATTTGGAAACTATAAACATTGAAGATTTAGGAAATACTCGCCATACTGTTGTTGCATCAGAAATGATTGACATGATAAAAAAAATCACTACTGAACTTGTCTCAAAACAAAGACAATTGTTCATTTTGGGTGGAGAGCATTCCATTACGTATGGAACATACACAAGTTTCCCAAAAGAAACTGGATATGTTGTTTTTGATGCACATTATGATTTAAGAGATGAATTTGCTGATATCAAACTAAGCCATGCATCCTATCTGAGAAGAATTATTGAGGAAAGAGGCTCTGAAAATATTTTACATGTTGGTGCACGAGCTTTTGTTAAAAAAGAATTAGAATTTCTTACTGAAAACAAAATCAAAACAATTACTGATAGGCAAATTAGGGATGGACAGGGACCTTGTCTTCTAAAAGATTATGTTTCTACATTTGATTCAGTTTATTCTAGTTTTGATCTTGACGTTTTAGATCCTGCTTTTGCACCCGGTGTTGGAAACCCCGAAGCTATTGGCATCACTTCAAGAGAACTTTTTGACATGATTCATTCTTTTGATGAAACCAAAGTAACTGGTGTTGATATCGTGGAGTTAAATCCATATCATGATAATGGCTCCACTGCATCACTTGCAGCAAAAATAATCTCTACACTAATTGCCATTAATTTATCTCAAAATTGAACCTCGGACTTTGAATATCTGAAATCACAATCGATTTTTTGTCCATTTAGAAAACTTGAATGATTTTTACTCGATTTTACCTCAATTCTTCTCCTACTCACTTTATTAGATGGTATTTTGGGTGTATTTCGTGTTAAACAACCTCCGAGGTACTCTCAAGCCTACTCTTGAAAAGATCGGTAAAGGGTTTGCAGCAACAGGATTATCTGCTAACTTTTGGACATTTGTTGGTCTTGGATTTGCACTTGTATCTGCAATCGTTTATGGAATGGGAATAGAATTTGGATTAATTATTGGAGGTATTTTTTTACTTGTTTCAGGATTTTTTGACATGGTTGATGGACAAGTCGCACGAGCTACTGGAAAGACATCAAAAAAAGGCGAATACCTTGATTCAATGTTTGATAAAATTGCCGAAGTTGCAATATTTTTAGGAATTTTAATTGGTGGATATGCAGAACCATATCTTGTATTACTTGCAATCACATTATCTTTGTTGGTAAGTTATGCACGGGCAAAATCAGACATAATCAATATCAAACTTCAAGGTATTGGAATGGGGGAAAGAGCTGAAAGACTTTTGGTGATTGCAATTATTGGAATTATTGGTTTTATGGATTATGCCATAATTATTGTGGTAATAATTGCTGGAATCACATTAATTCAAAGAATGATTTTTACTGCAAAAAATATTAAAGAATAATTCATACAGAATACCTATACTGAAATCCATATTATGGAAATCTTCCTTCATCGATTAACTCTTTGTATATTGTTGATTCAATACGATTTTGTACTTTACCGCATTTACTACACATACCAGTATCATCAGCATTCTCTTTCTTTTTCTTCTCACATTCTACACATGTGTTGATACCTTTTTTTGAATCCCATCTCATAATTTTTCTTAATCTTGATAATAACTATATCTGGAACTCTTGATTTTTAGGGATTTTCAAAAATCGTCTAGTTTTACGTCCCCACACTGATAATCTGTTGCGTGATTCCAAAAATCGCGATTACCAAATCGGGTAGTCAAAACGTAATTATGAAGAACGGATTCTCCATTTTTCATGAGATTGGAAGAGTCCCTTTAGTTCTTTCAATCTCGCTTTTGATAAATTTTAAAAAGAATAGACAACACGCATCAGTTTAGTGTATTTAGTGTCGAAAGTTTGAGATTATATAATAATACTAACGTAGTTTACCGCGTTTTCTTCTATTATCGGCTGATCTAATTTTTAGAATCTTAAAGTGAATTGCACATGATATACAATAATGTTTCAAAACTGTTGGTGATGCAATGTATGCTCCTTGTGCACGAAGTTCTTTTGCCAATGTATGTTCAACCAAGTTTAATTTGGATGTGACTTTTTTTGCTTTGTCTTTTGGGACAGTTTGTCCACAGTTTGTACATTGTACAACACCTGAGGATCCTTTTCCTCCTTTTGTACGACCTCTACTTGCACGCTTAAGTGGCATGCACATGAACAAATTTGCCTACTTATATTCTTGTAGAATTTTCAATGAAATTTGCTATTCCATGCCTAAAATTTGGGCAAAAATCCTCTATGTTTTAATCCTAGATCTAAACATTTCCATTGATATCTCATGCGTGGATTATGTCATACTTGTTTTAGATCTGGAATGGAATTGGAAGTACATAAAGGTGAAATTCTCTGTCGCGATTGCATATCCAAAGTCAATGCAAAAAACTAAATCTACACTGATTAAAACTAAGAGAAATGAAATTATCTGTTTTTGCTCATTGTGCAATTGATACCATTGCCCTTGATGGAAATAATTATGAGCAAATCGGGGGTGCATCTTGTTACTGTGGAATCACTGCAAGACAATTCAAATTTGATGTTGATTTGTTTACTAAATTTGGGCCTGATTTCCCTAAACAGTATTTGTCTGAACATAACATCAATTTCCCAAACTCTGAATCTACAAAAAATACCACAAAATTTGCAATCTCAATTATTGGTTCAGATAGAACATTAAATCTTGAAAATTAATGTGAACAAATAGATTACTCTACATCTGATGCAGATGCACATCTTGTCAGTCCAATATACCATGAAATATCTGATGATACATTTAAAAAAATAAAAAATGATTCAAATTTTCTTTTTGTTGATCCTCAAGGATTTCTCAGAAGAAAAGATTCTCAAAGTAATGTCTTTTTGGAAAAAACTGATCTTGATTTATCTGATGTTAATGCAATAAAGGTTAATTCAGAAGAATCCCAACAACTTGTTAGTGGTACTAATGATGAAATGATGTTGGCGTTACAAAAAAAAGGAATTGAATATGTAATAATGACCAATAAAACTGATGTAACCATGTTAGTCAAAGATAAAATTTATTCTATCACTTTACCCAATAGACAAATTTATGACACTACTGGTGTTGGTGATATTTTTTGCTCGGCATTTACGTGTACTATGCTTAAAGAAAAAGACTTTTTGTGGGCACTCTGTTTTGCTGGAGGTGCTGCACAAGCTGCATTGGAATCTAATCATGTGGGATTGCAGAAAATACCTAAAAAAGGAACAATTCAAACTAATGCCTCATATTTTTACAATTTGGTAAAATTTAGAGACTTGTAATGCATTATTCTTTTATTGAACCAAATTGACTGTTTCTTCTATGCAGATAGGTATCTATGGCTCTGGAACTACCGAATCAGCTGCAAAAAATATTAGAAAAATTCTTGATGAATCTGGAATCAAATCTTTTACAATTACAAAATCAAAGAATCAACAAGCAGATTGCATTATTGTTTTAGGTGGGGATAGAGGTGTCAGAAATTACTTTCATAGAACTTTTGATTCAACATTACCTGTATTGGGAATTAGTGAAGGTGAGGCAAGTGGATTTTTGGCTCAAATTGATCTTCGAGAATTCTCAACATATGTTAATGTCTTAAAAAAACAAAAATATGTCATAGAAGAAGTTCCAAGACTTGGAGTGAAGATTGATGGAAAGAATGTTTATCCTGTGTTAAATGATGTTGCAGTATTTTCATCTAAAAGTGCAATGTTGATGGAGCATACCTTGCGAGTAAATGGCGATGAAGTATGGCATGACAACTGTGATGGGATAATTGTATCAACGCCAATCGGCTCTTCTGCATATTCAATGTCTGCAGGTGGTCCTGTACTATTTCAAGATTCTGCAGTGTTTGAAATCATTTCAGTAAATTCTTTAGATGTAACAAGAAGACCTATTATCGTATCCAATGATAGCTCAATTGAAATTGATGATATATCTGCAAGACTGCACTGTGAGGTGGTGTTGGATGGATTGGACCGATACAAAGTAAAGAACACCGTGGAGTGTACACAATTTTTTCCTCCTGCAAAAATTATCCGTTTAAAGAAAAATTCTACTGCCATTTCTGCACTTGCAAAAAAGGTACATTTAGCAGAAGAACTGTTGAGTATGCCTCCAAGCTCAAAATTGTTGCTAAAAACATTAGAATATGAAGGCTCATTAACCCAAAAAGATTTGGCAAATAAAACTCTGTTACCTGATAGGACAGTCAGATTGGCATTAAGTCATTTGCTCAAAAAAGGATATGTCAAAAAGAAAATATCTATCAGAGATGCAAGACAGAAAATTTATGAGATATCTAAAATAGAATAAAATTATTTTTTAGATGCTGCTTTGATAAATGCAGCAAAGGATTCTTCTGGAAACCCTGGCCTACTGTTAAATTCAGGATGGAATTGAACTCCGAGATAGAATTTATGTGATGGAATTTCTAACATCTCCATTCTTTTTCCATCGTCACTATCGGCTGAAAATACTAATCCATTTTTCTCAAATTCTGGAATGTATTCTTTATTAATTTCATATCTATGTCTATGACGTTTACTAATAGTCTCAATGTTGTAGATTTTTTGGGCATTTGTATTTTCTTTAATAATCACATCATTTGCTCCCAATCTTAATGATCCCCCCATATCTGAAACATCTTTTTGCTCTGGCAGCAAGTCTACGATTGGATTCTTTGTATCCAATTTGATTTCAGTAGAGTTTGCATCCTCTAATTTCATCACATTTCTTCCAAATGCAATTGCGGCCAGTTGGAATCCAAAACAAATTCCAAGATATGGTATGTTTTTCTCTCGTGCATAATTTGCAGTTTGAATAATTCCTTCAGACCCCCTAGTTCCAAATCCACCTGGAACCAAAATTCCATCATAGTTTGACAAAATGTTATAATCTGTAATTGATTCAGAATCAATCCAATCAATGTCAATTGATTTTCCAATTGCTGCTCCTGCATGTTTTAATGCATGATTTACACTTACATAACTATCTGCTAATGTAACATATTTTCCAACCATTGCTATCTTGACTTTATTATTTTCATGATTAACCATGTTTTGGGTAATCTTATTCCATTTGTCCCAGTTGGATGAAGCATTTACCATTCCCACTTTTCCAAATTTTGTAAATATTGAATCCATTATTCCTTGGTCGTATAACATCTGTGGAACTTCAAAAATAGATTTTGCATCGTGGCATGATAGTACATCTTTTGGAGTTACATTTGTAAACATTGCAATCTTTTTCTTCGTCTTTTCCTCTAATGGTAAAGTACATCGTACTGCCAAGAAATCAGGCTGAATACCAATTCTTCTTAATTCTTGAACACTGTGCTGAGTTGGTTTTGTTTTTTGTTCTCCTACCACGTCTAGGGATGGTGCCAATGTAACATGTACAAAAATTACATTTTCTGATCCTTCTTCCACTTTCATTTGCCTTAGTGCTTCTAAGAATGGTAGTGATTCAATATCTCCTACTGTTCCACCACACTCTACAATCAAAAAGTCTAATTTTTCATCTTCGGCAATTTTTTTAATTCTATTTTTAATTTCATCTGTAATGTGGGGGATGATTTGTACACATGCACCTAGATACTTTCCCTTTCTTTCTGCTTCTATAACTGATGAATAAACCTGTGCTGTGGTAATGTTGTGACTTTTAGGAATATTTTGATTTAGAAATCTCTCGTAATTTCCAATATCCATGTCACATTCTCCGCCGTCATCTGTAACGAAGACCTCTCCATGTGCTACTGGATTCATTGTTCCTGCATCATAGTTCAGATATGGATCAATTTTGATACATGATACTTTTTGATCTGCTAATTGTAATAATTTTGCAATCGAGGAAGTTGTTACACCTTTCCCAAGACCAGACATCACACCACCTGTTACAAAAATAAATTTCGTCTGCACATTAAACAAACGAATATCTGGTTTTTGTATGTTTTGTCTATCCTGATTATAAGATGTTGGGTGTGGCATAAATGTCCTTTTTGGTGGATTTAAAATTTATTTTTTAATATTTGCGATCTTTACACTTGTAAATTAATTTCTCTATTTTCAAATGAATTTTAGAGATTCTTTCCATTGCTTTTTTATTTTTCTTTGTATGATATTCTGCGACAACCTCTAGTTTGGCGGCCATAACCGAAATCGAGTTCCCCTCCATGAAAGTTTGCATACTTGACCGCCAACTTGGACGATATTTTTCTTAAAGGATGGTTTGTTTTTTGAGACTTTTTGTAAATGATGCAATCTTCATTTCTAGTTGATTTTTAGATGTCTTCTCTATTAATTTCAAATATGCACTTCCTATAATCACTGCATCAGCTCCTGCTTTGATGTATTTTTTTACATCTTCTGGTGTAGAAACTCCAAATCCTACACCAATTGGGATTTTCCCTTTGGTTTGTTTTTTGACCTGTTTGATTGCATCTATTGTATATTTTTTAATTCCAGTTTTTACTCCTGTAGTTCCAAAGACTGCAACAAGATACAAAAATCCTGATGACGTTTTAGATATTTTTTGAATTCTTTGTTTACTGGTGTTTGGAGAAATTAAAAATATTGTATCTGCATTATTTTTTGCTGCTTGTAAATATTCTTTTGATTCTTCCACTGACATGTCAGGTAGGATAAAACCATCAATTCCTGATTTTTTTGCTTCTGCGATAAACTTTGCATATCCTTTATGATATAAAATATTGGTGTAAGTCATTAGAATTAGAGGGATGTCTGTTTCTTTTCTTATCTTTTTTACAAGACTAAAAAACATTGCAATCTTTGTTCCTTTTTTTAGGGATATTGTGCTTGCATTTTGAATTACAGACCCATCAGCTAGGGGATCTGAAAATGGAAATCCTAATTCGATTATGTCTATGCCGCCTTTTACAAGTCCTCTGATGATGGATATTGTGGCTTTCTCATTTGTAAAACCTACCATGATATATGATATCAATGCTTTTTGGTTTTTAGCCTCCAACTCTGCAAATTTTTCTTTAATTCTTGACATGTTTATTTAAATAATTTTGTACTTCTTCAATGTCTTTGTCTCCTCTTCCAGAAAGAGTAACTACAATTGATTCTGATTTTTTACTCTTTCTTGCAACCTTCATAGCTTCCGCAATTGCATGAGATGATTCCAAAGCTGGAATAATTCCTTCAGTTCTTGTTAATGTTAGAAATGCCTCAATAACTTCTGTATCTGTTGCTGCATGATATTTTATTCGTTTAGTATCTTTATAGTATGAATGCTCAGGACCTACTCCTGGATAATCTAGTCCTGCAGAAATGCTGTGAGTCTCTGTAACCTGTCCTTCTTTATCTTGTAACAAATATGTCATCATTCCATGTAAGACTCCTTTGGTTCCTGCAGACAATGTTGCTGAATGCATTTTTGATTTTAATCCGTGACCTGCTGCTTCTACTCCGATGATTTCAGAATTAGTATCTACCAGTGGATAAAATGTTCCAATTGCATTAGATCCTCCTCCAACACATGCAATTACAGTATCTGGTGCTCTGTTGTTAATTTTCTTCATCTGTGATTTTATCTCATTTCCAATTACACTTTGAAAATCCCTGACCATCACAGGATATGGATGTGGGCCAACTGCTGAACCAAGCAAATAGTATGTATTCTCCACATTTGTAATCCAGTCACGAATTGCTTCATTAATTGCATCTTTGAGTGTTTTAGAGCCAGATTTTACTGGATATACTTCACAACCAAGCATATTCATTCGAAATACGTTTTGTTTTTGTCTAATTGTATCTCTATATCCCATGTATACTTCAGCCTTCATCCCCAAAGCAGCACATGCCATTGCGGTTGCAACTCCATGTTGACCTGCACCAGTTTCGGCAATAATTCGTTTTTTGCTCATCTTTTTTGCAAGCAATGCTTGACCTAGAGTATTGTTAATTTTATGAGCTCCTCCATGAAGCAAGTCTTCTCGTTTAAGATAGATTTTGGCGCCTCCTATTTTTTCAGACAAATTCTTTGCATAGTATAATGGTGTAGGTCTTCCTGCATAGACTTTGAGATAGTAATCTAATTCATTTTTGAATTTTTTATCATTTTTGAATTTCAGATAATTTTCTTCTAGTTCTTCTATTGCTGGTACTAGTGTTTCTGGAATATATTTTCCACCAAATTCTCCAAATCGACCATTTTTAGGATATTTCAATATGCATTCACCAATTTCTTTACTTGTTCTTCAATGTTGTCACTTTTCATTATGCTTGATCCTATCAGAAATGCATCTGCTCCACACTTTTTTAGATATTGAATATCTTCAGGAGTATTAATTCCACTTTCAGATAGCATGGGTCTTGATTTTTCTTCTCCTGAAAGAATGGTTTCAGTTGTTTTAAGATCAATTTCTAAAGTGTCCAAGTTTCTATTATTAATTCCAATTAGATCTGCTTCTGTGTTTAATGCATTTTGAAATTCTTGTTTTGTATGTACTTCAAGCAAAATCTGTAATCCTTGCTTGTGACCATAATCAATAAACTCGTCAATTTCTGAGAGGAATTTCTGATCATAAAGTGATTGAATAATTAACATGTAATCTGCACCGATTTTTTTTGCTGCATCTATTTGGATCTTGTCGATCATGATATCTTTCATCAACATTGGAACATCTATTGCCTCTCTTACTTTCATGAAGTGCTCTGGTGAACCATGAAATAGATGTGGCTGAGTTAAAACTGATAATGCTTTTGAGCCTCCCGCGATCATTTGATTTGCTATACTTACAGGATCAGTCAATGTTCTAATTTTACCTAGTGATGGGGATGCAAATTTTACCTCGGTTAGTAATGTTGCATGCGGATTTGTTTTGATTATATGAACAAAGTCTTTGGTTGATTTTTCCAAATTAGCCTCAACCTCATACACTCCATCATCAATTGCCATCTGAGAATTATTTACCAGTCTTCGAAGAATATTTTCAGCCATTACTAATCTCCTTTAGTTTTGTAATGTCTCCTGTATCTTGAACAAATTTTTTTAATAATGAAAATGCTTTTCCATTTTTTATTGTGTTTAATGCTAGTTCTACTGCATCTTCAAAATTTTTGGAAATATTTGCAACAATTAATCCCCCTGCGGCATTTAATGCTGTAGTTTCAATCATTGCTTGGTTTGCTGTATTGTTTAATACTCCCACAAATGATTTTATCGCATCTTCTTTTGTTTTGATTTGAATATCTTGTAGGAGTGATTCATGCAATCCTATCACTCCAGGATCAATTGCATTCATTAACACTTTGTCATTTTTTAGAATACATACACGATTTGTTGCACTGGTAGAAAATTCATCCATTCCATCATCTGACCTAACTGTCATGATGTTCTCTGCCCCTTTTCTTTTAAGAATTAATGGCAATCGGTCTAAATATTCTATAGAAAATACTCCAACTAGCTGATTTTTCACTCCAGCTGGATTTGATAGTGGACCTAGTAAATTAAAAGCAGTTCTTTTCCCTAGTTGTTTTCTAGCTGACGATACGTGTCTCATTGCTGGATGAAACTTTTGAGCAAACATGAAGCAGATGTTGTGTTTTTGTAAAATATCTGCAATTTTTGGAGGTTCCAAATTTAAATCATATCCAAAATATTCAAAAATATCTGCACTTCCAGAAACTCCTGAACTGGAACGATTGCCATGCTTTGCTACGATTCCACCAGCTGCTGCTACTACAAATGATGCTGTTGTTGAAATGTTGAATGTCTGCAGTTTGTCTCCTCCTGTGCCACACATGTCAATGACTGTGCCATGATTTCTAGGCTCAACTTTGAGTGAGAATTCTTGCATTTTATCAAGCATTCCTAATAGTTCATCATCTGTTTCTCCTTTTTCTGTAAGGCTTGATAGAAAATCAGCATTTTGTGCGTCATCTGTTTTTCCAGATAGAACATCTATCATTACCTGATTCATCTCATCATATGTTAGGTCTGTTTTTTCTTGTAATTTTGTAATCAAGTCTGAAATCAATTCTGTCTCTCCTTCACTTGCTTGATGAAATTACCTAAGATCTTTTTTCCATCTTCTGTCATTATTGATTCTGGATGAAATTGTACTCCTTGAATGAGATAATCCTTATGTTGAATGGCCATAACTTCCCCGTCATCTGATGCCGTTGCTATTACTTCTAAAACATCTGGAATTATTGTTTTATCTCCAACCAAACTATGATATCTTGTTGCTCTAAATGGATTTTTTACATCTGTAAATAATTTTGAATTTGTATGATCAACAGGACTAGTCTTCCCATGTCTCACACATCCTGCATTAGTTACTTTACCTCCAAATGCATCTATGATTCCTTGATGTCCCAGACAAACTCCTAGAATTGGAGTATTTGATCCCACGTCTTTGATGACTTCTGAGCATATTCCAAAGTATTTTTTATCTTCAGGAGTTCCTGGACCTGGAGAAATAATTATTGCATCATAATTTTTTTCTTTAATTTGATGTATAGTAATCTTGTCATTTCTAATCACATCACATTCTACTCCAAGTTCTCCCAAGTATTGTGCAATATTATACACAAATGAATCGTAATTATCTATGATTAAAAATTTCAACTTGATGCTTCCTTTAATGCTTGAAGCATAGCTCCTGCTTTATGCTCTGTTTCTTTGAATTCATTTTTAGCAATGGAATCTGAAACTATGCCTGCTCCTGATTGGACAAAGCCTTTGTCATTTTCAATGAATATACTTCTAATTGCAATTGCAAAATCACAGCATCCGTTGTACGAAAAATAACCCACTGCACCTGCATATGGTCCTCTGGACTCTGTCTCTAATTCATCAATTATTTCCATGGCTCTAACTTTTGGTGCACCTGACACTGTTCCTGCTGGAAATACTGCCTGAAATGCATCAAACATATCGTTTTCAGGCGCCAAATTGCCTACTATGTGACTAACAATATGTTGGACGTGACTAAATTGCTTTATCTCCATTAATGATTCTGGATGAACTGTTCCATATTTACAGACTCTGCCAATATCATTTCTGCCTAAATCTACTAGCATTGTATGCTCTGCTAACTCCTTTTCATCATGGATCAATTCTTCAGATAATGCATTGTTCTTTTCCTCATCATTTGTTACTTTTCTGGTTCCTGCAATTGGGAATGTTTCTACTTTATCATCTGTAATTCTTACTAACATTTCTGGCGATGCTCCGATTATAGTTTTGGTACCTTGTTTTAAATGGTACATGTACGGTGATGGATTTAATTTTCTTAATGTCTTGTATAATGTTAGATTGTCCCCGTCAGTGTCAAATGCAAATTTTCTAGATAATACCACTTGGAAAATATCTCCATCATGGATGTATTTTTTTGCCTTGTTTACAATTTCAGAATATTTCATTTCATCCATATTTGGTGTAATTTCACTGGAATGAAATTCTTCAAAAGAATCCTCACCCATTACTAATTTGTTAAATCTATTCTCATCGTGGTAAAAATAGAATAATTTTTCATGTATTTTGTCATATAATATACCATCATCATAAATTCCAAATTCCATTAATGGTTGTGGTGAATTATGAGCATCTGCAATATCTTCAACTAGTCTTATTGCATCATAGTTTACTACTCCAACTGCACCTCCAAGATATCGATAACTTTGATCATTTGATTTTCCTAATAATTTCTTTAATTCTACAAATGGCTTTGTGGTTTGGATAATTGTTGTTTTTTCATTTTCAATAATTTTAACTTTATCTGAATATCCTCTTAGAATTATTTTGGGGTCGAAACCCATAACTGATGTCTCTGCTAGAACTTCAGGACCTGTTAGGGATTCAAAGAGAAATGAATGAGAATAGTTTCTTGAAATTTTATTGTAAATTTGAAATTGGTTTTCAGATAAATCTAGAGGTATTATTTTTGCTTGTGTCTTTCCAAAGATGTCCACCCATAAACAAAATTCTGATGGTTTATTATTTAAAGTAATGAGATGATTTTGATTCATCTATTTTTGTTTGAAATTGTTGATTTCTCAGGCATGTAATAATTACGGTATAGTACGGTACCTTTATAGTCTAGTTGATCGTAGTGCTATTATCATGCAAGGGGCAAATCGTGGAATCGTGTAGAACATGCAGATTCTCAAAGAGCAAAAAGTTTCAACATCTGTAAGTAAGGTTGAATGTTATGTTTGTGGTAAAGGTCTACAGGATGGATATTCTATAACTGCCAAAACATTGCCTAATGGTATTGTTCTGTTCTGTGATGTTCATTATTCATTACAATAATTGACCGAAATCGACATTATTTACTAGTGACTCAATACTATGTTATGGAAATTCAGCATAGTTTAATGATGTTGTTGCTGAAATTTCTAAATCTAAAGTCTAGCTAAATTATTCTTCTTTTGAAAACGATTTCATCTAAATATTTGTAATCGGATCTTCTTTGCAGATTTTTCTTTAGATCTGTCTAGTAGTTCTATGAGTAGCCTTTCGATTAAATGCCTAGCAATGATTCCAGTATAAGCTTCTACACCTAATCTAACGGCAATCTAGGCACTAAAAGTACTGTTATGACCCGGCTCATCATCATTCTTAATTTGATTCTGTTACGCTGTAGGTTGATTACGAACAGATTTTGTGTCAGATCAACTTGTAACATAACAACACCCTTAATTTCCAGTATCATCCTAATTCGATATGAAGAAAATACTGCTTTGTTTCATTGTTTTTGTATTCATGGTTAGTATTTCTGTGACATTAATTTTTGCACAATCTCAATATGAAATTCCAGAATGGATTAAAAATAATGTAAAGTGGTGGGCAGAAGGTACAATTGATGATGATGCATTTGTTTCAGGTATTGAGTTTTTAATTTCAGAAAGAATTATTGATGTACCATTCACACAAAAGATAGTAAGTTCTTCTGATGAAATACCATCCTGGGTTAGAACTAATGCTGAATGGTGGGCAGATGGAGTAATTTCTGATTCAGATTTTGTGAAAGGAATTGAATATTTGGTAAATAGTGGAATTATTCAAATTAAACAAATAACCCAATCACAAATTGATTCCTCTTCATTAGAAATTAATGCTGGACCAAGTTATGCTACAGTTGAGATCATACAAGAGAGTTGGCTGTGCTCAGGAAATGCCAGATGTTTTACTGGAATTGTAACTCAAATTATTGATGGAGATACAATCAAAGTTGATGGAAAATCAATAAGATTTGCAATGGCATCAGCTCCAGAGTTAAACGAATCAGGCGGAATTGAATCTAGAGAGTTTATTGAAACAATATGCTCAGTTGGTTCTATTGCAACAGTTGATGAAGATGATGGGCAAACCCAAGGAAGTTATGGCAGAATTTTGGGTGTAGTTTACTGCAATGGGTTTAATCTCAATGAAGATCTTTTAGATATGGGCCATGGATACTTGATTTCTGATTTTTGTAAAGATAGTGAGTTTGAAAATGAATCTTGGGCGCAAAAACATGGGTGTTCAACTATCTCAGAACCTGAATGTCCTGCAAGTCATCCTTATCTTTGGTCGGATGGTCTTTGCTACAATATTCCTGAACCCGCCTATGAAGAACTCCAAGATGTGATCCTTCCTATCCTGATGTATGCATTACATCTTATCCTCCAGATTTAGATTGTGGAGACATTCCTTACAAAAGATTCACAGTGTTACAACCAGATCCTCATAAATTTGATGGTGACAAAGATGGAATTGGTTGTGAATCATAATTTGATTTCATAAATGGTTCAGACCTGCAATATTTGTCAATATCGTCAAAGGATTTTCAGATAAAGAATCGACGAAAAGAATGGGATCGATTCTAACTTACTCATTTTCTTACTCTCATCATTCATGCCTGATCAATTCTCCGTTTTGCTTTTGATTGACTTGAGGAATGTTTCCAGTTGAGTTTTTGTTTGGGTCTCGACAAGTTAGCGGAACCATAGATACTATAAAAGTTCTATTTCATTATGATATTTTTATTGCGTAAAACTTGAACATTCAATAGAAGTTTCCTATCAAATTCGTGTTCTAATTCTCTGGACATATTTTCTTCAAAATATGCCCCCATGATGTTTACCTCTGAGTTTTTAACAGCTTTTACTATTTCTATGAAATCAGAATCACCAGCGACTAACACGCCTACATCATAATGATCTTGATAGGCTTTGGTGAGTATGTCAATTGCAATTAGAGAATCAACCCCTTTCTGGCGATAAAACCATTTTCCTAATCGTTTTTTGTCATTACTTTTGTAATACACTGCTTTACCTTTACGTACCTCAAAATAATCCAACATTGCTATCTTTTCTAATGCTTCTTTTTTCTTTAGATGTTGTTCTTTGTTTTCATTTTTTCTTTTTGTCACTTCGCCCTGTTCTTCCAAGTAGCTAAGATCTTGGTCAGGATCTTGCAGTCCATCATAAAAATAACATCTCACTAATGTAGGTGAACCAAAATTAGAATTACTGATTAAATGACCTGCCAGTGCCGAGTAGTTGATTTCTCCATGTTCTACATGTGGAATATGGTTCTGAAGATAAGCACCATCAATGAAAATCATCACCCGAGAAATGCGAGTAGAACCCCGTGCTGAAATTAATCCCATACAATAAAATAGATTTGGAACTATTTCAATTCTCTTTTCATATTCAACTTTTATAATCATTATTATCACGATATATCTACGGAAAAGATCCATCTTAACAAAATGATTTCTCTGATATTGTAATCCCTGAGATCCCTGAAACCTTAATAACCGAAATTCACTTCAATTACAAATCTAGAAATCTTTGTCATTTTAAGACAAAAACTTGATTTTAGGGTCAAATTTCAGGTATAGAATTAGGGTTTATTCTATAATTTATTCAAATAACACTCTTTCAAAACAATTATCTAATTGAATACATCTGAAATTAAAAAAATAATGTCGAATAACTGACATTATTCATTACAATAAACGATAAAGTGTAACATCAAAATGAGACATATGCTTATTGACATAATTATGATAATATGGTATATGGCACTAATCGAAGTTGAAAAAACATCTAATGAACAATATGCTGTAATTTTAGATTCTGTGCAATCTATCCTTAAAAAATTTGGATTAACTCAAAATGAACTAAAGGTTTACAGTTATTTAATTAAAAATGGTCCAAAACATGCAAATGAAATTGGAAAAGATTTAGAAATTTACCGAACTGAAACTTATCACTTATTGAATTCATTACAGAGCAAAGGAATGATAAATGCAGTTTATGATAAACCTAAAAAATTCATTGGAATTGATTATGCTAAAGCCCTTGACCTTTTAATCAATAGTCAGATAGAAAAATTGAATGAACTTCGATTGATGAGAGATTATTTATCCAAATCAGAGATTACTGTATGAAATTATTGAAAAGCAACAAGAAATTCTTTTGCACCTTTCTTTGATAATTCTTTATTTTTAGTCTGACAGTATCCTGTCGTAAAAGTACATTTTGGACAACCTCCCCAATCTTTCTCTTTAGTATTTTTGTCTGTTGGGCAATCACAATCACTTATCAAAGAAAATGCTGTATTGAGAACCTTTTCAAATTCATCAAAAATAATTTTACTACACCCATTAAATCCGTCTGATGAGTTGTCATATAGATAGATTATTCCCTTTTCATAATATGCATCAATATCACTTGATTCTGACTTTGTTAGAATTTTACTTGCATTGACTAATAAATGAGTAATTGTGTGTACTATGGGATCATTGACTATTGGGCTTTTGGAATTTAAAATATATTTTGATATAAACTCTGGAGGTATTGTTATGCTTACTGCTGAATGTTTTGATTTCCAATGGAAATTTCTCCATCCTGATGCATTGCTACCATTATACATCGTAAATTTGTCTACTGATTCATTGTAATTTCCTGTCATATATCCTGTAATAGTTCTGTCTAGTGAGATTATTCCATATCTCAAAGAGATTTTCTTATCTTTTACGCTGATTTCCTTGTGTTTTGCTTTACCTTCTGATGTCTGAATAATGGCTGTTTTTACTATTGGAATCGTCCTTTTTCCTTTTTCATTTGATTTTACTAGGTATGCTCTTGCCCCATTTTGAGACTTTATCAGAGAATTTACTTCATAGTTTTGTTTGTTGAAATGATAGATTGCTTTCTGGTGAAGTTGATAATATCCTACGGGGACTCCTCTGGTACCAATTTTTCTGGAATTATAATAAATGCCGATTTCTCCTGATGCTCCTCGTAAATTTATGCTATTTACAAAATCAAAAAATTGAGATTTGTCTGATTCTGTTGCTGCCTGCTTTTCAATCTCAGCTGACTCAACATGTTTGTCAGAAATTATAGAGTTTTTCTTATTGATTGGTATGATATGATCTTGTTTTAGATATTCTTCAATATGTCGTGCAAAATAGTGACATGCTGCATCATCCGGATCAAAGACACAGATGGCATATGATTTTTGACCCATGCGTCCAGCTCTTCCTATTCTTTGAATGAATGAATCAAACTCATTTTTGAATGCAGATATCACAACATCAACATGTCCAATGTCAATTCCTAATTCTAATGTGGGTGTACATGAAAGCACATCAAGTTCTCCTGCTTTCATTTGAGATTCATACAATTTCCTGTCTCTTTGATCTAGTCCTCCTCTGTGAATTTGAATTCTTATTCCATCATTTCCACTCTCAACATTTGATGCAAGAAATTCTGCATCATTGTGAGAATTACTAAAAACTAGTTGGGTTGTTTTATTTTTGTAACAGATTGATGATAGCATCTCCATTGTAGTTCGTTGTCTGTATTTTCTAGGCATTATGAAAAACATATGCATATTTTGTTTTCGTCTAAATTTACTTTTAATATATGAAAATGAATCTTCAGGTAAATCAAACATGTTTGAAAAAAACTCTTTGGAATTGTCTAGTGTGGCTGATGATCCTACAAATTGGACTTTGCCCATGTACCTTTTCATTCTTTTTAGAACATGATACACGTTAGAACCATGAAAGCTTGTGTAGGAATGAGCTTCATCCATTACAATTATTTTTGCATTTTTGAATAATTCATTCCATTTTTTGTCTTGCAAGATTAGATGATAATTGATAAAATCAAAATTTGTTGCAACAATTAGAGATTTTTCACTAGCGTCTGAAATTAACATGTCTTTGTATTCTGTACTTTGCCCGCCATGAATGGAATATGCTGCAATTTTGTTGCCAATCTTGCATTTCTGAATCAAATTTGATATTTTTGATATCTGATCATCAATCAGTGCATTAAGCGGGTATATCAATAAGGTGAATACTCCTGGTGTGGGATTTTCTGACATTTTTTGTATAATTGGAATGGCAAATGCCTCGGTCTTTCCAGAACCTGTGGGTGCTGAAATTATAGAATTATTGCCTTTCAGAATTTCACGAATGGATTCTTCTTGAAATGGTAGCAATCCTGTAAATCCATATTTTTCTAATCCTTGTATGATGTTCTCAGATAATACATCCTTTAGAGATTCAATTGGAATTTTATCCGATTCTGGTGTAATCAATCGTTCATAGTGAATAAGTGCAAGTGATTCTTCTTTATGACCTTGAATAATTTCTCTGATGATACTGTCGTTATCAATTAATGATTTTGGAATCTTACTGATATCAAAAAGAATACTTTGTGGTATTGGAATTTTGGGCACTGGATATTTTTTCTCTATTTTTGCATATTTTTTAATTTCATCTGGAAAATATTCTCTAGATTCTGTAGGCCCATCACATCTATGTGGCTCATCTGTTTTTGAATCAATTGGAATGAACTTTCCACTATTTGATTTGAACCCCTCATCCCAGTAAATTTCTGCCCCACATCCTTTGGAGCATTGTTTTGTTCTTCCCGAATAATTCACTCCATATGTTGGAGATTTAATCTGAATTTTTTCAGGATTGCATTTTGGGCATGTCCATGGTCCCCCAACATCTTCATAGCTTTGCACAAGCCTTGCATCACAATTAGAACAGAATTTCATGAATATGTTTTGGGGGTGATTTACCATTAATGAACATATGAGACTGTGTTATTACCCCAGAGTTAACTGAATTTATCAAACATACTTAAGACTCTGTAATGTTTATGAAAAGTATGGGATGGAAAAAGACCTTGAGCAAATTTTGTATCATGAAAAAGGTTAGAGATAAAGCAAATGAGCCTGATGACGAATAATTTCTAAATTCATTCAAAATATTATTAATACAATAACTTAATTATATTTGTGCCCTTAGACAAGATGCCTAATTCTGAAGAGTTTGTACACACTCATAATTCTTTAGTTTTACACACTCAAGGGAATCCTGTGGCATGTATTATTGATGAAAATGTTCAAGAATCACAATACCTCTCTCTTTCAAATGATCCTACCTTGAAAGCTGGCTTGACTGGATTTTTAAACAAACATGATGATTTTGGACTACTAATGGGATTTAAACTACAAATTCAAACAGATTCTGTATTTTTTGAATACACTGTATATCCTAACGAGGAATTTACTGATACGGTAATTTTCAATGAATCTATTTCTATAATTAATAAAAAAATGGAAAATTTGTTTACATTGAGAAAAATTGTCACGGATCAATTTGTTAAAACTAGATCCGAGTTTGATAAATTTAGAAAAATGTTGTTGTGATCTATGGCATTCCACATGATTCAATAACTGCTAAACTCTAAAATTTTTAGTGACAAATTTTGCACAGATGTTAAAGGCTAGGGAACCGACTCTTTTGGATAGAGAAGATGGACATTGGTACCAGACAAAGTTTGATAAGGTATATCCTTCTATTAGTACAATTTTATCTGCTACTGCTCCCGAACATAAAAAAAATGGCTTAGCCATGTGGAAGGAAAATGAGCCAGCTCATGAATATATAACAAAACAAGCACAAGACATTGGTACCCAATCACATAAAATTATTGAGGATTATCTGAGTAATAATTTAGCAATGGAAGAATTTGATTTGTTACCTATTGCTCATTTTAATAATCTAAAACCATTTTTGGAAAATATTTCTGATGTAATATGTATTGAACAAAGAATGTATTCAGATAAATTACGAGTTGCAGGAACCAGTGACTTGATTGCCCAATATAATGGTGAACTATCCATCATTGATTATAAAACAAAAAGAAAACCTCAGATTGATGAATACATGTATGAATATTATTTGCAAACCACATGTTATGCTCAAATGTTTCAAGAAGTAACTGGTCAGAAAATCAACCACGTGGTGATTCTAGTTAGTAGTGAGAAGAATACTCGGCAGGAATTTATCAAAACATGTGATGATTATGTTCAACCTATGCTTGAACGCGTTGAAAAATACTATTTGAGTAGTTTGAAATAATTTTAAGATAAATTATCTAGTTTTTTATCTAATGCTTGAACCTGTTTTGTCAAATCACCAATTATCTCATCTAAAATTTCTGGTTTTTTATTCACAATTCTTGTTTTTCCGTTTGACCAATCAATCATAGCCTCAAGAATTTCTGCTACTTGCATGGCATTATCTGCCAAGTCTTTGATGTTCAGATGTTTTTTCATTTTTTTATTATTGGGATAAATTACAATTTCCCCTGATTTGTCAATTTTATACTGTTGTTGGGTAACGGCATTTCTGAAATCTAATAAAAATAACCCTTGTATTGACTTTTGTAATTTTTCAGAATAGTTCATTTTTTTGCAAATTCTTTTTACCATTTGTTCTAGTGTGGTGTCTTTGCCAAAACCGTCTTCAAGTTTTATTGGATTAATTATGGTTTTTAGAAATTTCTTTATTACATCTAAATGAGAATTGATGTATGATAATTCTGAATATGTTGTAAAAATCAACTCATCCCAAAACTGATCATTTAGTGAATAAATCAAGATCAATTAGATCTATGAATGATAACACTGAACTCATTTCATTATGCAATTTCAAGAATTAACAGACAAGCAATGGGATATGATACAACAACATGTTCCAA
>JAJRWR010000007.1 GCA_024276695.1 archaeon
CATCTTCTCAGAATGAAGATGCAACATAAAGTTGCTGCACACCTTTCGAAAGGTGAAGATGGCAACGCTAAACGACCTAGAGCCGTCAATTGCGTTTCCAACGCTGTAGCCAAGGTGCACATAGTCGCCCTCACCTGTAATGTCTACGTCTTCTTTGAAGACATACAGTGCTGACATGCTTGCAAGGTTCTTGCTTGCCATTACATGTTCATGTACTTCGTACTTGCAGAACCACTGTCGGTCATCAAAGACAAATGGTCTGGCATCAAGTCTTTGTGCAATATTATCTGCCTTTTCGATGACAAGCTCGTTTGGAAGTACCTGATATCTGCTTGAGAGAATTGCAATTGGATCTCCTTTTCTCTCAATGAATTGGTACTTGTTCCAATCCTTGCCGTTTGCCTCTATGTTGTATGTCTTGATTCCGTATTTTCTAAAACTATCCTTTGTCTTGATGGACAGTTTGCTTCGCTTGTTTGCTTTGTAGATGTTTTGTTTGTCAGAAACAATTCTGTTTGTTTTGTTTTGTGTTTGGTTTGTTTGTTCCATATTGGATTCAACCTCCGTCTCTGAAAAGAATCAGAAATGCAGTTTCTGAATTGCTCAAGTGTTTTGTATAGTCGTCATCTAGTTCGGTCCTGCAAAACATGCAAAACCAAATACTAAAAATTCTAGATGTTGAGAATTTCTCAAAAATAATTCCATTGTTTGTTGATGGAATTTTATCAAAGCTTTGTGAGCTAGTTGAAGTGAAAAGAGGATCAGTCTTTTCAGAGGATTTTTGACGCTTCTTGTTTGGTCTTTGAATTTTACTACCAAGAATGCAAATTTTTGCAACTTGACAATTTAGCAAGTACTCTGGGGGAGATACTGTTTTTCCTATGCAAATAGGTAATTTTTTGTGTGTTTTTTGCGTTCCGAAGAAGCGTCACATACAAAGAAATGGTTTGGCTTAAGGAGTTGCGGGATCATTCCAATTAGGTTTAAGGAGTTGTGGGACTGCATAATTTAGGCTTAAGGAGATGCAAACTTGGATAATTTTACCAGTTTTCAAATTTAGAAAGTGACTTGAACCTTTTGGTCGCAGTTTTTTGCGACCGTAAAACTTTGTTGGTTGCATCAGTCTTTTGTGTGGCAGTATGTTGTACGTCAGTCAAACCTAAAAGTTCTAGAGGATCAATTCCAGTTACATCTATGCTTTGCAGTAAAAGCTCCAAATCAGGTCTTGCTTTTTTGAGTTTCTTTTTTATTCTGTATCTCAGATCCTTTGCAGCATTCTTTGAGAATGTGGATGGATCCTCAACAAAGTCTCTTTCTGTTTTACTGAGCATAATCGCTTTCAAGTATCATTCTATTTTTGCCAGCTTGTGCAAACCAATTGCATTGCTCATAATTGGAATCTTTGGAACTTGAATCTCCATCTTTAGCTTTCTTTGAAGAGATCTTTTCATTCCAGGTATCATGATTCCACCACCAGAAACTACAACATCATAATGATCCTTCTCATCTAAACTTGACATAATGTTGAATAGTTTGTTTGATAGAATGTCAGTTAGTTTTGCAACATTTTTTCTAATCTCTGAGTTTTGTTTGGTAAATGTACTTGCCTGCAAATATGAAAACTCGCCAAGACCTTGTGTGATAAAATCAGTTGCCTGAGGTAAGCTCACACCAATTATAGGGTCCTGATTATCAAAGACTACAATTTCAGTTGTTCCCTGCCCTATTGACATAATGATTGCATCTTTTTTGTTCATGTCAATCAAGGTTCCTGCAACCTGTGGGACAATTCCACATTTTTTTAGTTGAATTTGATTTTCGATTATTCTTCTCAGTCGCGTCTTTTCTTTGCGTGCATCATATGGAAGTCCCACAATAATGCTAATTCCTGAATTGTATTTGTTATCCAAGTTATTTTGTTGCAACCCGATTCTGCAGACTCGATTGATTGCCTCAGATACCAGAGCCTCAAATCCCCGCTGGTTAATTGGCCTTCCTTCAGAAACGGGTCGGATTATTACAGTATCGGGATACTTGGAAAAATCTCTTGCCTCTTTTCCTACAGCCTCGATTCTGCCTTGAGACTCTTCCCATTTTCCCATATCACGATAGGCAAAAAGAGATGGAAAAATCACATGACCATAGTCTGAGACGCATTTTACAAAGCCAGTTCCCACATCAAGTCCTATTGAGACCACACAAGAAAAATTTCAAAATGATTTAAGATAAATTGCAATTTTGAAGACACACACTAAAAGAAAGATCAAGAGAGATTATTGTGATTATCAAACCTACAAGACCAATCAAAAAGAATAGAGTCAAGGGCATTGCAAGTGATACATACACATCATCTTTGGAAAATTCATCATCAGGATCATAACGAAATCTGAACTTTCTTCTTTCTGATACAATTCTTTCTGCAGGAAAAGTAAATTTTTCACTCTTTGATCTTTTATGTATTAAAAAGAATGCAACAATTCTTCTATACAGTGGTTCATCAAACTCTTCAAATATTTTATTATTCAAAAAAAGTGTTCTAGAGTTGGCAGCTACATTGTAGATAATACCATAAATTACTGAAATTGTTGTAGCAATTACAACCATACTTAGGGGAATGATAAAGTCATGATACGTTGGAAGTATAACAGACAATGATATTAGCGCCAGTGCATCAGCTCCTGCGTACAGTCTGAAAAACCAAAATGTTGATGCCAGAGTAACACCAACTACCATACTTACAATATCTATGGTATCAGGAAGCTCAACTGTATACAGAATTGCACCTGACCCACCACATACCAGCCAGATAATATCATGAATATTTCTTTCCTTTACATCATAAAATGCAGCTACTGCAAACATGCTGATTGCAATAATAATTCGAATCTCCTCAGCCACATGACTAAAAAGACATCACAATAAAACCAAAGTTACTCAAAATCTTCATCAAAATTTTGTTGAAGATTATGAGCAGATCAAACTTGAGAAAATTTTGAAAGAATTCTCTTGGATTTGTTTATATCCTGTCGCAGTTTTTGGTCCTGCGCTAAGATGTGCTCTCTTCTTGATGGAATTTGCGTAATCCATTTTTGTAGCTCTTCCAAGTCATCGTGATAATGACGTTTTAGATCCGAAAAGATTCTGGGCATTATTCTCAGGGATTTTTTGGAATATCTTGCTGCCATCTTCTTTGTCTTTAGCTGCTCAAAGGCAAATCTCAGATTTTCTTGCGAATAGATTCCTTCAAAAATCTCAGCAAACCTGGGATAGACGTAAAATCCTACCAAGTTGCCTTTTTCTAGTCTTCCCTGCATGCCATACGCATCAGCCAGGGCACACAAACCCAGAAAACTAAGGTTCAGAGTAAGGCCTATTGCAAACCAACGACCCTTCTGGGTTAAAAAATAAGATTTGCTGTCATCATTTCCCTTAGATGATATCAGTTTTCTGTCCAGCAGATTGAATATGGTTCCTTTCCGTCCTATTTTCTTTAGCCTCAATGAATCTTCAATTTCTTGGATATCATAGTTTTTGTCAGGATATAACAGGACAAGGACTTTTGCAGTAATGGAGGATTTTTTGATGTGTCCCCCATGAAATACCATAGCACGTAATCTCTGGATAGTTTCCTTTGTTAATCTGGTATTTTCAGTCAAGGTCAAATCTTTTGAGAAGCAATTACTACAATTCTTTGATTTTGATCTTCAAGATTATCTACAAACTTTTGAAGCTGTTTGCAAGTTCTAAATGACTTGAAATATACGGGGTCCCCAAAATCTAGTTGCAGAAATTTTGCATGCTTTGAGGGAATCATAAAGACTGGTTCGGAAGAATCACCGCTAATTGATATCACTGTATCGTCTTCTTTTATTTCTGATATGGTGTGATTCTTTGTGTCAACTAGAAATTTTGTTCCGTGAGGACACTTTAGTAGTGCACGATTTGGAACGTTACTTATAATCTCTTTTGCTTCATCAATATCTTCTTTTGAATGGACTCTCCTTACAGCTTGTTCATCTTGATTATTTTTAGAAACAGCAGATTTGTTAGCAGAAGGTTTGGTATCATCACTTAATGAAAATATGATTGGTTCTCTTTCTTTTACTTCTTTTCTAAATGAGGAGAATGCAATTTCTAGCTGATCAAATGATGGAAAGCTTATCTTGGATTCAGGAGTGTTTGGTGGGATCATTTGAATCATCATCTTTACAGATTCGACTTGATCCTGCTCATCTTTGATCTTTCCAATTGCCTCAATGACATAAACTGGTAGGTGCACCATAGAATACTTTGATGCAAGCTCATCAAGATATCTTTCAAGCAAGAGGTGTGCTTCCTCTGTCAGGTTGACCTTGAATAATCTTGAATACGATTCATTGAGCCAAAGCTTTTTTGGAATCTCTTCAGAGTCGTAACCATCTTCTTTTAGAAACTCATATGCATCATAAAATTTTAGTGGGTTGATTTGGTTTCTCTGGTTCAATCTTACATGAAGTATTACTGCTTCTGTCATGTTTTGCACGTTGTGTAGTTTTGCTCTAATCTTGTCGATTCCAAAGGATCTCAGAGATTCAACTCTTGCGTGGCCATCAACTATAATGAGGGTTTTATCATCTGCCAGCTCAGCGACATCTATTGGCGGGATGCTGTCAGGGTCCGTCTTGGCTGTCTTTTTTATCATCTCAATTTGCAGATCAGTGTGAAGTGTTATTCTGACTGGGCACTCCCTCAATCCTGCCAGAGGAATTAGATCATCTTTTTGCAAGCCCATCTTACTCAATGAATGCTCCTCCACGCCTTCCCAAGGCTATTTGAACTGCCTTGCGAGCCTTGGCCTCATTAGTTCCACTCATGGCATCAAATAGAGCCCTTGCCTTCTTTCGAACCAAATCAAAATCGACCTTGAGTTCTAGGTTTTTCTGCTCTCTTGCAAGATACAAATTAAGATAATAGCATTCAGAATTTTTTTCATCTACAGAGTAACTTATGCCAAGACTTTGGGCAGTCAGCTTTATCCTAGAGAAGACCTTTAGCATTGTTGGGACCCGCTTTACTTTGAAGGACATTCGGATTGCATCTTGAATCTCTTTTTCACTTTTTGGAATAGAATATCTTTTGGAGGCAGTAAATAGAGCAAAGCTTGCAATCTCTGCCTTTGAATATGTTGTGCTGTGACGAAGCTTAGAGTATGTGTTCCATGCCTCCAGATAGCAGTATCTTGGAAGGCCAAGCTTGTCACATGCATTTGAGAAAGGAGAGACATCAGATTTGGGTTCATGTGTTCTCTTTGTGAATTCTGCCTTGACAGGTTGTGTTCCAGGTTCAATCTCGTGGAAAAGATTTAGTGTGCTTTCATTAGCAACTTCCTGCAAGTTATCTGTTCCAAGTACCACGCCGCATCTTTTGCAAACAATTTCATAATTTTCTGTTATCACATGATCATCTTTACTGTGAAAACATGCAATTGAAGGAACAGAAATTCCATTGAATCTGTTTTGTTTAATTGATAGTTCTTCACTCATCATAGCAATTCCCTCAAAATTAGTTCAACTGATGGTTTTGCATCAGATTTGTTGTCCTCTTTACAGTGATTTTCTAGAAACTTTTCTGATTCTTCCATTATGATTTTGTATTTGGCTAATCTCTCATGGATTTTATTTCGAAATTCATCTTCGTTTTCTAGCTTGAATTTGGTTGGTAAATTTGTCTTGTTATCATCATTGGTTGACTGGAAATTATTGTGCTCGTTTCTTTCCTCAACTCTTTTTCTCACTTGAGTTTCAAAGCATCTTTGCTCAATGCACATTGCTCTAGTATCAGGATCATAATGAATCTGCTCGTCAATCTTCCATTCTTTTTTGCATTCCCGACATGAAGAATTTCTGTTACTTGAGATTCTCATAATTTAACCTCCCCTCTCTTGGCCATCGGTAGATTTGGAGAATGCACCATACCGGGGGCATTCACGGCTACAAATTGACCATGGATTTGTAGCCCAAATCTTACAATTAGCCTATTTTTACTAAATAATGTAGTCAATACCTACACAAAGAACCCATTTCTTAATAAGGATACTTGTAAAATAGACTTATTTCTTCATATATCATAAAGTTTATAATCATGTCCTACACTTTACTACATATTGGTTCAGTCAAGAAGACATAATCTCACAGTAACTTCTGAGATCTATGATCGTGTTGCCAAAATATACAAGAAAGAAAAAACAGACAAGAGTCTGACGCAATGGGTTAGCTACAAATTACTGTTGGCGCTAGAAAAAGACAACTTTTTGAAAAGCTATGCTCCATTTCTTAACAAGATTACAATTAATGGAAACAGTGTCATTATACGGGATGAAAAGATACAAAGACTTGTAGAAGTCATATATCGTGACAACAAATTCTGGTGCGATGTTGATGAAGAAGAGTGCTGCGTTCATGTACACTTTGCATTGGCGCTTCCAGAGTTGGCAGAATTACAAAATAAATAATTGTAATTACTAAATTGTTATAGAATATTCTTTCTTAAACAAGGTTTTAACATCAGTGTATTTTTTAGATAAGTGGATATATTCAAAAATCAAAGTTCGTAATAATTCATGAGTTGTACCAACATCTTCTTTATCTACGATTAACTTTCCTGCATGTATTGCACCACTTCTTATGTCATAATATTGTTCCAATAAATTCTTGTAAAATGTATGATTTTTTCTATCCCCCTTGCTAAAAATTATTGCGATTCTTTCTGCCATGCGTTTTCGTTTATCGTACTTATTATCAAAAATCACAAGGTTTTCTAACCCA
The DNA here is from genome assembly GCA_024276695.1 of archaeon. GTDB lineage: Archaea > Thermoproteota > Nitrososphaeria > Nitrososphaerales > Nitrosopumilaceae > Nitrosopumilus. Next base: position 6,804 of record JAJRWR010000007.1, read on the forward strand.
TAAGTATATTTCAGGAATTTAGATAGTTCATCTTCGGTTTCCTTACCAGCATCACCATACCAATATAACGTACTGAGAATTATGGATTGTACTTCATTCAAATTTTCAGAAAAAAGGAATGTTTTAAGCTTGTTCCAATATGGAGTGATTTTTTTCCAATATTCATTGGTCCTCCAAATGTGCGCATTTAAGTGAAGACTTGAAAATGACGCAGAAAAAGTATTTGTATCTAGATTTACTATCAAGTAATGAAATTTTGTTTCAGGAAAATGATATTCTCTTTCTGTAATCCCCGATGGAGGATCAAATAATCTCATAGCATGAATTAATCGTTTTAGGTTTGAATTAGCAAGAAACATTCCCTGTTCTTTGTCTTTTGCTTGAACTTCTACAATAGCAAAAACTTCTGTTTTATTTAATGAGGTTAAATCCTTCAGAGTTTCTTTGGCAGAGAAATGCCCTGTTTGTTTTCTAAATGAGGCTAATTTTCTTAACTTTGTTAAATTTAGTTTTTTTAACTTGACCTTTCCAAAATCTAGATCCTTACGATAATCTACATTGTTGACAGGTAGAATGAAACGGAAATTTGTAATAGGTAATTCTTTCAGATTTTCTAACCAATTCTTAATACTTTGCCCCATAACACCATATTTTTTTCTATCAATTTTAAGTTGATAAATAAATTCTTCAAGTTCATTAGAAATGAAATCATCAGATAGTTTTATTTTCCAGTTTTTTGATTTTTGCCTTACAAACTGTATTACCTTTAACCAATAATAATCTGATTCAAAGGGTATACAGATTGTATTATTTTCTTGGGGTTTATGCAGAACTTTTGACATTTTCATTTTATCAAATTTCTTGGGATTTAGAAGAGTAAGATCTGTAATTTTTTTAATATTTGAAACTGTTTTAGAAACAGAGATATTCGTTGTTACTATTTTGTCATCACACCTTGTTCTAAGATCAGATTAGATGGATTTCTTTGTTTTGAATATCTTTAGACAGTATTTAGATTGTTCAAAATTTTATTGGTTTTTATTACTTGTAATCCATTAATCATAATCAGATAGTGGTTTTAAGCAGCATTTCCAAACATTACATGAAAATCTCTTGAAAGAGCAAAGATTCAGAAGTGATTCGTTACTTGTGAATCACGGACACCATTAGGTCCATGAAATCATTACAACATTAGTGATTAAAAATTAAAGAACTCTTTCCAGTTGTAATTATTTCAAACAACATAGAAAACAATTTCAGTTTTTGAGAATCGTCAAAACCTTGCCCAATTTAGGCGCAAAATTTTGGCATTATTTGTTCATTGAGAGCTCTTAAATACGTGAAGCTCTTTTTAAATGAATCTCAGGATTTTAGGCAATCTCGAATCTGTTTTAGTATTCTTGCAGAAGCTCCCCACACGATTTGATTTTCATATTCAAAAGTGTACATTTCTTGAATAAGATTATGAGATGGATCAGGATCCCTTGCTTGGGTTTTTAAGAATGATTCTAGAGGAATATGAAAAATTTTTTCGACTTCAGCATTAGCTGAGAGCACAGGAATTTTATCAACGATTGAGATAAAAGGTAAAATTAAAAAACCAGAATTCAATGTAACCACCGGTTCTAGTTGACCAATCACTTGTTCTTTAGAAATTGAAAGTCCAATCTCCTCACGGGTTTCACGTAAAGCAGTTTCTAAAAGATCTAAATCATCAGAATCTAGTTTTCCACCGGGAAATGAAATTTCTCCAGCATGAAATTTCATATGTTTCGGTTTTTCAGTCATTATGACAATTGGTTCAGTCCCATAAATTACCACAAGGATTGATGCCAAACGATACTTTTCATTATTTTCTATTCTTGGATTGATAGAGGTAGAAAGGAAGGATTTTAAATCATCTAATAACACCATAATTTTTTCCTACTATTCCATATGGGTTTTGATATTCAAAGGTTTTAACCCAGAAGAAAAGAAATGAAAATATGACAATCAGGTATGAAGCTAATCCACCTAAAATTCTACCTGGTGTTGATACAAATGAATCAATTCAAAAATTTGTAGAAAAGATAAAAATTATTTCAAAGAAATGTGATGCAATTCATCTAACCGAAAATGTGTTAGGATTTCAAAGGGTTTCTCCAATTGAAGTTGGAAAAATCATAAAAAAGGAAATTCCTAGTTTGCCAATTACCGTAAGTCTTAGAGTTAGAGACAAGTGTGAAAATGAAATTTCAGAATTTGTAGATAATTGCATTTCCATTGGATTTTCAGGTATTTTGATTTTGATGGGAGACCCATCACAAACAGGAAAAGAAGACTCTGGGCAAATTCCTAGTTTGACAGTGAAGAGATTGAGAGAACAAGGAGTAGATTCAAAGATTGACTTGTATCTTTCAATTTCAAACAAGCCTAATTTTTCAAAAATTGGAAAAAAAATAGATGCGAGTCCCAAAGGATTCATGACTCAAGTAATTCAAAACATAGAACAAGTTCAAGATTTATCTGAAAATCTCAAAGGATTTTTAATCATTCCAATTATTTTGTATCCATCACCCAAAAATGAAAAATCGGCTAAATTTTTGAATTTAGATTTGACAACTTATAGTCAAAAGTTTGAAGAATTATTGAAAAAAACACAGGATATCACAGGAGATGTTCTACTTACTTCTCCAAATGACTTTGGTGGATTGAATGAATTTTTAGAAAAATCATCCAATTAGAGTACAAAATATTTTGCATCGGGGTGATGAATCACTATTGCAGCAGTAGATTGTTCAGGTATAATTTGACCAGAGTCAGTTAAAGTCATTCCAGATTTTTCAGGTTGTAATAATTTCCATACTAGATGATGTTGTGTCACATCAGGACAGCTAGGAAATCCCCAACTGTATCTTAAACCACCTTTATCCAAATTCAATTCAGATTTTATTTTTTGATTTACCCATTCTGCTAAGGCTTCTGCCACTTCAACTGCCAATCCATGGAGATAATATGCATCAGTATACTTGTCTTCCTTATTCCATTGCTCAATTATTTCAGTTACTTTATTACCCACAGTTACAGATTGGAATGCAACAATATCATCATCACCAAAATAATCAGTAAGACAGAGATGATCAGGTTTAGTAGAACGAGGAAATTCCAACTCCACATCATCTCCGTCAGGATTCTCTACCAATAATTTTCTATCTTTATTGTGACATTTGAAATATCCATAAACAATTTCAGGTTCAATGAGTTTCTCTCGTATAATTCGAATTTTCCATTCAGTCAGTAATTGTTCATGTTCATCTTCGGATTCAGATCCTACTTTTCCTCTTAACCCCCAAGACAATTTAAATAGAGATTTTTTGTCAATCATAGCCCAAACTTCATCCATGTTGATTTGATCTAATTTCAATCGAATTGGTTTGCCAATTATTTTAGGGGTAGGTGGAATTACTGGTTTGATTTCACTTTTCGGAAGAGTGTCAGGATCTACTAGTACACTAGATTTTTCTTTCCAGTTCTCTACCTTTTCTTTCCAATCAGCCAAGAGTTTAGGTTTTTCATCTGAAATTAAAACATCCATTGTTTTTAGGCCTTCAAACATAGTATTGCAATAAAATACACCAGGCTCATATATCCCATATTCTTTTGCTATTCTGTTTATGTAATTACTGTTAATTGCAGCTCCACCACAAAGAATTGGAATGACCATATTGTTTTTTCTTGCATGCTCTACAAAAAATTTCATTTGTTTTGAAGTAGATACCAATAATGCAGACAATCCAATAGCATCGGGTTTTGTTTCATCAATTTTTTCAAGAAATTTTTGTAGTGGAACTTGTTTGCCTAAATCATGTACGGTATAACCATTATTTTGAAAAATTGTCTTTACCAGATTTTTGCCAATGTCATGTACATCTCCGTAAACAGTTCCTAAAACGAGAACACCCTTACTTGTTCCCTCTTCTTTAACCAAATATTTCTCAAGTTCACTTACTGCAGCCTTCATACATTCAGCAGATTTTAGAACGAATGGAAGAATAAGTTCACCTGCACCAAATTTGTCACCTACTTCCTTCATTGCAGGAAGTAAGTCCTCATTGAGAGTCTTAATGGCGCCATCATGAGTTATCTCTTTGGAAGCATCAATGGATAAAATTCCATCAGTATTTTTAATAATAATATTTTTACCTAGTTTTTCCACAATGGCAGATACAACATCGTTTTGGATTCCATCTTTGAGTCGATTTATAATTCTAAAGTTTGCTCGTTTTCCAGCAGGCCAAGAAGGATCAACGTCTACTTTCTTTGAAACAGTCCCACTTTGAGGTCCTGCATTCTCAAAGTAGGCAATTAAATCAGACAAAGCATTCGGATGAGAATTAAAAATCAGATCTTCTGCAAGTTTTTTCTCTTTCTCATCAATTTCGCCATAGGGAATAATCTCTTTTGCATTTACAATTGCAGTGTCAAGACCAGTTTTTACAGCATGATATAAAAATACAGAATTTAGAATTGTTCTAGCATACGGAGCTAAACCAAAACTGATGTTGCTCAACCCTAAAGTAGTAAATGAATTTGGGAATTTTTCTTTAACAAGCCTAATTCCCTCAAGAGTGTTTTTTCCTGCATCAAGAAATTCATCTTCTCCGGTTGCCAAAGTAAATGTTAAAACATCAAATATGAATTGTTCAATTTTAAGCCCATATTTTTTTCCTGTTTCATAAAGCAATTCAGCAGTGTCAACTTTTTGTTTAGGTGTTTTTGCCATACCTTCAGGTCCAATACACAATGCAATTGCAGGCAATCCATATTTTGCCATAATCGGAGCTAATTTTTCAAATCTACTTCCATCTCCCTCAAGATTAATTGAATTAATTATCGGCCTTCCAGGAATTTGAGTTACAGATGCTTCAATCACTTCAGGATCTGTAGAATCGATTACAAGTGGAGCATCAATTTCTAAGCTTAATCGTTTTACTAAATTTAACATGAATTCTTTTTCATCTGCACGTTCGGTAGTTGCAACACAAACATCAAGACAGTGTGCACCATCCTCAACTTGAATTCTACCCAAGTCAACTAATCCATCATAATCATCGGCAAGAACTAATTTTTTTGCTTTACGAGAACCCTGAGTGTTGATTCTCTCTCCAATAATTAGTGGAGCTGGAACTTGTTTAAGATCAACTGCCTTTAATGCTGAACTTACTCTAGGAACTGTCAATGTATAAAATCACATCTGTTTTTCTAAATACTTAACCCTCGATAGAGTTGGCTTTTTCGTCAATTACTTTCCTCAAGGCTTTAATGTGTTCTGGATTTGTTCCACAACAACCACCGATAATTCGAACTTTTTTGTATTCATTAAGAAAATCGCCTAACGCAGTACCCATTTTTTCAGGAGTCATCTTGTAAACAGCTTGACCTCCATCATTTTCAGGCATACCAGCATTTGGAACAACCAACACGCTATGTTCATTTTGTTCATCTAGCCATCTAACACTAGGAGTCATCTCAATTGGTCCAGTGGAACAATTCAATCCAAACACATCGATTCCCATATCAGATACTGTAGTGTAAGCAGATTGAATATTTGTTCCAAGTAGCATTTTACCATATTGATCCAAAGTTGTGTTTGCAATTATTGGGACTTTTTTACCAGTTTTTTTTATTGCATTATGACATGCTTCAATTGCTAATTTTACTTCCAGAATATCTTGACTTGTTTCAATAAGTAATGCATCAACACCCCCAAGAATTAATCCCTCAGCTTGTAGCTCAAATGCTTCTCGAATTTCATCAAGGGGTTTTTGACCTAAATCAGGATCATTGGAACTTGGAAGATATCCTGTTGGACCCATAGAACCAATCACATATCGAGGTTTGTCAGTGTATTCGTTGCATACTTCAGATGCAAGTATGGTAATTTTTTTATTGAATTCAATTGTTTGATCACCAAAACCATATTCATCAAGTTTAATTTTGTTTGAACCAAAAGAATTAGTTTCAATACAATCAGAACCAGCATCTAAATAATTTCTATGAATCTGTTTAATCCATTCAGGATGTGTAATTACTAAACCATCGTTAAAGCCATCTTGATTATTTGGAAAATCTTCAGGTTTAGGATCATGTCTTTGAATTTCAGTCCCCATTGCACCATCAAATAACAAAACTCTATTTTTCATTGCATCAAGAAATGGTTCTTTTTCAATCAATTTAATTTCAAAATGTTCTCGGACAGTTTAACTCTTTTCAGAAAAACAACTAAGAGCAGTAGGATTGATACGTATGTTGAAATTAGGTGAAACCCAATTTTTTGTACATTTATGCAAAAGTTGTCAATTAACAATCTAGTTCGCAGTGCCACCTTTTTTCAACATGCCGGAATTTCCATAGTCTTTGTTTTCATGCCTATAATTGCAAGGAGCGTTACAGAATCAATTTTTGAAATTGGTCTTTTAGTAGCATCGTTTAGTTTTGCTCAGATTTTATCTGAAGTCTATTTCGGAAGACATTCAGACAAGAAGGGAACTAGACTCAAATTCATCAGAATTGGCTTTATCGGATGTGCCATAGCATTTGGATTGCATTATTTTGCAGATGACCTGAGTATGTTTTTCATAGTGAGGATTGCTGCGGGGATTGTCAGCGGAATTATGATTCCTGCAATGATTGCGTATACCTATGAGGCAAATATTGACAAAAAGAGAGCAGCAACTGTAATTTCATTTCATGCATTAGGATGGCTTGCAGGAATTGCGGCTGCAGGAATTGCAAATGATTTGAGATTGATTTTCTTAATCAGTGCTGCTTCATTTCTTATAGGATTATTGTTCACAATCAAATTGCCAAATCCAGAACAAGAAAAAGAAATACGGCCAGGAACTACAAAAAAAATAATTACAAAAAATAAATTTCTCTTTTTATCATTATTACTAAGACATATTGGTGCAGCAGCGGTATGGACAATACTTCCAATAATGATTGTAGAAAGATTAGGTGGAGAACTATACCACATCTCAATTGTATATGTCGCAAATACCTTGACGGCATTTATCTTGATGAATGTGATGGCAACAAAGGTTCACCTTTCAAATGTAACTAAATTTAAAATTGGTATTGGATGTACGACATTCGTATTTATAGGATTAGCAATGATTACAGATTGGTGGATGGCTATGCCATTTATGGCACTTGTTGGAGGAACTTGGGCATTTTTGTTTATTGGGGGAAACTTTCATCTGATGGAAAATAATCCTCGTTCTACATCAACCGGAATTTTTAGTTCTACACTATCTATTTCCACAGTGATTGGACCTGTAATTGCAGGAAGTATTGCATTTGCATATGACTATGTTGCAGTGATGTATTTTGCAATTGCAATTATCATATGTGCATTTGTAGCATCTCTAAAAATTAAAAAACCATAGACTATCTCAAACCCCAACGAGACATTACTTTGTTTTCCAATCTTTTGAAAATAATACCATCAACTGCCAGACCAATTCCCATGATTACCACCATAATTCCAATGACTTGTGAAACATCATTAAGAGAACGACCTGCATTAAGCAAAAATCCCAATCCTAGGAATGAAAATAGTATTTCAGCACCAATTACACCTCTCCAAGCAAATGCCCAGCCTTGTTTGAACCCAGAAATCATGTATGGGAACGCTGCAGGAATCAATACTGCTGTAATCAACTGACTTCCCTTTGCACCCATATTTCGAGCAGCCTCGATAAAGTGAGGATCTATGTTTTTGACTCCAGTGTAGGTGTTAATAGTAACTGCAAAAATTGCACCAATTGCCGTGACAAAAATTATTCCCCCATCAGTTAATCCAAACCAGAGTATTGCCAATGGAACCCAAGCAATTGAAGGAATTGATTGCAATCCCAAAACTAGAGAACCAACAGTTTGGTTGATCACATCTATTCTTGCCATAAATATTCCAAGAACTATTCCACCAGCAATTGCAATTGCCAATCCAATTGATAATCTCCACATACTAGTTGCTATTCCATATAACAAACTACCATCTACAACACCATATGCTAAATCTTCTGCAACCTCATATGGAGATGGAAAAATATTATCAGGCCATACTCCAGCCATTGCAATCACTTGCCAAACTACAATGATTCCGATATAAAATGCAATTCTGTGTGGTGTGAAACTCTTTGCCATAATTATCACGCTTTACTTTTCTTTACCTCAGGTCGAAGTTCTGCCAAGACATCTTGTTGGAATTTTAATAATGATTCATCTTCAGTAATTCTAGGTCGTGGAAAATTATTATCAACTTCTTTTTTAATTACAGATGGACGATTACTGAAAATTGCAACTTTGGTTCCAAGGACAGCAGCTTCTGAAACACTGTGAGTGACAAACAAGATTGTCTTTTTTGTTTTCTCCCAAATCAATTGCATTTCAACTAAGAGTAAATCACGAGTTTGTGCATCAAGTGAAGCAAAAGGTTCATCCATTAGTAATACATCAGGATCCATTACAAGAGCTCTTGCGATAGCTACACGTTGTTTCATTCCAGTTGAAAGTTGGTAAACGTAAGAATCCGCAAATTTGGTCAATTGCATCATGTCCAAATATCTATGAGATATTTTGGCGCGTTCCTCTTTTGGAATGCCAGCCATCTTTAATCCAAATTCCACATTATCCTGAACCTTAAGCCATGGGAATAATGCCCCCTCTTGGAACACCATAATCCTTTCTGGTCCAGTTTCAGTAACATTATGGCCATCAAACAAGATTTGTCCTTCATCAGGTTTTTCCAAGCCTGCAACTATGCGCAAAAAGGTAGATTTTCCACATCCTGAAGGACCCACTAAGCATACAAAGTCTCCAGCCTCTACTTTGAGATTTATTCCTCCCAGAGCTTTGAGTTTATGAGAATCATGGCTGAAATATTTTACAATATTTTGTGCCTCAAGTTTGGTCATGTGTTATTACCTCCTTTGTTTGAATTTGTATCAAAGTAGTAAAAAATATCAGACAAATCATATCCATTTCTTCCAAGATAGCCTAGGGTATCTGCTTTTTCTGCAAATGAATGAATAGTATCAGGTAAAGGGTCATATGTAATTACAAGATTGGATAATGCAATATCTACAACATTATCAGATAAGGATTGACCCAAATAGGAATTCAAAAAATCATTAAAGATAATTCTGGTCTCTACAGGATTTTGATTAATCCAAATTGCTGTTTCACGATGAGAGTCCAACAAATTCGTAATCAACATAGGGTTTTCTTCTACAAAATCAGTATTCCCAATTAAAAGAACAGATGCAAATTCTTGATTAGGCCATAATTCTTCTTCATAAAATAATCGTTTTCCATTTAATTCAGTTTCTAAAATAGTAGCCCAAGGTTCTGCAACCCATGCACCATCTATATCACCTTTAACAAACAACGTATAGATATCAGGATTTGGAATATTGTAAACGATTACAGATCCTCCTTTTTCAGCTGGTTTTAATCCATTTTCGGAAAGATAGTTACGTAAGGAAACATCCTGAGTGTTACCAATTTGCGGAGCGGCAATTTTTTTTCCTGCAAAATCAGATGCAGTATTTATTTTAGATTCAGGATGAACAATAAAACTAGCTCCACCACTTGCAGCACCAGCAAGAATCTTTACGTTATGATTTTCAGAATTTAAAAATCCATTAATTGCAGGACCAGGTCCAACATATGCTAAATCAATTGAATTGGCAAAAAGAGATTCAATTGCCTGAGGGCCACTGTCAAAAACTTGAGTTTCAATTTTTATTTGATCTCCAAGAGTATTTTGGAAAAATCCTTTCTCAATTCCTACGATTGGAATAGCATGTCCAATATTTGGAAAATATGCAATACGCAGATTTGGATCATGTGTATTATCACTAGTGTTTAGAGTAATTCCCAATACAGATAGCAAAATAACTCCCACAATACTTGTAGAAATTATCGATCTGGTTTTCATAAAACAGCGTTATATTTGGCGGTTAAATAATAATCGAATTTTAGCTCAAGCTAGTCAGAAATTTTTTCAAATAATTATTTTTGAGCCTATCACAAAAGATAAATTCCAAAATACGACGAAAAAGATGTTTTATGACTCAAAAGGGAATTCTTGCATTTTCGGGGGGATTAGATACATCAGTTGTTGTAAAATATCTTCAAGATGAACATGACATGGATGTCATTACAGTTACTGTAGATGTTGGGCAAGGTGATGATTGGAAAAAGATTACGGCTAAAGCAAAAAAACTCGGTGTAAAAAAACACTATAACATTGATGCAAAAAAAGAATTTGTCAAAGATTACATTTTTCCATCAATCAAAGCAAATGCTCTTTATCAAAAAAAATATTGCCTTGCAACTGCCCTTGCTAGACCATTAATTGCAGAAAAAGTTTTAGAAATTGCAAAAAAAGAAAAAGTAACATCACTTGCACATGGTTGTTCGGGAAAAGGAAATGATCAAGTAAGATTTGATATCACATTACGTTCAGGTTCTGATCTTCCAATCATAGCTCCAATTCGAGATAAAAACTTGGATAGAGATACGGAATTAAAGTTTGCAAAAAAACATGGGATTGAAATCGATACAGTTGCTAAAAAATTCAGCATTGATCAAAACTTGTGGGGTCGTGCAATAGAAGGAGGAGTGTTGGAGGATCCATACAACGAACCACCTGATGATGCATTCATTTGGGTTAAAACAAAAAACTTACCAGATAAGCCAACATATTTAGAAATTAAATTTACTAAAGGAATTCCAATTGGAGTAGATGGAAAAATAATGGAACCACTGAAACTAATAGAATACATTAACAAAAAAGCCGGCAATGCAGGTGTTGGAATAGTTGATCATATCGAAGACAGAGTTGTAGGAATCAAATCTCGTGAAGTATATGAAACTCCAGCAGCAACATGTCTAATTGAAGCTCATACAGATTTAGAAAAAATGGTCCACACCAAACATGAAAACAAGTTCAAGTCAATGATTGATGATGAATGGGCATATTTGGTCTATTCAGGACTCTGGCAAGATCCTCTAAAAACAGATCTTGATGGGTTCATCGAGGCATCACAAAAACCGGTTTCAGGAACAGTGAAGTTAAAAATGTACAAAGGAGGTCTCAGAGTTGTTGGAAGAAAGTCCAATAATTCATTGTACAGTCATGATATTGCAACTTATGGAGTAGAATCAACATTTGATCAAAGATTGGCCAAAGGATTTGTAGAATTATGGGGAATGCAGTCAACAGAAGCTAATAAATTACAAAAGAAAGGGTCAACAAAAACATGAACTGTCCAGAATGTGATGCAACACTAAACATCCCAGACGATGCCGCTGTAGGAGAAATAATTTCCTGCCCTGATTGTGGCGCTGACTTTGAAATCTCAAAAAAAGATGGATCAAATGTTGAGCTTAAACAAGCAGAAACTGTAGGCGAAGACTGGGGAGAATAATGTCAAAAGTTTGTATTGTCTTTGACCGCTTAAGAGCGGAAGAAAAGATGTTACAAAAAGAAGCATCCGAATTAGGACACGATGCATTGATGTTAGATGCAAAAATTACTCAAATCAATACAGACAGTAAAAAAGAGGATTTTGATTTTGGAGATGTTGTTTTAGAAAGATGTGTTAGTTATTTTAGAGGTCTTCATTTTACAGCTAGTCTAGAATTCATGGACATTTCAGTGTTAAATAAATTTGCAGTTGCAAATATTTGTGGAAATAAAATGTTTATGACATTACTTTTGAAAAAAATAACATACCAACACCAAAAACATATTTTTCATTTTCAAGTGAAAGTGCAGTAGAAAATTTAGAAAAAGTTGGATTCCCCTTAGTGATAAAACCAGTAATAGGTAGCTGGGGAAGAGGAGTAATGCCACTTAAAGATAAAGATACCATGGAAGCAGTTTTTGAAATTAGAGACATTACCGATAGTCCTCATGATAGGATTTACTATTTACAAGAATTAATCAAAAGACCCCCAAGAGATATCAGAGTTATCACAGTGGGGGATGAGCCCATTGCAGCCATGTATAGAAAATCTTCAGGTGGATTTAAGACAAATATTGCACTAGGGGCAGACCCCGAACTTTGTGTGATCACAAAAGAAATGGAGGATATGGCAGTAAAAGCATCAAAAGCTATGGGTAGTGGAATTTTAGGAATAGACATGATGGAAGATGATGAAAGAGGATTAGTTGTTCATGAGGTCAACAATACAGTAGAATTCAAAGGATTAGCAAGAGTGGCACAACGAAATATACCAAAAAAGATGGTAGAGTATGCTCTAAGCTACGTTAGAAAATAAATTATACTCCATTAGAAGGTGTTTTATCATGAAAGTAGGAGTTGTAGGGGCATCAGGATATGTAGGTGGAGAGACACTTCGTCTTCTTGTCAACCACCCAGATGTAGAGATCTCAATGGTTACATCAAGACAACACGTGGGGGAGTATCTACATAGAATCCAACCAAGTTTGAAAGGGTTTACTGATCTTACATTTTCAGAATTAGATTATGATAAATTAACAGACAAATGTGATGTTGTTTTTACAGCAGTACCTCATGGAACTGCAACTGAAATTGTAAAGGCACTGTATGATAGAGGGGTCAAGATAATTGATTTGAGTGCAGATTATAGATTACATAACCAAGATGCATATGACAAATGGTATGGTTGGGAACATCCACATCCAGACTATTTAGAAAAATCAGTTTTTGGAGTTCCAGAATTACATAGAGATAAAATTAAAAATGCACAACTAGTTTCTTGCCCAGGATGCATGGCCGTAACATCAATGTTAGCACTTGCACCATTGATTCGAAATAATCTAATTGATGAAGACCATATTATTGTTGATTCAAAAATAGGTTCATCTGGTGCAGGTTCAGGTTCTGGAACTGCACATGCAATGAGAGCAGGAGTAATCAGACCATATAAACCAGCAAAACATAGACACACTGGTGAAATTGAACAAGAGCTTAGTGAAATTGCAGGACATAAAATTCGTGTTTCAATGAGTCCACATGCAGTTGATGTGGTTCGAGGCATCTTATGTACAAACCACACATTCTTGAAAAAAGATATTGAAGAAAAAGAGTTGTGGAAATTATATCGTCAAGCTTATGGTGAAGAGCAATTCGTCAGATTAATTCGAGATAAAAAAGGATTGTATAAATTCCCAGATCCAAAATTCCTAGTGGGTTCAAACTTTTGTGATATTGGATTTGATTTAGATGAAGATAATAACAGATTGATTGCATTGTCTGCATCAGATAATTTAATGAAAGGCGCAGCAGGTTCTGCAATTCAAAACATGAATGTTATGTGTGGTTTTGATGAAATGGACGGACTCAGATATACTCCACTAACTCCTGTTTAGAAATGATTACAATCAAAATTGGCGGAAGTGTGGTAGATGATTTACATCCATCAACAATTTTAGATATTAAAAAAATTGCCGAAACAGAAGGAATAATCATTGTTCATGGAGGGGGAAAAGAAGTAACAAAAGTTTGTGAACAATTAGGGAAAGAGCCAAAATTTGTAACATCACCAAGTGGTATCAAAAGCAGATATACTGACAAAGAAACATCAGAAATTTTCACAATGGTAATGTCAGGTAGAATAAACAAAGCAATTGTTCAAATGCTTCAGAAAAATGGCATTAATGCAATTGGTCTTTCAGGAGTAGATGCAAAAGTTATTGAAGCTGACAGAAAAAAGAAGTTGCTCATAGTTAACGAAAAAGGTAGAAAACAAGCAATTGATGGAGGATATACTGGGAAAATTAGGGAAGTAAATTCAAAATTCATAAAATCACTTATGGAGCAAGGTCTTACGCCTGTAATTTCACCCATTGCAATAAGCGAAGAATCAGAATTTCTCAACATAGATGGAGACAGAGCTGCAGCATATGTAGCAGGCAAGGTCGGTTGTGATAAAGTATTATTCATCACAAATGTTGATGGATTATTAATGGATGATAAACTAGTTCCAAAACTAACATTAGCAGAAGCAAAAGAAATCAGACCAAAGATTGGACCTGGAATGGAAAAGAAGATTTTGGCATCCACTGAAGCATTAGACATGGGCGTTAAAGAAGCATTAATTGGAAATGGTCAGAGAGAAAATCCAATTTCATCAGCTATAGCACACGATAATTGTACGGTGATTGAACATGAGTGAAGACCAATTTATGGGAAACCTCTATCAGAGATTTCCAGTTACGATTGAAAAAGGTGAAGGATCTCATGTTTGGGATATCGATGGAAAAGAATACATCGATTGTATGGGAGGATACGGAGTAGCATTAGTTGGTCATAAAAATAAAAGAGTCAACGATGCGATAAAAGAACAAATTGATAAAATCATTACAGTACATAGTTCATTATACAATAAAACCAGAGAAGAATTTTTGAAAACACTTATCGGTTTAGCGCCAAAAGGACTCACACAAGTTCATCTAAACAACAGTGGTGCTGAAGCAATTGAAGCCGCAATGAAATTTGCAAGAAAGTTTACAGGTAAAAAAGGAATGGTCGCAATGAAAGGATCCTATCATGGAAAATCATTTGGAGCATTATCATTAACGTTTAATCCAAAATATAGAAAAGCATTTGCTCCTCTTGTTGAGAAAGTTTCATTTGCATCATATGGAGATATAGAATCGCTACGTGTAGTAATTGATGATGATACAGCATTTGTTATTTTAGAACCAATACAAGGTGAAAGTGGAATTATAGTTGCACCTGAAGAATTTCTACAAGAAGTTAGAAAAATTTGTGATGAGAAAGGAATTGTGTTAATTTTTGACGAAATTCAAGCTGGTTTAGGTAGGACTGGACGATTATGGGCTTGTGATCATTGGAATACTGCACCAGACATTTTGTGTCTTGCAAAAGGAATTGCTGGTGGCGTACCAATGGGGGCAACTCTAACGAGACCAGATATTTTAGCATCAATAAGTAAAGGAGAACATTCATCAACATTTGGAGGAAACCCAATCTCTTGTGCTGCAGGAATTGCAGCTCTCAAAGCACTTACAGAAGATGGATTAATTGAGAATTCAGAGAAGATGGGAAAATTATTCAGGGAAGGATTAGAAAAGTTGAAAGAAAAGCACACAATGATCAGAGAAGTTAGAGGTAAAGGTCTCATGATAGGAATAGAGATGAAATTTGAAGTTAGAGATATTTTAATGGCATTAATAAAAAAAGGAGTATTAATGCTATATTCGGGAAGAAATATTCTCAGAATTCTTCCTCCACTAGTAATATCTGAAGAAGATGTAACAAAAGTTTTACATGCTCTTGATTCCACACTTACTGAAGAGGAGCAAAAAAGAAATGTACAAGGATAAAGTAGACGAAAAAATTATTGGATATTTGAAAGAAGATTCTAGAGAATCATTTGTAGACATAGGTAAAAAACTCAAACTATCAGAATCAGCAGTTAGAAGACGTGTAAAAAATCTAGTAGACAGTGGAACTATTAAGAAATTTACTTTAGAACTTGGCGAAGAAAATACTACAAGTGCAATTGTTTTAGTGTCAGTTGATTCTGCAACAGACACATCCAAAGTATCATTAAAACTTGCAAAATTAGATGGTGTCAAAACAGTTTATGAAATTACTGGCCAATATGACATTACAACAATTATGAGTGCAACAAATATTGCAGAAATTAACAGTAGTATTGATGCACTTAGAAAGATTTCAGGCGTTGTAGATACCAATACAGTAATTATTTTGAAAAAAATAATCTAAAAACGACTTTCGTTTCATAATTTAATTTCAAAACTAATTTAGGATCATAAATGTATTTTTTCAACGAAGCTAGTACGAATATGTTTATATCATCAATTTAGGATAACGATTTCAGTAATGGAAGATCCGAATCACTATGCAAATCTGTATAACTCATATGATAAAAATCCTAAAAAAATTAGGATTTTAGATAGTACACTAAGAGAGGGTGAACAACATCCAGGTGTTTCATTTACAAATAAACAAAGAATCCAGATTGCATGGATGTTAGATTATTTTGGTGTAGATCAAATTGAAATTTCTCCAGTAGTTTCAAATGATCATAAAGAAGCAACTAAAACAATTATCAAACAAGGACTAAAAGCAGATATTGTTTCTCATGGTCGTGCACTCAAATCAGATATTGATATTTCATTAGATTGTGATGCAAAATGGTGTGCAGCGTATTTAGGAATTTCAGATATTCATCTTAAAGACAAATTACGTATTTCAAGGGAAGAGGCACTTGAAAGAGCAGTTGAAACAGTAGAATATGCAAAATCACATGGACTTAAAATTAGATTTACAGTGGAAGATGGAAGTAGAGCAGAACCAGAATTTCTATTGAAAGTTTGTAAAGCAATTGAGGAAACAGGAGTGGATAGAATTAGTCTTCCAGATACTGTAGGAATTTTACGTCCAATCGGAATGTATAATTTTGTTAAAAAAGTAAGAGAAGTAGTAGATGTTCCATTAGATGCACATGTTCACAACGATATTGGCTTTGCAGTTGCCAATGCATTTTCAGCATGTGATGCAGGAGTGGATCAAATTCATACTACTATTGATGGTATTGGAGAAAGGACAGGAATTCCACCACTTGCAGAAGTTGCAGTAGCATTAACTTACCTATACAAATCACCAAATGATTTCAGATTGGACATGTTACTTGATCTATCCAGATTAATTGAAGAATACACATCAATCAAACCATATGATTCAAAACCTATTGTAGGTACATCAGCATACAAACACAAAGCAGGTACACATCTTGCAGCAATTCTCAAGAATCCTGCTGCCTATGAGCCCATTCCTCCTAGAGCAGTTGGAAATAGAAGAAGAATAGTATTTGGGGAACTAGCTGGAAAAACAGGTGCAGCATATTTAATGTCATTATTAGGATTAGAGAAAGACGATGAAGGTGCAAAAGCAGTAGCTGCGGGATTAAAGGGTTTAAGAATGGGTGATTTAATAGAGATCCCTCTAGAAGACAGATTTGAAAAAAAGATAATTAATGATAAATAAAGAGGAGTAATGAAGAGAAATTATGTCAAAATGTGAAGAATGTGATGCAGATATCTCCGTGCCAAGTGATGCAGTTGAAGGAGAAATCATAACATGTCCAGAATGTGGCGCAAGTTTTGAATTAGCTAAAGGTTCAAACGGTTTCGATCTAAAGCCTGCCCAAACGGTTGGCGAGGATTGGGGACAGTGAATCCTGACGTTACCATTCTTTACGATACCATCCGTTGGGAAGAAAAATCTCTACTAGAAGCAGGTAAAAAAAAGAATATCAGAATCCAAATGGTTGATTGTAAGAAATTGGCAATTGATTTAGAAAAAAAACCAGAAGATTATGGGGTTGTAATTCAGAGATGTGTAAGTTACTATAGAAATCTACATTCAACTGCAGCTCTTGAAGGAATTGGTGTCAAAGTAATTAATTGTCTAAACACGGGAGTTTTCGCAGGAAACAAATTATTTACACATATGTTATTAAAAAAATTTGGAGTTCCAACACCAGATGCAACGGTAGCTTTTTCAAAAGAAGCGGCTTTACAAGCATTAGATTCACAAGGATATCCAAGAGTGATCAAACCAACAGTTGGTAGTTGGGGCAGATTAATTTCAAAATTAAATGATAGAGATGCGGCTGAAGGAATTATCGAAAGTAGAGAAAACATGTATCCAATTTATCAGGTTCATTATTTGGAAGAATTTGTAAAAAGACCTCCAAGAGACATAAGAGCAATCATGATAGGTGATAAAATAGTTGCAGCAATTTATCGTTCATCTAAACATTGGAAAACCAACATGGCACTTGGAGGAATTGCTGAGCCATGCAAGGTTACACATGAAATGGAAGAAATGTGTATCAAGGCCAAACATGCAATTGAAGGAGATATCGTAGGTGTAGATTTGATGGAAAGTGATGAGAAAGGACTAGTTGTACATGAAGTAAACAACACAACTGAATACAAGAACACAGTAAGAGTTTGTGAGGTGGACATTCCTTCCTTAATGCTAGACTATGCACTGAAGATAGAAACGTAAGAATTGGATACACATTTCACAGTAACCCCAAGATTTGTAGTAAAGATGCTAGAAAAAGCACTCAGATTGTACACACCATCTTTGAGTGAAAAACCAATGGCAGAATTTTTAGCTGATAAATGTGATGATTTAGGTTTTGAAGACATTCAGATTGATGAAGTAGGAAATGTAATAGCAAAGAAAGGTTCAGGTGTGCCAAGAATCATGTTATGTGGACATATGGATGTAGTTCCAGGCAAAGTCAAAGTCAGAAAAGAAGGAGATTCATTGTATGGTAGGGGGGCATCAGATGCTAAAGCACCATTAATGGCAATGTTATTTGCTGCAGCATCCATTCAGAACAATAATGGAACAATAATTTTTGTTGGTGCAGTTGATGAAGAAGGAAATGCAACAGGAATCAAAAATCTTGTAAAAAAGAAAATGGATATTGATTATGCTGTTTTGGAGAACCAAGCGGAATCAAAAAAGTGACAATTGCATACAAAGGAAGATTAGCAATAAATCTCAAAATCAGTGTACCAGATAGTTCTCATGCAAGTGCACCATGGTTATCAAAAAATGCAATTTTAGAATCAATGATTTTTGCGAGAGAACTAAAAGAAAAATTGGAATCCAACCAGGAGGAAAAGACTAAAGGAATGTTATTGACTGCAACCATGACAGAAGTTAATGGTGGAACAAGTCACAATGTTACACCAAAAGATTGTGAGACAACTTTTGATATTAGAATTCCTGTAGACATGAATTGTAAAACAATTGAACAAAAAATTGCAACATTGGTCAAAGAAATATCTCAAGAAAGAGAAGTTGAAGCATTTTATTCAATTCTAGACGAAACTGAACCATTTGAGGCACCTCATAATTCACCACTAGTTAGAGCATTTACCCTAGGAATTATGGAAATTGAACATTCTAGACCAACATTGATCAGAAAAACAGGTACTGGGGACATGAATGTTCTTGGAAATCAATGGGGAATTCCAGTCGTCACATATGGACCAGGTGATCCTCATGAAGCTCACACAATAGATGAGAAAGTATCAGTGGAGGAGTATCTTAGAGGAATAGAAATTCTCAAGAAAACACTACAGCATTTAAAAAGACTTCATGATAAAAAAATTCAGTAATGCTCTGGTTTGTAGGTTTAGGAATTTCAGGATTTAAATCAATTCCTAGTGAAGCGTTAGAGGTATTATCAAATGCAGATATTATTTATTTGGAACAATTCACCAGTCCAATTGGAAAATCAGATTTAACAAAAATTAAAAACACTATGAATGGAGAATTAAAACTGGCAAAGAGATGGTTAGTTGAAGATGGCAATGAAATTTTAAAAAATGCAAAAAAAAAGAAAGTAGTATTATTAGCATATGGAGATCCATACATTGCTACAACTCACATTGAATTAAGAACAAGAGCAATTGAAGAAAAAATCAAAACACATTCCATTCATGCATCTTCATCACTTACTTCAATGATAGGAGAATGTGGTTTACATTTTTACAAAGTTGGAAGGATTGCAACAATAATGAGTGAAGTGAAATCATTAACAACACCATATTATGTAATTTACAAAAATATAATTGAAGGGAATCACACAATACTTCTTTTAGAATATAATCAAGACAAAGATTTTTTCTTAGATCCAAATAATGCGTTAAATGGTCTTTTAGAAACTGAAAAAGGACAAATGAGAAATGTCATTAGTTTATCAACATATGTTATAGTTGCATCAAGAATAGGATTCAAAGATCAAAGTATTATTTCAGGAAAAATATCTAGTTTAAAGGAAACAGATTTTGGTAAACCACCACATACAATAATTATTCCAGGAAGATTACATTTTACAGAATCAGATGCCTTGAAAATATTCGGTCAGTGTGTTGACGAACCATTTGATAATACAGAAAAAACAAAGAAAATATCCAAACAAATGATGAAAAAATATGTTCCAATGGTAAGAGAGGCACTTGAGGAGATAGAGCCACTATACAAAGACCAACAAGAATTTCAGGAGATTTTGGAAAATGCCGAATTGTATGTTAAAGATGCGGAGAAATTTCTTGAAGATGGTCAAGATGAAGTAGCAATATTGAGTATAGGTTATGCAGATGGTCTCATTGATGCATTAAGATTAGCAAAAGGCCTTGATCCAAAGATGTAATTTTTAGCGATGAATTAAAGAGAGGGTCAAAAATAGAAAAGACATTGGAACAAAGTGAAAAAGCCATCCTAGCTATCATGTATGCATGTCAGATTGAAGGAAAAAAAGCATTTGAAGTAATTAAGAAAAAAAGTATGTTTTCTGAAGATTTGATCAATTCAAAAATTGATGAGTTAATTAAAAATCAATTAGTAAATGAAGATAGAAACATGCTCACAGAAGCAGGGAGAAACTCATTATGTGTAGTATTAGCAGGAGGAGTTTTCGACATCATTCATCCTGGACATATCTATACATTAAATGCTGCAAAAGAATTAGGAGATGTTTTAGTTGTAGTTGTAGCAACTGACAATACAGCAGTAAAGATGAAGAAAAGAAGACCACTTCATGCACAAGAACAAAGAAAGGAATTAGTAAATTCATTATCAATGGTAGATCTTTGTTTAATTGGCCAAGAAGATGATATTTTTAAAACAGTAAATCATGTCAAACCACAAATAATTGCATTAGGTTACGATCAAGTCCATCAAGAAAAATTCATCATAGAAGGATGTAAGAAAATTGAGCTTGATGCAAAAGTTGCAAGATTACAATCGCCAATTCCTGAAAGCTCTAGCTCTAAAATTCAAAAAGAATATGGCGAAGCTATTCACGGAATTTAGGAATTTATTGGAATTTTAATTGAGACTTTTGAGCCATCTTTTAATTTAGCAATTTTTCTCAAACAAGTCTTTGAAATTAATTCTATTATAGAATCATCATGATGAGTACGCTCAAGAATAATTAATTCACAATTTACAGAATTGTTGAGTTTTGCTGCAAAGCATTTTACCCATCCATAAGTTCTTTTCCCATCTGAGAAACTCTTTATTTTAATGCCATTCAAAGTTTCAAATTGTTTAATTGCTTCTTGATGAATTTTTTGATCTAGTTTAACATTTAGAGTTCCAGGATATGGAATATATCCAATTTTTGATTCAAATTGTTTTGTGTAACCTTTTAGTCCCATATAGTATGCACCTTCACCCATTCCAGAAACTAAAGTACCTTTTAGTTCAACATGAGAGGAAGAAGAATCAAGACTTTTTTGTAAAATTGCTGAGAGTTTTACCATTTCAGAAAATCCTTTTGAGGTAATTTTGACTGAAATGTTTCTTCCATTAATTATTCGTTCAATAAATTGATTTTGTTCTAATTCAAGAAGATGTTTTGATGCGGATTGTTGGGATTTTTTGATATTTTTTCCAAGTGAAGATGTGGTAATTGAAACATAGTTGTATTTTGCACCTTTTGAAAGTAAATACGAGAGAGTTAAGAGGTGCTGAATCTTTAGATCAGTCATCTATTCTAAGATATGCCCAGATCACCGAATGTTTTTAGTGTCATTCCATCAGAGTTTGATAATTTTGCAACTCTATGTCCAATTACACATTCAACACCAGTATTCTTGGCACCTTCTAAAAGTCTCTGGGTAATGATTCCATCCAAAAGAAGATATTTAATTCCAGATTGAGAAGATAATTTGCTTACAACTTCGCTGATTGGAACTTTGAAAATTTCATTTTGATCACTGTCTAATGCAACTGCTTCAAGTGTTTCATTCAGATGTGGAAATACTTTTGCAGCCATTTCTGCTACATGTTTATCATCTTCACTTTTTAATTCAGGTGCAGGTTTTCCTTCTTTAATCTCATCAGCAATAGGTCTTAGAATCTCATCAATTCTTTGCGGAGTTAATTCTTCAACTTCAACACCAGAATCTGCTTGAATTTCATAGTCTAATGTAACGACAGATTTGAGTTCTTTGAGAATGAATCCGCCTGATCTGTCACCGTCAAGGAAGGCGACAACAGTATCTTTAGAATTACATAATTCTTTGATGGATTCATCAATTTTTGCACCTTCAATTGCAAGTGCATTATCAAATCCAGCTCTTAGAAGATTAATTACATCAGCTCTTCCTTCAACTAA
This sequence comes from archaeon, assembly GCA_024276695.1. GTDB lineage: Archaea > Thermoproteota > Nitrososphaeria > Nitrososphaerales > Nitrosopumilaceae > Nitrosopumilus. The sequence goes on from JAJRWR010000007.1 coordinate 29,049, forward strand.
AATAACCCAATTAGAATCAGTAAGACCAGAACTACAGGTTAATTTTGATGGACCATATGTAGATAATTTTCCAGTATCACCTTGGTGAACATCATTTAGCATGCTTTCACCTTCACTAACAGTTTTAGTTGCCCATTTTTGTTTGATCTCTTTTGCACGTTTCACAATATCATCCTTCTTTGCAGATCGTACATCATCAATAGCTTCTAACTTGAATTTACAATCAAACGGACCTACTTTATCAATACTCTCAATACCAGCTGCAATTAATGCGCAAGTGTCAATGTCAGTACTCATTGGGATTAAAGCATCACCATTGGTAGTGTTTGATGTAGATTTTGCATTAACTTCAATACGACCTACTTTAGAAACTCGTTGCAGTTCATTCAAATTCATCTCTGGGCCTAACAGTCCTTCTGTTTGGCCAAAGATGGCTCCGATTATATCTGCTCTTTCAACGAGTCCATCGACTTCATAGGAAAGTTTAACGTGATACTTGACAATTCCTGATTGAGGCATAAACTATTCATCTCCTTTATTATCATAATTTGAGTTTTTACCTGCGATATATGAGGGTATCGCAAAAAAGGATGTTAAAAAAATGAAAATTTTCAAGAAATATGTTTTCCATAGCAATTGCTAGGAAAAACTAAAAATGAAAAATAATGATATCAATTTATTCAGTGCTAAATGAGTGACCACATGAACAGGATTTTGTAACATTTGGATTGTTAATTTTGAATCCAGAGCCCATTAAGCTTTCAATATAGTCTACGTTTGCACCTTGTAGATGATCGACGCTGTAGCTGTCAACTAGAAGTTTGATGCCATTTTCTTCTAAGACAATGTCATCTTCTTCTGGTGCTTTTTCAAAGCCCATTCCATATGATAGACCAGAACAACCACCACCTTGAACATATACTCTAAGGTATTCAGGGGATTCTGCTTCTTCTTTCATAAATTCTTGGATCTTTTCAGCTGCTTTTGAGGTAACTGTGACCATCTTTTGTGTTTGCTCAGTTGCCATTATGAAGAAAAAAGATGACTCAAAATATAAGAAGTTTTTCCCACCAGACATACTAGTAATTCAAGAAATCAGTATGCTTTTTTCACAGTTTTCTAGTGATCAGCAATATGTTTGACCAAATCACTAGAAGTTAAAATTCCAACAACTTTATCGTCATCAATGACAGGCAATTTTCTTATATTTCTAGTAGACATCAAATCTGATGCTACCCATAAATCAGAATTGGGATCAATTGAGATAAGAGGAGAAGACATTATTCTTCGGACAGGGGTGTCAATCGGATAAGAATGTGCAGTGATTTTAATTGCAAAATCCCTATCAGTTACAATCCCAACAGGTAAATTATTTTCTAAAACTATAACTGCCCCAACGCCAGTATCTTCCATTATTTTTGCTGCAGTAGTAGCAGTAACAGAAGAATCAACTGAGACAATAGAATTACTCATAATTTGTTTTACCCAAGTTTTTTGTTGGATATGATCAGATGAATTCATTGATAGGGATTATGAAGAGTGATATTTCAAATGATTAATCAAATTTCAATTATGATAATCATGTTCATTGAAATCAGAGCCTAGAGATACAGACAGAATTACTGTAGTGTCAGTTGTCTGAAATTTTAGTTCTTTTTCAGGTAAAAAACTACGAAAGACTTGAGTAAGTAATTGTTCAGTAAAAACAGACCACTTTAATCCCAAATCATGTTGAATCAAAAATGTGTGCATATCACCTTCTACTCGATGATCAGAATTCATTCCCGATGCTCGCATGTAATCTTCTAATGTTTCAACACATCGTTTTAAATCATATCCACCTTTGATAAACAAAACAGTGTCCTTTATCATTGGAAATATCAAAGTAATTATTTCATCAATGTCTTTTCCATCTAATTCTCCTCCCAGTGCTTCAAGAATTCCTTTTGGAACAGGAATCATTCCAATTTTACTAGCAAAGCGATCCCATTGAACATATTTTTCTAGAATCTGTCTGACAAGTACATTTTGTGAAATGCCTTTTTGATTGGATTCAGTTTCTAACTCAGCAACTAGTTTTTCTGGAAGTCTATAGGTAATACTTCGAGTGGATTCTTTTTTTGAGGGACGGATTTGTCGATTCGACGTATTAAGATTTTTTTCCATCATTTTTAACTCAAACAAAAAATCCTCAACAGTTAACTCATAGGCGAAGTGTTGGGAATCAATTCAACAGATGTTACCTCTAAATTACATTTTAGAGAAATAGATTTCACCCTACTCTTGTATAGAAAGTATTTTTTTCCATCCTGATTAATTGAGCCAGAAATAGCAAGTAATTTGGCATCATACAGAGTTTGTAATCTTCGATATACAGTGCTAATAGGAATATTTTCCTCATTAGATATTTCCATAGCAGATTTTGGCTTTTCTAGAGTATTATGGAGGATTAATTTACAATATTTGTCAGCAAGTATTTCTAAAATAACTTGCTTTCGATCATCATCCATTATTTTTTGAGATTGAATTAATTCTTGCATGAAAAAATAGGTTCAAAATTGGATATAACAGATTAGTCTACACTGCAAGACAATGTATACCCATTTGATAAATCATCTAGAAGATATTTTTGATTATGAAACACAGATCATTGAAAATATCAATTCTGGTAAGGGTATTTTCAATTCTATTAGTTTCATTTACGTCCAATGAGGCAGTAGCAGAATCAGTTCCTAAATGGATTAAAAATAATGCATTATGGTATGGTCAAGGAGATATTTCAGAGGCAGAATTTCTTAATGCAATCAAATTTTTGATCGAAGAGGGAATTATTATGTTAGATACTGCTGAAGAAGTTATTTCAGAAACAATGAATGCCACAATAGTTATTCCCAATGGAAATTTCGATGTTGCAGGTAGTGGGTTTTATTTACCGTTAAACTTGGAAATTTCAACAAATACATCAGTCACATGGGTAAATGATGACTCTGTTCCACATAATATTCAAAGTCAAGATGAACTTGGAAAAGTCAGTGATTTGTTCAACAGTCCACCATTAAATACGGGAGACAGATTTGAATTTACATTTGAGGAAGCAGGAGTATACAACTACTATTGTTCATTTCATCCATGGAGAGTAGGAGTAGTTACTGTAAAGTAGAATAAATGAAACTCTAACTTTTTTAAAATAATAAAATAAGAAGGAAATTAGGAATAGCTATTTCTTTGACTTGTTTACAAATGCAGTCATTCGCTCTTCTCTGTCAGGGTGAGTAAAGCAGTTTCTCCAAGCAAGAAGTTCCAGTGCAAGACCAGTATCAAGATCTGCATTTCGTCCTTTGTTGATTGCAACTTTAGACATCTGAACACCCATAGTAGAGTTTCCAGCTATTTGTTGTGCCATTTTCAAAGATTCTTCTTGTAATGATGCAAGAGGAACTACTTGGTTTACAAGACCAATTTCTTTGGCCTCATCTGCTTTGACCATTTTACCGGTGTAAACGAGTTCTTTTGCCTTTGCTATTCCCACAATTCTCATTAATCTTTGTGTGCCACCCCATCCTGGAGGGACACCGATTGTTACTTCTGGTTGGCCAAGTCTAGCAGTATCTGCAGCTATTCTAATATCACAAGACATTGCAAGTTCACAACCTCCACCTAAAGCAAAACCATTAACTGCGGCAATAGTGGGCTGTTTTACCAATTCAACAGTTGCCGTAACAAGTTGACCTGTCTTTGCATATTCGACGGATTCATCTGCAGAGATTTTTGACATGTATTCAATATCTGCACCAGCAGAGAATGCCTTGTCTCCTTCGCCGGTCAAAATGATAACTTTGACATCATCATCATGGTTTAGTTCTTCAAAAGTTTTGATTAGTTCTTTTGCAACATCAGTATTCATGGCATTAAGTTTGTCAGGTCTGTTAATCTTGACAGTACAAATGCCTTCAGAAGTAGACGTGGTAACTAGTGACATAATAATTTGCAAACAGATATGGGAATTAAATGTTCTCTATTTTCCGCGTATTTTGCCCCATTGAGCTAATGCAGATGCTGCTGAAACCCAAGTTCTAAGGTCTTGATAAACTGGAACATTGTGTTTCTCAATCAACTTTATCATTTTTTCAGTATACGGACCACCATTACCACCAGCAAGAATTGGTTTCTTCTTTTTATTTGAGAGATCAGCTAGATAATCAACAATTGTTTCTGCAAGTGGATCATCTTGAAAGACAAACCATGGCATTGCAATATCAACATTATTTTCATCTAAGAATTGTTGAATGACAAATCTATAGTCATCAGCAGTAGCACCACCACCAACATCTGCAGGATTACCGTTATGAATTGGAACAGTTGGAGGGAAATGATCTTTAATCTTTTTCATAATTTTTGGAGATAATTTTCCTATTGTAAGACCAAATCGTTCTAATTGATCAATTCCACCAATCATTGGACCAGCACCATTACTGGTCATAGCAACTTTGTTGCCCTTTGCAGGAGGTTGCCAGGCTAGTGCCTTTAAGACTCCAACTAGTTCTTGATAACTGTCAACTGAAATTATTCCTGCTTGTTTGAATGCACCCATAATCATTGCATTTGAACCTCCAAGTGAGCCTGTGTGTGATGCAGCTTGTTTTGCACCGGCAGTAGTCCTTCCACTCTTCCAAATTACGATTGGTTTCTTTTTCTCTTTCATTACACGTTTAGCAGTATTGATGAATTTTCTGCCATCACCAAATCCTTCAACGTATAATCCAATTACTTTAGTTTGAGGATCATTTGCAGCATACCATATCATATCTGCTTCATCAACATCAGAACGATTACCAAAACTAATCATCTTAGACAAACCAAACAAGTCAGCACTTTCTAACATACTAATTCCCATAGTTCCACTTTGTGAGAAAAATGCGACATTTCCTAATTTTGAACGCACCATTCTTTCTTGTCCTTGGAATGCACAATCAAGTCTATTTGCAGCGTTAAACATTCCAATACAATTAGGACCAACTACACGAATTTTGTGTTTTATTGATAGTTCTTTTACTTCAGATTCCATTGCGGCTCTGTCACCACCAAGCTCTTTACCTCCACCTGAAACGATTACGACATTGTGGATTCCTTTCTTTGCACAAGTTTTCATAATTGGGCCACATAATGAAAGATCAATACAAACAACAACCAGATCAACCTTTGCAGGTATTGCATCTAATGATGGATAGCATTTGATTCCAAGAATTGATTTTTGTTTAGGATTAATTGGATATACTTTACCTTTGTAATCTTGTTTTCCAAGTGCATCTAATACAGAATTACCAATTTTACCAGGGGTTGCAGATGCGCCAACTAGTGCAACGGATTTTGGGGTAAAGAAAGACTCCATTGAAGTAATGTTTGGTTTTGCTTTTGAGATTGAATTCTTTTTGATTGTATTGTTTAAAATAATTTTTGCGTCAACTACAAAGTGGGATTTTGGATAAACAATTACAGGATTAAAGTCGATACTGTTAATGTAATCAGCATTTTCTACGCCTAATTTTCCAATGTTTACCAACATTTTAGCAACCATGTTTAGATCAACTGGCTCACTTCCTCTGAAACCTTTGAGAAGTTTGGAGCCTTTGAGTTCGTTAATCATTGATTTTGCATCAGATGTTGTGATGGGTAGCATTCTAAATGCAACATCTTTAAAGACTTCAGTCATCACTCCACCTAATCCAGCCATAATCATTGGACCAAATTGTGGATCATTTTGAATACCTACAATTAGTTCAACACCTTTTGGAACCATCTTTTCCAAAAGAATTCCTTTAACTTCAACTCCTTTCTTTTTAGAAAGACGACCATACATATCATTGAATGTTTTTTTCACATCAGCAACATTATCAATTCCAACTTTGACTCCACCAACATCAGTCTTGTGTAAAATTTGTGGGGACACAACTTTCATTACAAGAGGAAATCCAATTTTTTTTGCTTGTTTTACTGCATCGTTTGCAGAAGTAGCAAGTGCATAAGGTGGAACTTTAACGCCATAAGTTTTGAGAATAGATTTGGATAATTCTTCAGTGATGACTTTATGATCTGTTTGAATAGTTTCTTCAAAAATTTTCTTAACAATAGCCATCGTTCAATCGGTAAAATTAGAATTAACTATATTAAACTTTGGTCAAAGGTTGAAAGATAATTTGAGATTGTTGTAAAAATTATTCATATTTGATTTTACGATTGAAATATTTTCAATAATTTCTGATCGAATTTTTTCCGGATCAATATTAGGAATTTTTTTCAATTTTTCCTCAGCATTATCAAGCCACAAATTCACCATTGTTTCATTTACTTCTAAATGAAATTGTAATCCGATAGCACATTTGTATTGAAATGCCTGATTTGGATAACACTCAGATGAAGCTAATCGAATAGCCCCTTCAGGTAAATCAAAGGTATCAGCATGCCAATGAAATACAGTGAATGGGTTTTTGAAGTTAGAAAAAAACTTAGAGTCAGCACTAATTTTCAAATCATTATAAAATCCAATTTCTGTTTTAAGTCCACGATACACTTTGGCACCAAAAGCTTTTGCAATTAATTGAGAACCTAAACAAATTCCAAGTACAGGAATATTTTTTTCAACAGAATTTCTAATTAATTGTTGTTCTGCCTGAAGATAGAACAAATCATCATTTGCACTTTCAGGTGCACCCAAAATTACAACTAGGGAAAAATCTGTGTCTGGAAGTTTTTCATGTTTTGCATTGACAGACATTATTTCAAATCCATCTTTTTGTAAAAGTTCACCCAAATATCCAGAACCCTCAATTCTTGTATTTTGTACAAGTAAAACATCAGACATTTTTCTAAACGTCTTGTCCTGTAATTACCCATTCAAGACTTCGAAGAATACCTGGATAATATTTCAGGGCACCCATTGAATCAGTTTTCATTAATTGTTCTTCAATCTCTCTTCCATATTCAGCAATTTCTATTTCAGTTTTCATTTGATATCGTTAATTTGTCATAATGAATTAATTTATTGTTTTTCAGTATAGTGTATTTTAATATGTTAAAATAAATTCAAGATTATGTTAGTAACTGAGCAAGAAATTTTAGAACTAAAAAATTTTGTATTGGAATTAAACTCAACAGAGAATAGCGCAGTAATTATTGAAGGAAAAAGAGATTCTAATGCATTAAGAAAACTAGGTTTTACAGGTAAAGTTTTAGAATTTCATAAATTTGCAGGGATGATTGATTTTGTAGATTCTGTTGCAAAGTATGAAAGATTGATAATTCTTTTTGATAGAGACAAAAAAGGAAGAGCCCTAACTGGAAAAACAATTCAGTTATTACAAAGAAGGACAAAAATAGATCTTTCTTTCAAAAGGAATCTTCGCATCATTACAAAGGGAAAGATAATGTTTGTTGAACAGTTAGTGAGTTACGAATCTTATCTATCTTAAGATTATGGCCAAATACCTTTTTGATTAAAGGCTTCAAGTACTCGCTCTACGGCTAACACCATAGTGGCTTTTCTCATGTCAATTTTGTGCTTTTTAGTTAATGCATAAGCATCTTTGAATCCTTTCGTGATATTTTTCTCCATCTTGTTTGCAACTTCATCAAAACTCCAATAGTAGCCTTGGTTATTTTGTACCCATTCCAAGTATGAGATACATACACCACCAGAGTTTGCCAAGATATCAGGAATTACCAAAATTTTCTTTTTATAAATAATTGGATCTGCCTCAGGTAATGTTGGACCATTTGCGGCTTCTGCAATAATTTTACATTGAAGTTTATTTGCAATTTTTGCATTGATTTGATTTTCTAATGCACCGGGAACTAGAACATCACATTTTGTTGTAAGTAATTCTTCAGTTGAGATTTTTTTACTTCCAGGAAATCCTACAACAGAGCCTTTCTTTTCTTTGTGCTCCAAAATTTTACTGACTTTTGCGCCTTTTGGAATTGAGATTGAACCTTTAGAATCACTTACTGCAATTATCTTTGCACCCATTTTTTCCAGATATTCTCCTGCAAATGTTGATGCATTACCAAATCCTTGTAAGACGACTTTGGCACCTTTAAGATTTAGTTTAATTGTTTTTGCAGCTTCTCTAACAGTATATGCTGCTCCCAATCCTGTTGCAACATTTCTTGCTAGTGAGCCACCCATAGAGATTGGCTTTCCGGTGATAACACCTGGAGAATATTTGTTACCGTTCAGTTTACTAAATGTATCCATAATTTGTGTCATCTCTCTACCAGTGGTGTAAACATCAGGTGCGGGAATATCTTTTTCAGGTCCTATAATTTCAGAAATTTTGTATGCAAATTGTCGTGTTAGTCTTTCTAATTCACCATCACTGATTTTTTCAGTTTTTGGATTAACATAGATTGCACCTTTTCCTCCACCTAGAGGAATATCTACGATTGCACATTTCCATGTCATCCATGAAGAAAGTGCCATAACTTCACGTTCCATGTATTCAACCCCACCTTCGGGATTAAAGTAACGAATACCTCCTTTGTATGGACCTCTATCATTGTTATGTTGACTTCTAAAACCTGTGAAAATTCTAATTTTACCATTATCCATTTTTACAGGAATTTTTACTCGCATCATTTTATTTGGCATTGCCAAATATTCGCGTAATTCTTTGTCTTTGATTCCAATGATATCACATGCATCATTAACTTGTTTTGTTGCATTTGCAAAAGGATCGTTTTTGACCAAGACGCTTTTTCAAAATGTGCATATTATATTAACTTTAATTCAAATATTCAGATCGCTAATTCAGAAATCCAATTACATGTAGACTTTGATGTGATTCATTTTTCTATCTAATTTGTCAATTGCTTCATCAAGTGCACTGATGTTGATTTCAAGAAAATTTGACAAATGAAATATTGCACCATATTTTTCACCAATTTTTGCAACCATATTATTTTTCTCAAGGACATTCATATGATGTTGTACTGCCTTGTAATCAAGTTCAAGTTTCTGTGCTAATTGATGAGTATTGTATGGTTGATCTAGTAAATGAAAAATAATTCGTAATCGGGTAAATCCCCCCCTTGTACTCGTGAATAAGTAAAGTAAGAGTTTCCTAGTTTGTTTGTCTGTTTTTCTTTGCTCTGTAACCTGTTTTGATCTAATGATTTCTTTGAATTTTAATAGTTGATTGGTCATTTTTCCCGAAATTAATAAAGTCAATTTTGCTTAAAACCCTATTTCCAGATCTTTTCCATATTCAGGCAAGACAATTACCCTTAAATTGACTGAGAATGAACTCGTGATATTATGATGGCATCACGCGGTTATGATATGACTCCTACAATGTATTCACCAGATGGTAGAATATATCAAGTCGAATATGCTATTGAGACTGTAAAAAGAGGAACATTAGCCTTAGGAATTAGTACTAAAGACGGAGTAATCATGGCAGTTGAAGAAAAACCTCGTACATTACAAACTAGTAATATTACTCAAAAAATTTTCCAAGTTGATTATCATATTGGCGTTGCAGCAGCAGGTTATATTCCAGATGCTCGTGTTCAGGTAGATAGTGCAAGATTTTTCTCACAAGGAAATAGAATGACCTATGATGAATCCGTTGAAGTTGCAACAGTTGCAAAGCATCTAGCAGATCAAGCTCATCAATTTACACAATATGGCGGAGTACGTCCAAATGGAGTTTCCATGATTATTGCAGGAATTGATCAAAAAGGAGAATCAATCTATGTTACAGATCCTAGTGGAGCATATGTTCAATTTGCAGCAATTTCAATTGGTGCAGGTTCTGATGATGTAAATGCATTTTTAGAAGAACATTACAGAGAGAATTTGAGTTTGGATGATGCAGCAGCTTTAGCTATAGCAGCAATTAATCTTAAAACAGAAGCAAAAGATGGTGTCAACCACATAAAAATGGCCAAAATCACATCTAAAGCAAAAATCTTTGAGAAAGTTTCAGAATCATATTTACAAAATTATTCTAAAAACGCATCAAAGTTTGTTCCACAGTAAAATCTTTGATTTGGAAACTATTCAAACAAGCATATTAAGACGACAGATATGGGTTTAGGAAGTTATTGGGGAGAAGTAATAGAAGTACTTCGAGAGATTATTCCAATTTATGATAAAGTTAATTCTATAATTTCATTAGGTAAAGATAAAGAACATAGAATTCGTGGAATTTCACAAAGAGTATTCCCAGGTAACAAAATTCTAGATGCAGGTTCAGGTTTTGGCAATATGTCAAAAACAGCAATGAAGTTAACTGATGATAAAATCTCAATTACACTTTATGATCCACTCGTACCAATGTTGAAAAATACAGGTACATTTTTTGAAAAAACACCAGATATGGCAAATGGTGTTTTTGAGCACATTCCGTTTCAAGACGAAGAATTTGATGCAGTATTATGTGGTTATTCTTTAAGAGATGCAATCAATTTGAGAATTGCAATCTCTGAAATTCACAGAGTGTTGAAAAAAGATGGGAGATTTGTAATTGTAGATTTAGGGAAGCCAGATGAAGCATTTTTCAGAGCAGGTGTTTCATTTTATCTCAGATGTATTCTACCTATTCTTGCATTTGCAGCAGGTGGAAGATTGGGATTAAAATTTGGTACACTTTATGGAACATACAAGAGATGGCCACAAAACAAAAAGCTAGAACAGTTAATCTTAGAAAAATTCTCAAGAGTAGAGTTTGAGAAAGATCTTATGGGTGGGGCAATAATGGTTGCCGCATACAAATGAACAGAGTTCTCATACTTGTTAACATCACAGGTTTAATCATAGGTATTTCATATGGATTACACGGTCCAATTTTACCAGTATTTGCAAAAAATATCATAGGCGCAACATATTCTGAATTGGGATTAATTGGATTAACAAATTTTATTCCTTACATGTTCATTCCGCTTTTTGTAGGAATTTTACTTGATAGAATCAACAACGGATATTTGCTAACAATAGGTGTTGCTATTAATTCTGCATCAATTTATCTTCTATCAATTGCACAATCAGTTCCAGAAATTATGGGATTTAGAATAATGACAGGTGTTGCACATGCATTTTTTTGGCCTCCATGTGAAGCAATTATTTCAAATGAAAGTTCTGAGCAAAACAGGGTAAAACACATCTCATGGTTTACAATGTTTTTTGTAATTGGATTCATGATAGGACCATTACTAGGTTCAGTATTACTAGAAGGTCTAGATGTAACATATAGAGTTCTGTTCCAAATTGCAGCATTTATTCTTGCATCAGCAATAATTTCGTCACTTTTAGCCTCAAGAAAAAATATAAAGAAACACCATGAACGGTTTTCATTTTCATCCATTAAAGAAATGAAGAGATTTCCTGAAGTTATCATATTATTGATTTTTTGTACATCTTCTTTTGGAATAATTCTTACAATTTATCCAGCATTTCTCAATGACAATGGAATGTCTGCTACAGATATTTTGCTATTGTATTTTGTTTTTGGAATATCACGAGTTGTATCTCTTGCATTGGTAGGAAAGTTTGCAAGGAGGACAAGTCAAACTTTGATTGCAGGAACTGTTGCCATATCAGCAGGATTAGCAATGTCTATTGTTGCAGATTCAACCATTACTTTTGGAATTGCTTTAGTTCTAATGGGATTTGGATTTAGCATATTTTTCCCATTAACTTTAGAGATTATTTTGAGTAAAACTCGAAAAGGGATTTCAGGAAAAATTATTGGTGCATATGAAACAATTTTTGGGATGGGTTGGGCAATAGGACCAACTATTGGAGGTCCGATTACACAATCATTTGGAAATGAAACACCATACGTTGTATTTTGTATTATAGGTATTGGAATCACACTATTTGCAATAACAGCTAGAAAGAAACTAGAACCACGGAGGATCTCGAATTAGATATCCATTGTTCCACGTTTTTTTGTGCAAATGTCAAGTGCATCAACTATATCAGATACGAAGACCTTGCCATCACCTTTAGTTCCAGAGCAAGCAACATTTGCAATTGCATTTATCACATCATCTAGTTTAGGATCATCTACAACACAAATGATCATATCTCTACTGAAATATTGTCCAACTAGAGGAGGATCTTGTGCACCTTGTCCTTGAACCTGATGAACAGTTACACCGCCAACACCAACCTTTTTGATTGCAGCAATTACTGCATCTTTAGATCCGGGTTGAACGATTGCTTCTATTTTTTTCATAAAAATTATCAGTTCTGAATTTATTTAAATCAACAAGTACTTCTCATTTCTGATATTCAACAAGAAATTATTAGTTTAGGCACAAATTTCGTCATTACGTTTAATTTCAAATTAGATCATATCAGATCATGATGAATTATTCACTGAATATTGGAGGTAGTGAATGGATGATCATAATTTTCGTGGCAATAGTTTTGATTTTAGGTACAGGAAAACTTCCAGGAGCTGCAAGAAAAATGGGTAAAGCAGTAAATGAATACAACAAAGCCAAAAATGAAATTCAAGACCAGATCAAAGAAGCAACAGAAGAGATTCCTAAAATTTCAGGACCTGTTGAAACAGAACGAGAAAAGTTAGAGATGATTGCAAAAACAGCAGGAGTAAAAATTGAAGGAAAAACAAATGATGAACTAAGAGAAAGTATCGCACTAAAAATGGGACAAAAAAGAACAGATGCGCCTGAAAAAAAGGAATAGTCTATTTTGATTTTTTAATTCTATATGTATTTGTGTCAAGTCGTTTTTTTGCAAATTTGTAATAGTCTGGAACTATTTCAAATCCAAGATATTTTCTTTTTAAAGATTTGCTAACCACTGCAACTTGACCTGAACCAAGAAATGGATCAAACACAATATCATTCTTTTCACTGGAATATTCTAATAATTTCTTAATTATTTCAGATGGCAATTTTGTAGGGGTTTTTTCATCCCCTGTCCAATATTCTCTTTTGATATTCCATACATCTTCCTTGTCCCCATAGTGAAGGCTACGTCCACCAGTAGTTTTTTCATCTTTTTTGAACCTAGAAAATGGGAAAAATTTTCGTTTCTTATCGTCTTTGCAAACGTAAAGACAATGATAGTGAGAAGTAACAAATTTCCTTTTAGTTACCACACCAAATTGATATTTCCAGATTACATGATTTACGGTAGTAAATCCAACGTCATCTAGTGCACGTAAAATATCTTTAAGATTATTCCATCCTGAAAATACATACATACTTCCTGAATCCTTTAAGATTCGAAAAACTTCACTCATCCAATCAAATGTAAAATCATAATAATCCTCAGGATTGATTTCATTATATCCAGATAAAACCCTAGAAGATGTTCTATTGTAATTTGCTTTTTTAGCCTTGAAGTTTATGGCAAAAGGAGGATCAGTGATTACAAGATCAATTTTATTTTTAGGGATAGAATTCATCCCTTCAATGCAATTTTGATTGTAAATTTTATTGATTTCTATTTTTTTCAATTTTAAATTCAAGACTTCGTTCTATCTTAATAATGTCATGGGTCAAAATAGCTACCAAACAATAAATCAGTAATCATTTCTCATAAAATAGATCATGAAGTTCTCATGTCCCAAATGTAAATCAAAAATAGGAATTCAAAAAACATTCAATAAAAAAATGCACGTATCCTGTGAAAACTGTGGCATTGAGGATCTTTTGGAATTTTCAAAGAATGCTGATGAAGTATTTCTTGAATTTCTTTCTAGATTTGACAAAGGGCTAGTAACAGAAAGCGGGTTATCTGAGGGACTCAAAGGTGAAGGAATTGTCAGAGGAGAAAATGAAATTAAAGAGATGATTGGAGATAACAAACCAGATAAAATTACAGAAAAAATTCTGTATTCAAAAAAAGATTATATCTCACAATACAAAGTTTTGAGCAATCCTGAGCCTAAAATGGGCTGTAAAGTAGAAGATTTGGGATTAGATGAATCAATAATAAAACATCTCAAGGAATTAAAAATAGATCAATTTTACAAATTTCAACAAGATTCAATTGAAGAAATAATATTTGGAGAAAATGTTGTAATTGAGGCACCTACTGCATCTGGAAAAACAGAAGCATTTTTGATTCCTGTAATTCAAAGAATAAAAAAAGATGGAAGTGATGGCAATGTTTTTGCGATTTTTGTATATCCAACGAAAGCATTAGCACGTGATCAATACCCAAAAATTCAGGAATTTGCAGAAATAATAAGAATTAAAACCAAAGTCTTTGACGGAGATACGAAATTAGAAGAGCGTAGGGAAATAATAGATAATCCCCCTCATATTTTGATTACAAATTTTGATGTTCTACATTATCATATGTGGCATCAAACAAAATTTTCATCATTACTAGCATCAACTAGAATTCTTGTAACAGATGAGGCCCACGTATATTCAGGAATTTTTGGAACAAATGTTCATTATATAATTAAAAGACTAAAGAGGATTTGTACCAACAAATTGCAGTTTGTGGCAGCTTCTGCCACACTTGATGATGCACAAGGATTCTGTCAAAAGTTGTTTGGTGAAAAGATGCAGAAGATTCAAGGATCTGGAAAAAAAGGCAGAACAGATTTTGCAATGTTGTTTCCATCACTTCGAACACAAAGGGCTCTGATGGTGGAATTGACAAAGAAATTAACTCAGAAAAATCACAAGACAATGGTTTTCAATAATTCACATCTAAATTCTGAATTACTAGCAATACAAGCAAAAAAACAAAAAGTGAACATCAAAGTTCACAGGGCAGGATTGATGGCAAATTATAGAACATCAGTTGAAAGACAATTCAAAGATGACAGTTTACAGGCGATTTCATGTACTCCTACGCTTGAATTAGGCATAGATGTAGGCAATGTCGATTGTGTCATATCATCTACCATTCCAGTAAACAGACTAATTCAAAGAATCGGAAGAGCAGCAAGAAAAGGTCAGAGAGGATATGCATTTTTGGTATTAGGAAATGATCCAATATCACAATATTACAAGAATCATCCTGATGACTATTTTGAAGATATTGAAAAAATATACATCGACCCCAAGAATCCATTTGTTGAAGAATTTCAAGTGTTGGCAATGGCATGTGACATGCCAATATCAAAACATGAACTAAAAGAGCATAAAGAAGTTATTGAATATCATATTATTAACGAAAATCTAAAAGAGTTCAACAATAGAATCATTCCAAATTTTGATAAAATTAATTCAATGTTAAATGATTACAGTATAAGAGGAATTGGAAAGTCAATAGATATTTTCTTAGATGGAAAAAAAGTAGGTGACAGAGTATTACCTATTGCATTAGAAGAATTATACAAGGATGCAATCTATTTTCTAGCTGGTATTCGTTACAAGGTAAAAGAATTTAATTATCCAAAAAACAATTATGCAAAACTAGAACGAATTCCAAGGGATTACCCATACTATACAAAATCATTAACAGAAGAATGGCCAACAATTGAAACAGTCTTTGAGAGAAGAAACGCAAATGGTATAGAAGTTGCATTTTGTAAATTACATATAGAAAAAAAGGTATACGGTTATGTCAATATTGAATTAGGGCAAGAAATAACTCAAGGTGAAAAAGTTCAACTTGACACTACATTAGAATATGATTTTGTTACAAAGGGAATTGTATTTCATGCACCAAGACCTCTTAAAATAATTGAAGAGTCAGAAGATGAAGAATATACAGAAGCTAGTGGATATCATGCGACAGAGCATATTGTAATTGAAGGAAGCAACATGATCACTGGAGGAGTATCACAAGACTTGGGAGGTATATCATTAGGCACTTCAGGCTTGATTTTCATATATGATGGAGCAATTGGAGGAAGTGGTGCAAGTAAAGCTCTCTATGACAGATTTGAAAAAGCTCTAGAACGTAGCATGTTCATTGTAAAGGAATGTCCTTGCAAAAATGAATCAGGATGTCCAAGATGTACATTCTCTTACAGATGCGGTAACAATAATGAATATCTCCACAAATATTCGGCGTTGGAAATTTTGGAGAGGATTAATTCAGGTGAAAAAACAGAGTTGATAGATCCTATTGAAGGGGACAAACCTCTAGTATGATTAATCAAAATGGGATAAATATAACAAGAATCTAAAATCAACATGGAAAAAATAGCTCTTGTAACTGGCAGTTCATCAGGAATTGGTTTAGAGACAGCATTATCATTAGCAAGAGACGGCTATCACACATTTGCCAGTATGAGAAATACGGAAAAAGCAGTAGAATTACAATATACGGCAAAAAAAGAAAATCTTCCAATTGAAGTGATTGAGTTAGATGTTGATAAAGAAGAATCAATTGTTTCTACTATTAAAAAAGTTGTTGGAGATGGTGGAAGATTAGATGTACTAGTTAACAATGCAGGATATGGTCAATTTGGATGCATCGAAGATGTATCAATTGATGATTTTAGAAAACAGTTTGAGACAAATTTTTTCAGCGTGGTGAGGATCATTCAAGAGGTTGCACCAATTATGAGAAAACAAAATTCAGGTGACATCATCAATATCAGTTCCGTTGCAGGACGAATGGGATTACCAGGGTCTCCAGCTTACATCAGTTCGAAATTTGCATTAGAAGGATTAGGTGAGTGTTTAAGATATGAGCTTGGTCAGTTTGGAATCAAAACTACATTGATTGAACCTGGGGTTATCAAAACAAATTTTTTCAATTCAATGAAAGTTGCAGAATCAAAGGCAGATCCAAAATACAAAGAATTAACAGATCACATTTTTGCAGGATTTAAAATGATGGCAGAAATGGGAACTCCACCTTCGCAGGTTGCAGATGTTGTAATGAAAGCAATCCATGATGATGAAATGTTACCACGATATGTGGTTGGTACTGACGCAGCCATGTTTATGGAGGCAAAAAAGATGAAAACAGACCTAGAATTTGAGAAATATATGAGTAAAGAGCTATTTCAGAGATGACATCGTACTTGTACGCTAAATTGATATACAGATAAAGTAGAGTTTTCATCAAAGTCCACAATTTTAAAGTGAAATGATATGAAATGGAAAACGCTACAACACAACGGAATCTTGTTTCCTCCTGCATATGAGGCTCAAGGAATTAAGATAAAGATCAGAGGAGAAGAAATTAGTCTCAATCTAAACCAAGAAGAAATGGTGTATCAATGGGCAAAAAAGAAAGATACACCGTATGCTCAAGATAAAGTTTTTCAGAAAAATTTTACAACAGATTTTGCTAAAACTTTGGGTTCTAAATTTAAAAAAATATCATATGAAGATATTGATTTTTCAAACGCTTACAAAATAGTTGACAAGGAAAAAGACCTCAAGGAGATGATGACTAAAGAAGAAAAGAAATCCCTTGCTGCAAAAAGAAAAGAATTACGAGAAAAACTGAAATCTAAATTTGGAATTGCCATCATGTCTGGAAAAGATGGAAAACCTATGGAGGTTGAAGTTGGGAATTACATGGCAGAACCTCCGGGAATATTCATCGGGAGAGGAGAGCATCCACTTAGAGGAAAATGGAAACCTCCAGTTACTGCAAAAGATGTTACATTAAATCTTGGAAAAGAGGCCAAAATACCAGAAGGAGAATGGGGCAAAATTATTCATGACAAGGATTCAATGTGGTTAGCAAGTTGGATGGATTTTTTGACACAAAAAAGAAAATATGTTTGGCTTGCAGATAGTGCAGGATTAAAACAGGATAGAGACAAAGAGAAATATGAAAAAGCAGTAAAGCTTGCAAAAGAAATTGACAAAATTAAAGACAGGATTGTCAAAGATATGAAAAATGAAAAGAAACGAAAGATTGCTACTGCATGTTATTTGATTTATAGGACTGCAATGAGGGTGGGAGACGAAAAGGATCCAGAGGAAGCAGACACAGTAGGTGCTACAACCCTAAGAAAAGAACATGTCAAAATAACTCCAAATGCAATTGAATTTGATTTTCTAGGTAAAGACAGTGTCAGATGGCAAGAAACAGTGAAGGCCGAAGGCCATGACAAACAATTTCATGAAAATCTCAAAAAATTAATAGAAAAGAAAAAACCAAAAGATGACATATTTGATGGAATTACATCTAGACATGTTAATGCATATTATTCAGAGATCGTAAAAGGATTAACTGCTAAGGTATTCAGAACATATCTTGCAACAACTGTAGTGAAAAATTACCTTGCTAAACATGATAATATGAAAGGAAAAACAGCAACTGAAAAATCATACCATGCAAAATTGGCAAATCTTGAAGCTGCCATGATGTGTAACCATAAGAGAACGATTCCTAAGACATTTGAGCAATCATTACAGAAGAAGAGAGATATTCAGAAAAAAGTGCAAAAAGAACAGGCATGGAAGAAAACCCAAGAAACTTTGAAAAAGGTAGAGACAAGTGAACCAAAGACAGATACTCAAAAGAAAAATAAAGTAAAAAGAATCAAAACGTTAAATGAACAAATTAAAAAGCAAAAATTAAAACACAAAGAAAGACTAGAGAAATTAGACTTGCAAATTGATTTGTCAGAAAAAACCAAAGATTACAACATCGGTACATCATTGAGGAATTACATTGATCCTCGTGTTTTCAAAGCATGGACTGATGAGGTAGGGGCAGAATGGGAAAAGTTATACACATCTGCATTACAAAAGAAATTCCTTTGGGTTAAAAATGAAAATGTAGCCTGGAAGGATTTAAAGTAAAATTAGAATCATTTAATTTCCCAAATTTTCAACAATATATCATGCCGGGGTAGCTCAGCCTGGTTAGAGTGCCAGTTAATTTGGTAAACTCTAACGGTTCTCCAACTAAGGCAATACTCATAATCTGGAGGTCGCGAGTTCGAAACTCGCCCCCGGCACACACAAATCACAATAATAATGCGTAGTAATCTTCTGAAACCCTTACACAAGGCCATTACCCTTGTTCGTTGATACTTTTTTGCCGCATCTACGTTTTCATTCAGTTGATTACTACTATATTTTGTATAATTAAATGAAATAAAAATAATAGCATATAGATAACTAATAGATGTTTAATTTTGATACAGAAATAGAATATTTTTACATTTTTAATTAATTATTTGAAGTACTTTTTTAATTATAAGATCATGATCTACATCTACCTCCATACTTATAACAAGAATAACCCGTGTTTCTAAAAGAAATGTAATTCTTTTTATTTTCTCATATTCAGTGATAGAATATTTTCCAGTGCCTAAAAAAGGATAAAGGGATTCACGTGATTTCCAGCGTGAAATAGTACTGTGGATGGATTTTGTTATTTCTTCAGTTGGCAGATATGATTTGACATCATCAAGTATGCCACCTGCCAATAATTCCCCACTAAAATGATACACAAAAACTCCTCTAATGGCAGGTTCTAAACCTGAAACTAAGGAACAAAGTTTTGAATAATTCATGATTTTTTGTTCACTGTTAAATCTCTAATGAATTCCAAATGATTGTATAAATCAAAATTATTTGTATGTCTCATTAGTTCTTAAAATACAATCATAAAAATAACTTTAATCCACAAATTTCTTAACAATTGTAAAGATTATTGAAAAAATTAAACAAATATTCATTATTGTTATGTCATAGCTTTTATTTTATTGTAATGTAATTACTTTAGACAGTAATCAAGACAATACTCTACAAATAAAACATCGGGACAATATGAGTGTCGATGGGTATTGATCAGTAGATTAATGCTTGATTTTGTGGGATTGCTGTCTGTACATCATCTATGATTAGGGCACCTATAGTTCAAAAGTATGGTTTTAGAAAAAAAAATACTTCATGTATGGATAGTAATACAATTACCGATATTAATACAGGAGAAATGATTTGTCAAAAGTGTGGCATTGTTTTACAAGATACAGACTCATACGACAGAAGAGACGACATAGCTACAAAAAGTATCAAAGTTGATCAGGTTGGCAATAGATCATCGCTCAGGTTTCATGACATGGGTCTTGCAACAGTTATTAACAAATTCAATCATGACTCTAAAGGAAAACCCATTGCTTACAAAATAAGACAAGATATGCACAGAATGAGATTGTGGGATTCAAGGAGTAAGGCAAAAAACTCTTCAGATCGAAATCTAAGAACTGCTTTATCTGAGATGGATAAATTAAAAGAAAAATTATCTTTGTCAGATGCCATTATGGAAAGATCGGCATATCTCTACAGAAAAGCTTCCAAGGCACAATTAATCAGAGGTAGAAAAATTAATGGAATACTTGGGGCATGTGTGTATGTAGCATGTAGGGAGATGGATGTACCACGTACAATCATAGATATTTCAAAAAGTCTGCAAGAAAGTAGAGGTTCGATTGCAAAAAACTATAGAATGTTATTTAACAATCTTAAGATATCTGTATCTGTACAAGATCCAATAAAATGTATTGTAAAAATTGCAAATAATTTAGAAATTCCTGAAAATACAACACGAGAAGCTATACATATTTTAGATGCTCTAAAAGAGCGAAGATTAACTGCAGGGAAAAACCTGATGCAGTTGCAGCTACTATAATCTATATGGCATGTATCAAAACAGGAATAAATTTATCTCAACAAAAGATTTCAAAAGTATCTGGAATAACAGGAGTAACTATTCGCAATCGCTACAATGACTATTTGAAATATGTTAAATTAATTTAATTTTTTACACCCTCATGTATTCCATAAATACATTCAGCACAGATTTTATTTTGATCAAAAACAGAATCAGTGTAAAGATTGCAATAGGGTTCACAGACCAATAGTTATTTTATGAAAACTTGATTAATTATGGATTTTACTTTATAATCATCGGCTAAATCCCTGATTATTTATTATATTAATTGTTACTGTGGACTTTATTCCAGGTATTTTTCTAATTTTTTTACTAATAATCTCAGAAATATCATTGTATGTAGGAGCTGTAATTTTACAAATTATTTCATAGCTTCCAATCAACATATCAACCTCTACAACTTCTGGAATATCATTTAGACTTTATATCACTACATCTTCTTTTGATTTTAAACAATGAATTGTAATAAAGGCTTGAGCCATATAGGTGTCCAATACAGATTGTTCAAGTTCATTTATTTTTAAAATTACAGATTTATCTACCAATAATGTCAAAGTAGCTCGAATGTTTGAAATTTTCCGTATTCCATTTAATATGTCATGATTAATTTTTTGAACATCAGATGTTTCAACTTTTGTAAGGATATCATATGTTCCAAATGCACCAAAAGCATTTGTTATGCTAGGAATATTTTTTAGGTTAGAAATTATAGAATTCTCCTTTCCAGATTTACTAACAATTAAAACATAGGCTTTTGTCATTAATTCTCCTAATTTTGACCTTCAATTCCCATCAATGTAAGAGTAGAACGTACATGTTTGAGTTTTCTCACATTCCAAGTAATTGTTTCTCTAAGATCATCACTGTTTTCATTTTCTATCTTTGCAATTATATCATATGCACCAAATGTTCCATGAACTTCTTTTACAGAATCCATATGCTTTAGCGAGTCGATAATAGCATCTTCTGAACCCAAATCACAATTAACCAAAACATATGCAGTTCCCATATTCTAAATATTCGTAAAAATATATTTAAATAAAACTCATTAAATTCCTTAAAATTATAATGTTTTATATCTAGAAATCAAACAATTGTATATAATTTTATTCAAACATAAAATATAGACTATCTAAAACAGAATGATATTCAAGATTCTTGTTCATTGAGTATGTTCAAAGTCATGCTAGTTTTAATGTGAGGTAAAGATCTAATAGCTTTGGTTAGAACACGATTCAATGTTTTTTCATCTGGTGCTTCAACCTTACAAATAACATCATAAAATCCAAAAACTACGTCTGCTTCTTTTACTTCGGGTATGTGGCTGAGATTTTTTAATGTCGGATATTCTTCACCGTTATCACAATGAATTACAACATATGCTTTAGCTGAATTCTGTCCAAGCATCATTCCAATTAATTTTTCTGAGGTTTGAAATAATTCTCCAGATTCTGAACGGGTTAGAGTAACTGCAGAATGTATTTTGGGCATGTTGCGAATGTCCACGGTTGCAATTTCTTTGACTTTTTCTTCACTGTCAGCTTCAATTTGGGCAACAATATCGTATAGACCAAGTGTACCATAAGCTTCTTTTATCCCTTCAATTTTTTTCAGCGATGAAATAATTTGTTTTTCTGAACCCAAATCACAATTCATCATGACATATGCTTTAGGCATTATTTGGCACATCCTACAATTGATAAAATTCGATGTTGAAACATCATTATAATAACACGTAATTAGAATAAAAGACTTCAGAATAAATTCTCACTTTATTATATACTCGATAATCTCTTGGGATTCTACTTAAATTTAGATTAGTCAATAACCTCAGAATGTCCCTTTCCACGTAGTGAAAACAAGATTATTACAAGTGTGATTGCTAC
This sequence comes from archaeon, assembly GCA_024276695.1. GTDB lineage: Archaea > Thermoproteota > Nitrososphaeria > Nitrososphaerales > Nitrosopumilaceae > Nitrosopumilus. The sequence goes on from JAJRWR010000007.1 coordinate 51,531, forward strand.
GCCTATTGCAGCACCATATGCAGCCATTCCAGCTTCTGCCATAATTCATTGGATACAAAACTAACAATAAAGATCATGGTATCAAAATGAAAAATTTGTTTAATTTTTTATGATTATTTTTACAATCATTAAGAAACTCAAAATGTGATTTAAATTTCATTGATGGAAATATGATTTATGAGCCTGTTAATTGCAACTCATGGTATACGAAATACTTTGATCTTCATAGGAATTTTAGCGGCTATGGCAGGAGTAGTGCTGTTTCTAAAATAATGAATAATTATGAAAAATGCATATGTGTTAATTAATTGTAATTTAGGAAAAGAAGAAGACATTCTAGCCACATTACGTAGTATAAAATCGGTAAAAGAAGCACATGAAATATTTGGTGCACATAACAATATTGTAGAGATGTCATCTGAAAATCCAGATACGCTTAGAGAAGACATTACATGGAAAATTCATAGATTGTTTGATGTCAGTTCCATTCTAACATTAATGGAAACGGGACAAAATCAGGAGGAATGAGGTCTGTCTCAAGGAATTTACAAGCAAGAATTGAATGACTATATTAATTGTCAAACATGTCACAATCCATTACCACACTGTCATTGCAAGTGTCCATATTGTGATGAACGAGATAACTGTGAATGTGCATTGTTTGATGCAGCAACTGGGGTTAATTTTTTTTAAAAAAATGATTAAATTCTAAATAAATTTAAAGGAAAAAAAATACATCTTTAATTTTCATTACACCATATATTGTATTAAGATGAATGAAGATTATGCAGAATATACAAAATGTATTAGTTGTAACGCATCCTTGTTATTATGTGACTGCAATTGTCCAAAATGTGGTAAAAGAGAATATTGTAAATGTAGTCTTATACCAATAACATGGAGTGAATTAGAATACTAAACTTTAGAGGCATATAGTGAATTGATAATTTTTTGGTTTCAGATAGGGTTTGGATTATTCTTGATTTTAATTTTAGTTGCATTAGGAATTAAATTTTCAAAAGAACAAAGCATGGTAGATGATGAAAAGATACTAAGAATAGTTGAAGAAGAATTAGAACAAGATGGATTAGATCATTATGAATTAAAATCAATCATATCCATAAACAAACCAAATGTGACTTCAGTAATCATCAATGCAGGATATCAAGAAATCGCATTGGAGATTGATAATAATTCAGAAAAAATAATCAATAAAGAACGAATTGTTAGGCAATAGTATTTAAATTAGATTTTTTAGATCAATCTGTTATCTTCTTTAATGGTGTTTAAAACAATATGAGTTACAGTATTCTCAACATTGGGGATTGTAGATAATTTCTTTACAAAAACACAGAGATTTTCGATCTTTAAATTTTGCAATAACTATGGTATCGGCATCTCCTGTTATATCATAAACTGCTATCACATTGTCTTGTTTTGCAATCTCATTTTCAATTTCTAACATTTTTCCTTGTTTGGTTTTAATTTCAATTATTCCTGTAATGTCATATCCAAGTGATTCATGATCAAGTCGAACCGAATATCCTAAAATTATTTTATTTGCTTCAAGTTTTTTTAATCTAGAAATCATGGTTACAGTAGATATGCCAAATCTTTGAGACAATTGTCGTGCAGACTGTTTTGCATCAACTAACAGATGTTTTAAAATCGCCACATCTTTATCGTCAATCTTCATACAATAAATTAATCAAACATATATTTAAGATAATAGTGTAATTATGTACATATTTAATGTAAAATCAAGAAATACCTTATAATCATCTAATCATAATTATCATTAATGACAATGCAAATAACATCTGATCCCATTCTAGAAAAAATTCAAAAATATTTCAAGGACTATGGAATCACATCATCCATATCTGAAGAAAAACTTGATTTTGAATCAGACTATGTAGATATTAATTTTTTAGGAACAAGAGATGGAATTGGAAATGTAGGTTCTCTAAAATTAGAAAATTCTCCGATTGATTATATTCACATTATAAAAAAACAAGAATACGCAAAATGTGATTATGCTGTAGGGGGACATGTTGGAATGGGAATTCATAAACATTCATGGTGGAAAATGCGATTCTTTCTTACATTCCCAGAATCAATTCAAATTGGACCATTTGATATTGGAACAATTTCTACAATAAAGAAAGGACGATTTCATTCAAAAATTGAGAGTTTTATGTGGAGTGGTTATCCAAAACTTACTACTTTACCTCCAGGGTTAATAAGAGACAATGTAGCCGAACCACTTTATCATGATCAACGATTAAGAATACTAATGATGAAATGCTTGCTAAAAGAACGAATAATTACTATTTCAAGATATTCTCCTAGTGAATCAAATGCAGTAAAAACAAATTCTAAGATTGTAATTGAATCCAAATGGAAATATCAAAGAGATCTTTTTGCAAATAATGATAATATAGAAATGTATGAAAGAATGGCAGAGATAACTAAACAGACCATCAACAATTTGAAATATCATTTAATATAGGAATTAAAATGCTATCTACAAAATTTGATACAAGAGATTTATCAATACAAGAAATTTTAGATGCCCCATTAGGACATGTTATTACTGTATTAGAGAACTATCTTAATTGTAAAATAAAACTAGATTTAATTGAACAAAACACCTCAAAACCAGGATCTATATTTGAAAGAAAGATAACCATTACGGCAAATCATTTTCCTCTAATCAAAGCAATCATAAAATTTGATAAAAAGATTCTTCCAAAACGTATTGTAGAACAATTGCTGCAAAAAAGACAATTTATAGGCACAATTATGAACCTAAATGAGATTCCAAACAAAAAAGATATCATTTCCCTCAAAGTAGAAAAAAAGAAAATTATTCGAGTTTATCAAATAAAATATGATGAAAATACATACTTTGAGATATCTGAAGAAATCAGATTAGACTATATTGATAGTATCAAAAATGAATTTGGAATGAAGAAAGGGTTATTGTAAAATCATAAACAAAGTTTGAAATATTTTATCTTTTTCATCTTTTTTAAATAAATAAAAATCTGTTTAACTTTTTTGAAATTATCAATCAATAATTAAGAAATTTGATAATTAGAGTTATTTCAAACATCACATACAAGAAAATAATGCAAGATACGCTTCATCAAGATATTATAGATTTGGAAAATAATATTTTACGGATAGAAGACAACATAGTAGAATTTTTGAGACTGAACTATGATGAAGGAATTAAAAAATCACTTCACCGATTAGAATCAGATTTAAAATATCTCAGTATTATTGCAAATGGGGCTCCAATTGACAAAAATGAGGATAGAAGAATCATGGATTTTCTGAGAACACATTACAATTACTTTCAAAAATTATCTGTTCCTGCATAATTAACTAAACAATTGTTTGGTTTTTGAAGAGATAATTCTTGTTCATGGACAATATTATGTGGGTTTTGATATTAGGTATTATCATGGATCTGTTTTGACCCAATACATTCTCTCACTACAGTTTGGACATTTTACATTAGCCTTGTAATTTCGAAAAGTCACCAACACATCACAATTCTTACAATTCCAAGTTGACATAACTACAATATTGCAATTGATACTTTTGTAATTATCAGTAAATTCTTCTAAACACATCATGTTTTCTTTTTTAAAAATAAAAATTCCATTTTAGAACACCTAAAAATTTATCAACTTTTTTAAATTAATTTGAATAAACGTAAAGAGAAATCAAACTAACGCTTATCATTCTGAGATGATAATATTGTACATTGAAAAAGGCAAGAAATAATCGCGCATCCTATTCCATTGCCGTATCTACTAATAACCATCTAGCAGACAGTATGAAGCAAAGTTTTGAGTTTTGGCACAATAATTATCAGAATTCTTTGATTAATTATCCACTAGTATGGAAAAAAGCCTTAGAGTCAGATTTAGAAATTATGAAAAAAGTAAAAACATGGGAAAAAAATTCAATTCAAAATACTGGAATTATAATGGAAGAATTCTTTGAAATGTGGTCCTATGCCATTCGAAAATCCACTTTTGAGCAAGCAAAAAAATCAATTCAAGATTGGGAGAGGTTTTGGAAAAATGCAACTGACGAGCAGTTTAGTGTATGTAGTGAAATACTTCAAATGATAGAAAAATACTGGAGGGAAATACAAAGTAAAAATATTGAATGACAAATATAATAATGAAACATTATCATTTATGATATCTAATTATTTTTTAATTTTATTTGAAAAAAGAACAAAAAATTAACAAATGTTAAATATTTTCTAAATTGTCTTTTTATTTCCAACTCATCCCAATACTCTCCAATACATCATGACACATGCAATGTTTGCCAATCCAAGATAGTTCTCAATCTTTCTTTCGTATCTAATTCTTGTTCTGTGGAATCCGCACTTGATCCATGCAAAGAATCGTTCCACTACA
>JAJRWR010000008.1 GCA_024276695.1 archaeon
AGCTCCAAAGAGAAAAGCAGCAGCAAAACGCAAAGCAGCTCCAAAGAGAAAAGCAGCAGCAAAACGCAAAGCAGCTCCAAAGAGAAAAGCAGCAGCAAAACGCAAAGCAGCTCCAAAGAGAAAAGCAGCAGCAAAAAGACGATAATCTCGTTAGTAAACTAACAATCGTCATAAAGACGACGAATTGTTTTCATTTTTCTAAATTTTAAACAGTATTAACTATGAATTTCTTTTTGAAAATATTCATGATATAATGATCAAAATAACTTTGAAAGAGACAAGATCATTTCTAAAACTAACAACATAAAGACAACATGATAATTAAATAAGAAATTTCCAAAAAAAATAATTAAGAAATTATAATTAATCAGTAAAGATAACTCATTAATTTGATTTGTTCTTCAGTTGTAATTATATTTTTAGTAGTTAAAATTTCTAACAAATCTTTGAAAATTGCTTTTTGTTCAGAAGATATTCCTCCTGATGGGCCTTTTTCTCCGGGCGGACCAGGTGGACCTCGTGGACCTGCAGGACCAACTGGGCCTTGTCCTCCAACTGGACCTTGTTCACCTATTGTACCAATAGGGCCTGTTGGACCACGTTCACCTTGTGGGCCTTGAATTCCTTGTGGGCCTTGTGGGCCTTTTTCTCCGGGCGGACCTGTTGTTCCACGTTCACCTTGAGAACCTTGTGGGCCTTGTGGGCCTTTTTCTCCGGGCGAACCTATTGGGCCTGTTGGGCCTTTTTCTCCTATTGGGCCTGTTGAACCTTTGTTTCCTTTTTCTCCTTGTGGACCAGGAACTCCGGTTAATCCTTTAGAACCCGCAGGACCTTGTGGGCCTTGTGGGCCTTTTTCTCCGAGAGGACCTTCAACACCTTTGTTTCCTTTTTCTCCCATTTGACCAGGTGGACCTATTGGGCCTTTGTCACCAGTTGGACCTGTTGGACCAGTTAATCCTTTATCTCCATGCGGACCAGGTGGACCTATTGGGCCTTTGTTGCCTATTGGGCCTGTTGGGCCTTTGTCACCTTGTGGACCAGGTCCTCCTTGAATTCCTTTTTCTCCTTGAACACCAGATAATCCAGTAGGACCTTTTTCTCCGAGAGGACCTGTTGGACCAGTTAATCCTTTATCTCCAGTTGCTCCTTGAGGACCTTTGTCACCTTTTTCTCCAGGAACACCTCTTAATCCAGCTGCACCTTTATCACCAACAGAACCTGTTGGGCCTTTTTCTCCTTTGTCACCAAGAGGACCTTTCAATCCTGTTGGACCTTTTTCTCCGAGAGGACCTGTTGGACCTTTTTCTCCTTTGTCACCAGGTGGACCAGTAATTCCTTTATCACCTTTATCACCTTTATCTCCAGTAATTCCTTTATCTCCAGTAATTCCTTTATCTCCAGAAAGTCCTTTGTCACCTTGTGGACCTTTGTCACCAGTTGCTCCTTTGTCACCAGGTGGACCCATTGGACCATCAGGTCCTTTAATTCCAATTGGTCCTTGTTGGCCAGGTGGACCCATTGGACCTTTGTCACCAGGTGGACCCATTGGACCTGGTGCTCCTTTGTCACCAGGTGGACCCATTGGACCATCATTTACTTTTGCAGCACATTTAGGTTTTGTACTAGTAGAAATTTTTTTTAATTCAGGTTTTGATTCAGGTTTTGATTCAGGTTTTGATTCAGGTTTTGATTCAGGTTTTGATGTTGATTTAGATAATGGAACATCAAAAACAGTATGTAATGAAGAAAATAAATCAGTAACAACGATCCAAACTTTATCAAGATTTGCAATTGTTTGAGGAAGTGGATTTACAGGGGACCCAAGAGTTTCAGAAAATATACCATCTTTTACTCGAAGATGGAAATTTCCCTTCCATAAAGATGAAAATTGTTTTGTTCGAATGGCATCATCAGATGGCTTACTATCAGTAACGGCAATTTGAGCTTCATATACACCAGATTGTTTGAAAGGTGCCTGTCCTTGAATCTCTAATTGTGGCTGAGATGACACAATCGTTTGTGTATATTTCAAGTATTTCTGTATTTAGATCGCTTAATTCCATTCAAGTTAAGATTGGGCAGTAACAGGCTCAATTAAGGTTGGTATTTATCTAGATAAAATGAATAAATGAGCTGTGAAGAAACTATTTGCCAGAAAAACAAAAGAGGTAAAAACAGATGCCGAGGATATAATTCCCAAGGAACGAAGTTTAGTAGATGTAGACTATAATCGTAAAAAATTATTTAAAAAAGGAGTCAATTTGATGGCAGACGAAAAACTGGAAGACGCCATTGAGATGTTTGAGCAAGCATTAAGAATTGAACCAGGCAATGTTGAAACTTTAATGAAAATAGGATATGCAAGATTTCACCTAGATGAATATCCAGAAGCACTAAAAGTATATGATAAAATTTTAGAAATTGATGTTACAAATCCTGAAGCTTGGAATCTCAAAGGATTGGTACATTATGAACAAAAAAATTATGCTAAAGCATTAGATGCGGCTCAGAAAGCAATTGAATCAGATCCAACATATGGAATGGCATGGTACAATCAAGCATGTTTCTTGTCACTTCTAAATCAAGTTCCAGAATCACTAGAAGCATTAAAACGTTCTATTGAAATTGATGTTAAGAATGCCAGAAGATCAATTAGAGATAAAGATTTCATGAATGTAAAAATTGAAGAAGGATTCAAAAGAATTGAAGAAGTCGTAGTTTTAGAATCAATTAGACAAGGATACCATACGATAGGTGCAATTGTATGGACAACATTTCTAGATAAAGTTGATGCAGTAACAGCTTTGAATAAATTATTAGAAAAAGGATTGATTGTACAAAATGAAAAACGCGATGGTCTAAGTAAAATTCCAATATATGATCTTGCAGACAATATTGCAGAGAAAATTGGAAAAGAAAAGAAAGGATTGTTTGGAATAACCAAAAAAACATTACCAAGACCAATTAAGAGTTTGAAAGAACTTAGTCAAGCAATTCAATCAGTTAAAGAATCAATTGAAGAAGAAGATGTCGATAAGACAATTGAAATTTTTGATGTTTTCATAGACCCAAAAAAATCAGGGGAACAAATGATAGAAAATTTCTTTGATGAACATAGAGAAATCAGATTATGGAAAATTAGACTAAAAGATAGAGGAGTAGACTATCTAATAGACAACAAAGAGAAAATGATTGTTTTATTTGACAACATCGAAGGAACAGTAACAAAGAAACTTAGAAGTAAAATTGCCTAATTATTCTGCAGACAAATCCCAGTAACTAGCATCTTCTTGTTTTTCAGTTGGTTTTTCAAGATTTTTCCATTCTTTGAAAGAACGAACATATAATTTTGTATTAGATAATCCTGCAGATTTTAATGCATAATATGCCAATCCTGAGAGAGTCCCTACACTACCACAATAAGTAATGATTTCAGAGTCACCAGTAATACCTCGATTTTCCAATAATCTCTTCATATCTTCTTTTGAGCGTAAAATTTTATCATCAGAAGCCAAAGTACGATAAGGAAGACTGATCGCCCCAGGAATATGTTGTTCAAGAAAATTTAACCTCTCCCTATTATCGATTAAAATTACATCATCCTTAGTTTTTGCAGTTTCCAAATAATTAGAAGTTGCCAATATATCAGGTTGGAGTTTCATTGAGTGTTCTTTAGATTGAATTTCAGGAACAGTTGAATCATTTTCCAAACCAAGGGATTTCCAATGATCATAAGTGGTTTCAAGTAAGGTCACATTAGAGTGTCCTACATATTCCAGAGTCCAAGCAACTCTAGATGCTAAAGCACCAAATGTGTCATCATAAACAACTACATGTGTTTCATCATCAATCCCCATAGAGTTTACAAGTTTCAAAACTCGTTCAGGACTGTCATCAGACAATAGATTTGCAAGAGGTAAATTTACAGCCGTTGGGATATGATCCTGTTTGTAATCTCCTTCTCTTCTAACATCGATTACCCTAACACTTTTGTCTCTAATTTCTGAACGTAAAGAGTCTACATCAGTTGTGACATTACCAGAGTCTGTCAAGCAGCACATTCACCCTTTCCAGTTTTTGTATGATAGCTGGAATCACTTCCATAATCTAAGTAAAAATCAGGATCTTCCTCGATAGTCGGAGGAGTAATCAATGGCTCCAATATTTTTTTAATCTCGACAATTGATTTTATTTCAGAATCCTCATTACCATTTACAACTCTGTGAATCCATGTTTTCAAAGTGTCATCAGATTTTTTGTTTTCTTTGAAAATTTCAATTATTTTTAGAAGTACAGGTATTACTCTTTTTGCAGGAACTCTAAGAAGGGTTTGTCCCAACATAGTATCGCCATCAGAACGTCCGCCTATAGACATCTGATAATTAGCATACATATCTTTTCCAACACGCCCACCACCTCCAAAGAATCCAATAGTTGCAATTCCATGTTGTCCACAGGAATTAGGGCAACCGCTAATCTTGATAGAAGAATCACTAAGATCATCATCTTCATCAAGTTTTAATTCAAGGAATTTTCTTTGAATTTCTTTTGCAAGTCTATGGGAATTTGTTAGTGCTAAATTACAAGAAGTGGTTCCAGAACAACCAATTGGAGCAGTCATGGTTAAGGCACCAGATTTTGCCAATCCAACCTCAATGAGTTTAGAATACAAACGTGGTAAATCATCTTCATGAACATATCTTAAAGCAATATTTTGAGCAAAACCAGATCTAGCCTTACCTTCTGAGGAAAAATTACGGATAATATCAGCTAATGCATATAGTTGACTAGCAGTAATATCACCTGCCTCAAGAGTAAGAAATACTGAACGATAATCAGATTGGGTTTGTTTTACAGTATTTGTTTTGAGCCATCTGGCAAATCCATTTGGAGCAGTATCACTTCCACTTTCATCAGAAATTCGAATTGGACGTTTAATTTCATTTGGAGTATGATCAACATCTAATTGAGTAATAACGGATTGTGTTGCTCTAACTACAGATCTTTCCTTAAGAACAAGATTTTGGAATTTCTCCCAACCCATATCGTTTACAAGATAACGCATCCTATTTCTCGCAAGATTTTTTCTATCACCCAATCTATCAAAAATTCGCATTACAGCGATTGAAGTGTAAAGTAAATCCTCTTCAGGAGTAAAATCTTCGAGTTGGTGACCTACAAAAGATTTGTTTCCCAACCCACCACCAAGGAAAATTTTAAATCCTCTTTGAGGGGAACCATCAACATCTCTAATTTGAGGGATCAATCCAACATCAACCATTCGTACCATCCCATGTTTTTCACAACAAGTAAAATTAAATTTGAATTTTCTAGGCAAGTTTTGAGCCATAGGGTTTCTCAAAAAGAATCTAGCAGTTGCTAGGGCATAAGGAGTCGAATCAAATTCTTCATCAGGACAAACACCGGACAAAGGACTACACATTACATTTCTAACAGAATTTCCACATGCTTCTCGAGATGTTAATCCAACTTCTGCAAGAGATCTAAATATTTCAGATACATCTTCAAGGATTATCCAATGAAGTTGAATGTTTTCCCGAGTAGAAAAATGCGCACTACCTATAGAATATTGTTCACTTAGTTGAGATATCTTTTCAATTTGATCAGGATAAATTTCTCCTGCAGGAAGTTTGATTCTCACCATTGCATAATCACTAGTCATCCTAGTTCCATATGCACCATGTTGAAGTCTAAATCGTCTAAAACTGTCTTCATCATATTTTCCCTGACGGAATAATTTCACAGTTTTAGCAAAATTGTCAGCCTCCTCAACTTTACCCCAGTTTATTTTAGATTTTACAGAATCAGGTGGAGATTGTTTAAGATCAGAGATGGTCAATACAAAGAAATTTCTTTTAGTTTGGATATAAATTTTTGATATTTGGAGTTTTTAGGAGAAATGTTTTCCCATAGATACAAAATTTTCCTATTTCCATGTAGAAAAAATGATAGAGTTCAATTAGTGTCACCTAATTTTTTGAAAAAACATGTGGCAAAGTATTAATTATTAACAAAATTCATCTTTTTCATGCAAGAAGCAACTGTTGCAGTACAATCAGAAAAAATTTTTACTGACATACGTGAAGTTGAAATTACACGTGCAATTGCAAATGAATTTCATGATGTATTAGTTGATAGAGCAGAATCAGATGTAATCATTATTGGTGCAGGTCCTGCAGGATTAACAGCAAGTAGAGAATTATCCAATATGGGTTACAAAGTTTTAGTTATTGAACAAAACAACTATCTCGGAGGAGGTTACTGGTTAGGAGGATATATGATGAATCCAGTTACAGTTAGAGAGCCAGCTCAAAAAATTTGGGATGAATTGGGAGTACCATACAAAAAAGTACAAGAAGGATTGTATTTGACACCAGGTCCACATGCAGTTTCAAAATTAATTGCTGCAGCATGTGATGCAGGAGTAAAGTTTCTTCAATTAACAAAATTTGATGATTTAGTACTAAAAAATGGAAGAGTTGCAGGAATTGTCGTTAATTGGATGCCAGTTTCAGCATTACCACGAAACATTACATGTGTTGATCCAGTTGCATTTGAAGCAAAAATTATCATTGATGCATCAGGTCACGATTCAGTTGCAGTAAAAAGACTGGTAGATAGAGGTTTAGCTAAATGGAAAGGGATGGAACCAATGTATGTCAACGATGGAGAAGAGCATGTTGTTCATAAGACAGGGGAAGTTTATCCAGGATTAGTTGCTGCAGGCATGTCAGTAACGGAAACGCATGGACTAGCAAGGATGGGTCCAACATTTGGTTCTATGTTATACTCAGGCAAAAGAGCAGCTGAAATAACTGCACAAAAAATCAAAGAGTTAGAAAGATAAGCCATCAAGTCCTTAGTTTTCTTGTTGAAAACATCCAGAATTATTCTATATGATGAACCCACAGTTCCACAAATTCAATTAAAAAAATTAGAAGAATTCATTATAGATACATTTCCAGTTAAAATTGAAATTAGAGATAATTTCTTTCACAATTCAAATCAAAACATGTGTGAGAAAATTGCAAGTACTAGAATTTTTGATTTAAGAAAACCATTCAAAATACACACCCCATCAACAGAAGAGATTCAAATTGAAACTCAAAACAAAGATATGTCAAACAAAGAAGAAATGACTTTGTATGACGGATTTGAGTTCCAAAAAATAATATCAGAATTTATTTCAAAAAATGAGAGTGACGAAAGTACGTTACACATAATTTTTACAAATAAATTAACATGTACATTTGATGAAAGTGATTTTAGATACCATGCAAGATCTTTGATAGGTTCAAACCCCATAATAATATCCACCACAGGCATAATAGAAGCACCTGCAAAACCAAAACAATACTATATTGATATGATGACAGACATTACCAAAGAAAGAATTAATGAAATCAAAGAAAAATACAAAGGTGAATTTTTAGAATATAATGATTCAAGAATCTCAGAAATAATTAAAGGATATATTTTGCAAGCCGTCATGTATTATGAAACAGGAGATGCATTTTGCGAAAGCAAAGAATGCAGACTATATAATGCCCATTGGCAAAAAGATCTTTTTTATTCACAATTAAAAAATAAAAAACTTTGTAACAAACATCAAGAGAATCTCAAAAAATTAATAAATCAAGTATGAATAGATTGAATGTAATTACGAATCTTTTCAGAGGATTTTTTCAGAGAAGATGATTCGATGTCATCAAGTTTCACTTTTTGTATTTCAAATATACCGTTTTGATCAATTTTTACAGGTACACCCATAGAAACATCATTTTCCCCATATTCACCTTCAAGAACGACAGATGCAGGAATGCTAATTTCTTTTTTGTGTAATATAGAATCGATAACATCAAAGGTATTTTTGGCAATACCAAATTGTGATCTACTCTTAAAGTTTCTCAATTTTTTCCAATAACTTCTGACATCTTCAGTAATAGATTCCCTACTGTCAATCATAGAAAAAAGAGGATTGCCACCAACCAAGACACCAGAGAAAACAGGAACCATGGAATCACCATGTTCTCCTAAAACAAGAGCGTTAGAAATAGAAGATTGTGGAACAGATAATGTTTCAGATATGCAATAACGGAACCTACTAGTATCAAGACTAGATGCAATACCAATGACTTTGAATCTAGGAACATTACTTTCTTTTTGGAAAAAATATGTTAAAACATCAAGAGGATTGGAAACTATCAAAAATATTGCAAATGGGCAGTGTCGTTTAATTTTTTGTGCAATTTCTTTTATCATCTTTACCTGTAATTCCATATTTTCAGTTCTATCTTTCATGTAAACACCAACACTTGCAGTAATCACAACAATATCAGAACCAGATAGTTGAGAATAGTCATCAGTTCCCCTAATAGAAAATTCAGAATTTGCAGGAATTGCACTTGCAATATCCAAAGCCTCACCAATTGCCTTGTCCTTGTTTCTATTAACAAGTAAAACATCATCTAATCCATTAGATACACAAAGAAATGCAACTGACGCGCCAACTCGTCCACTACCTACAATCGAAATCAACTAAACCACATTCTGCTTATTTGACAATCAGAACAGGACATCTAGTTTTCTGAGAGACTCCATTTGCAACACTGCCTAAAAGTAATTTATCAAAGCCAGTTCTACCATGAGAGCCAATTACTATCAAATCATATTTTCTAGATTTTGCATAATTTACAATATCATTAACGACGGATTTAGATGTTAGAATTTGTGATTTGACGGAGACATTATTTTTTTCTGCTAAAGATTCCAATTTTTCAAGATGTTTTTTTGAAACCTTTTTTTGTTTTTTAATTAATTCAGAATCAGCTCTTGCATCATAGTATTTGTGATGCCATGCATCACCTTCAAGACAAGTAAGTAAGGTTACTTTAGAATCCCGACATTTAGCGATGTCTAATGCAACTTTGAATGCCCTAGTAGAGGGGGTCGAAAGATCAAAAGGTACAAGAATATTTTGGAACAATCTCAATATTCCTTTTTACGAATACTATCTCTTTGTCTCTTATCATCATGTTTAGGTAATTCACGTTCTAATTTTCTAGATAATTCATCAGCAATTTTCAGAATATCCCATCCAGATTCAGTGTAAATAAGTTGATTTTTAGAGGTTTTTACAGTAGCCGTAACATCATAGTGAGTTCTAGAACCTTCAGGGTTTTGAGACTCTACTGCAATTTTTGCTTCAATAATATGAGATAATACTTGTTGAACTTTTTCTAAAGCACCGCCAAATTTCGAGGATAATATTTCGTTAGCAGGTTCGTCTTTAGGTAAACCAATTACAAATAAAGGAACTTTTTCAGCCATAACTAATCCAAGCAAACTAGAACTAAATAGCTTTCTAATAATTATCAATTATGATTTTCAATGATGATTTTGCTGAAAGACATTTATCAAATTATAAGTAATCATATTCATGGATGTAAAAAATTTAAAATTATCAGGATTAATCGCAAAACCAATAACCGTAAACCCCAATACGACACTAATGAAAACTAGGGAATCAATATTGAGTAATAAAGTAAAAAGAGTCATTGTCACATATAAGAAAAAACCAATTGGAATAATCACTGAAAAAGATCTAGCAAAGAAAATTTATGATTTAGGAACAAAGCCAATAACATCTGTAAAAGCAAAAGATTTCAAACCAAAGAAATTATTCACACTAACCAAAGAAAACACTGTAAAAGAATGTGCAAAATTAATGAAAAAACACAGAATTAGTCTAGTAATCATTCTAAAAAAAGACAAAACACTTGAAGGGATAATAACAAAAACAGATCTTGCCACAGTATTTCTTACAAAAGGTTCAGATTCAATCAAAGTTTCAAAAATTATGAAATCAAAAGTGATCACAGCAGCTCCCAGTGATCCAATATTACATGTAGAGAGTTTGTTGTTAAGATATGGAATCTCCAGAATCATCATCAAACGAAATCAAAAACCAGTGGGCATAATAACATTCAGAGATTTTGTGCCTGCAAAAATCCCACAATGGATTGCAGAGTCAGCTGATCCTAAAGAAGTTCAAGAATACAAATTCAAAAAAGGATTAGAAGAAACCCACTCAAATCAAATGAGTTATCTTTTCCCATTTCATGCAACAGACATAATGGCAACAAATCCAATTACAGTGGAAGCAGATAAAGAAGTTAAACTGGCCATCACCAAAATGATCAAACATGACATCAGTGGTCTACCCGTTGTAAAAAAGGGAAAGTTAGTTGGGATAATTACAAAATCAGATGTGGTAAACACATTAGCAAATTAATTTCATTTCACGATTAGAACGGAACACAAAGACAATTGAGAAATTTTATTTGAAATACTTCCGAGTAAAAATCTAGCTACAGATCCAAGACCTTTATTTCCAACAATTATAAGATTACATTTTTCTTTTTTTGCAACTTTTTCAATTTCATTTACAATATTTCCTTCTTTTAAGAAAGTTTTTGCAGGTATTCCTCTTTTGGATAGCGTGCGCTTAGATTTATCCAAGATTTTAGTTCCAAATTTTTGAAGTATCTCCAAGTATTCTTTACGATCCAATAAATTAATTGGAATAGATTTTTCAACAACATATATCAAAATAATTTCAGAGCCAAACGCTTCAACAAAATCACATGCTCGTTTTAATGCCTTTTCAGAATATGAAGAACCGTCGATTGGAACAAGTATTTTCTTGAAACTATTTACAGTCATTTTACAACTAATACAGGTTTTTTAGATTTGTGTAAAACATAGTTAGAAACACTACCTAAGAAAATTTCTTTGGCAGAACCTCTTCCACGTGCACCAACAACAATCAGGTCAATTCCATTTTTTGAATTGTTTGCAAATCGTGCAATATCATACCCAGGATCTCCAGCAATTGCTTTTCCAGTCAACTGAATTCCTTTTTTTGCTGCTCGTAATTTTGCATCAGCAAGTAATTTTTTTACTTCCTTCATAGAATTAAAATCCAAGAATCCTAGTGGGTGAATTGCATATATTCCAGGAACCGTTTTAACGGCCAGAGCAGTAATTGTTCCTTGAGATCGTCTTGCAAGATGGATAGCCATATCTAATCCACGAATGGAATTTTTGGAACCGTCAAGAGGAACAAGTATTTTCTTTGTTTTAATTGTCATATATTAATAAAATATCAAAGCTAGTTTAAAGACTTATGTGATTATCTTTATTGATTTTCAATCCTGATAATTTAGAATTTATATCTTATAATTGAAAAGAAGAGTTGAATTATGAACAGTACGTTTGTGAATGAAGTAATGAATAAGGATGTGCTAACTCTAGATAAATCAACATCACTACAAGAAGCAGCAGAACATATGAAAAAATTAAACATAGGTTGTGTGATTGTTACAGAAAATGACAATCCAATTGGAATTGTTACTGAAAGAGATTTTGTGACAAAGATTGCTGCAGAGGGAAGACCACTATTTACCGAAATTAAAGAAGTAATGTCATTACCATTAATTACAATTAATTCAGAAGAAACGATCTGGGAGGCATCGGAATTAATGAAAGAAAAAACAATCCATAAACTTCCAGTTACAGATAATGGAAAGATTATTGGGATTATTACAACTTCAGATATTGTAAGAATATCTAGCGTGGGATCAGATTCAGAAATGAGGAGAATTTGTGATCAAATTCTTTTGAGAATGAAAAACGAGTAATCAAAAGGGATATTCACTTAAATTATTGAAACAAAAACCACTAACATCATGATGGCAGGAGATGCAGGTACAGCAGTTCTAGAAACTCATAATGATGAACCCATAATATCAGATAAAAATAAAACAAAATACGATGTAATTATTATCGGTGCAGGTCCTTCTGGATATACTGCTGGAATTTATTGTTCAAGAGCAGGATATGATACTTTAATTTTATCAGGATTATTACCAGGAGGACAGTTAGTCAACACTACAGAAGTGGAAAATTATCCAGGATTTGAAAACGGCATCATGGGTCCAGATTTGATGATAGACATGAGAAAACAATCACAAAGAATGGGCACGACAATTATTGATGATGTAGTGGTAGATGTGAATTTTAGACGTAAACCATTCAAAGTTCTCACATCTTCAGAAGAATACGAAGGACGTGCAGTGATAATTGCCACAGGTGCAAATCCCAGAAAACTCGGCATAAAAGGGGAAGAAACATTTGCAGGTAAAGGAGTATCATATTGTGCAACTTGTGATGGTCCGTTTTTTAGAAATCTAGAGATTATTGTTGCAGGTGGTGGCGATTCAGCAATTGAGGAAGCAACATTTCTTACTAAATTTGCAACAAATGTTCATCTAGTTCATAGACGAGACGAATTACGTGCAAGCAAAATCATGCAAGAAAGAGCACTAAACAATGAAAAAATAAAATTTCATTGGGATTCAGCAATCATGGAGGTAAAAGGTGATCAAAAAATGCAGCAAGCAGTTTTAAAAAATCTAAAAACAAATGAGGAAACCACATTAGATGCAGGGGGTTTGTTTATAGCAATTGGACATGATCCCAATACACAATTGTTCAGAGACCAAATAGATTTAGATGATAAAGGGTACATTGTGTTAAAGAACAAAACACATACCAACATAGAAGGAATTTTTGCAGCAGGAGATGTACATGATAGAAGTTACAGGCAAGCAATTACAGCAGCAGCATTTGGGTGTATGGCAGCAATTGATGTTGACAAATATCTCACAGAAAGTGCAGATAAACAATAATGAAAAATGCTCAATGCAAAAAATGTCTGAATAAATTTTACGAGAAAGAAATCTACACAATTCAACAATTTCAATACAGAGAGGAGCCGTCATACAAGTGGTCAATGAGATTTTTTGAAAAGTTAGGAATTAATGAATGGGATTCATTATGTGAGAAATGTATGTTATTTTATTCAAAGGAATCAGATAAAAAATGGAAAGAATCAAAAATCTAAACTCTTTATTGTGAGATAAAAAACTGAAAACAATGAGTCAAGATCCAGAAAAGCTGAAAAAATCAGCAAAAGAGCATAGTGATAAACTGGCAAAATTAGGAATGGAATTAGGTGAAATTCAATTCAGTTATAAAATTGAAGAAAAAGTAACTAAAGAATATTGGCAACAAAGAATTGAAGATTTTAAAAAATACAATGAAAAAGGTTTTAGATATTACAATCAAGTACACGCCATGATGAATTTAGTAAACAAAGAAGAAGCACAAATATTTCTTCTACATGTAAGTCAATTTAGGCAATTAAGTAAAACATTATTAGAAACAATGGAGAAAATTAAAGAAAATCCATCAATCATAGATTCTAAAGACAAACAACAGAGCCCATGGAGTAGAGAAATTAAAAGTCAAATTACAGAACAGAGCAGCAAATGTCTTCGACATGAAATGGATATGAATTCTTCATTTAGAGAATTTTATGATAAATATTTGAAAAGTATTCTTGAATGATCTAGTAAGATAATTCAGACAGATATTTTGCATCTTTAAGAGAATTTTCAAATTCTTCCGCAGTCATTACATTTTGAGAGGCATAAACACTTTTGAATTTCCTTCCATCGTCGGCAAAAATTCCAACCACACATGCATCTCCTTCAATAGGATATTTTTTCATGCATGCATATACTGCTGCAGAAGAAGGACTGATCAACAGTTTGTCTTTTGCAAATACTTCTTTAACAACTGAAAATGCTTCATCATTGTCTACAGATACCCAATCATCAACAACATTTTCTCTTTTTAAGAATAAATCAGGTTTTGCAGATTCTTCAAAATTTCTCCATCCTTGAATCAAATGGTTTTGTTGTGGTTGACATCCAATGATCTTCACATCAGGATTTTTTTCCTTAAGAAAAGCACCAATTCCAGTAATAGTGCCGCCAGTACCAACACCAGTAAAGAAGTGAGTTACTTTACCCTCAGTTTGTTTCCAAATTTCAGGTCCAGTTCCAACATAATGTCCCTTAAAATTTGCTTCATTAGCATATTGATTTGGAGAATAGTAGATATCAGGTCTAGAAGATGCAATGGATGTAGCAAGTGCAATACTTTGATCAGTTCCAGCACCTACTTTTGGACATAGGTCATCGCTAGTTTCAAACACTTTAGCACCTAGATTTCTAATGATATCTTTAGTTTCATTGCTTGCTTTTTCTGGAATTACAATCTCAACTTTGTAACCCAAGACATTTGCAATACCAGTTAATGCAATTCCAGTGTTACCTGAAGTTGGTTCAATGATAATGCTTTTTCCTTTTGTCAAAATTCCTCTTTCTTCACCGTCTTTAATCATCCAATATGCAGCTCTATCTTTTACAGAACCAAACGGATTGTGACCTTCTAATTTAGCAAAATATTCAATATTGTCATGAGAAAGAGAACCTAATTTTACAAGAGGGGTATTGCCTACACGATTCAAAACATCAGTATCAGTGACAGTGGTCATGATTTGGATTATTTCACCTTTTTAATTTTGAATGTAATAGTGTCACCATCTTTAGACAAGTCTAACAATTCATGACCATTTCTTGTAACCCATCTAGAAATGTCATCTTCTGCAGCAGGATCATCAGCAGATACAATTATGATTTCTCCAACTTGCATTCTTTCAATTTCAATTTTTGTTCTAAACACAGGTTCAGGACAAAATAATCCAGTGGCATCTAACTTTTTCTCATTTGATTTGGACATTAGTAACTGTTTGATAAAGATCGATTTGTCATATTAAAATCTATTTGAGATTAACTTCAAGAATAGCTTTAGCTAACAACAAATTTTTCAGTAATTTTACAATGTTTTGAAGGAAATACAGAATTTACAAATGTAAAATGGATTTGAATTGAGAATTAATTGTGTTCCAACAACTACAATCAATACATTTTACTTGATACAATAAGGATTTTATTTCATCATATTGTCGTTATTCAAATTTACTTTGCACCCCTTTCTCATCCCCTTAATCATGACAAAGTATGTACCAGACAATATCGATATAGAAAGTAACCTAATTGGAATTTCATATTCAGTTAGAAACGATAAAGAAGCAGCTCCCATAACCCCAAACGTAGAGATGATGGAAAACCCTATTTGCCCACAACTAGTGCAAATTCCTGCACCCACACCAATAACAGAGCCAACTATTCCTGTTCCAGTTTTCGTAGAATTTGCTTTTATCGTTCTAATTTGAAAAATAGCTAAACTAGTCACCAATGCGATAAGTCCTGAAACTATTATAATTAGAACAAAGCTTAGAATCCAATCTACGGGAAGCTGAAACGCAAAAAATGGTTCAAAGAACAAGAAACCCCTAGCAGATATCATGAATATGAAAAGAGTTGAGAATAACGAAACAGAGATGATCCAAGAAAAAATATCAGAATAAACTGATTTGAGGATTTGTTTATGCAAAATTATCACATCCAACAGTTATAGTTACTACTATTGCTCTTTTTAAGATTACATATTTCACAATCTAATAGACATTCGTTCTCAAGATAATAACCACAGAGTTGTTTTTTATTTAATTCCAAGTAACAGGTTTCATCTACACTGGATATAATTATTAGAAAGACTTTACACCTTGGTGAGGACAAAAACAAGATATCATAATAACGGTCATTGATGCAGAAGAGAAACTAATTAATTTATCCACCTAAAATCATCTCAGAAAGATTACAATTTCATTTATATTTGACATCTATAATTTAATACAGAAAATATGGATTATTTCTTTCAATGAGTGATTTTTAGATTACCACATTTAACGTCACATGTATTCATCCATAAAATTAAAGATAAATATGTGTAAAAGGAAAATTTTAAAAACATCATCTGAAAAGATCTTCATGTTCAGGACGAATTAAATCATCAATAGAATGATTTTCAGATTCAAATGAATAATCACGAATAATTGCAATTGGGCATTTCAAAGATTTCCCCATTACTAATTCTGATGCGGAGGATAGTTCATCAGCAATAGCAATAGCAGTAACGTGTAAAATTTTATCAAAAGAATCAAGAGTTCCTTCATAATCTAAGATTGGGTTCAATCCAGAAATGCCGATTGCATGATTTGTTTGTCCCATCCTAAAAGGACGTCCAAAGGTATCAGAAATTATAACTGCAATGTTTTTTCCAGATTGTTCTAAAATTTTATTTTGGATTTTTTGTGCAGACTCGTCAGAATTTAACGGCAATATAGTTGCAAATCCTTTTTGAATATTACTTTCATCTACACCTGCATTTGCACAGATAAATCCATGATGAGTTTCCACAATTAAAATTCCATTAAACATCCTAACAATTCGTTTAGATTCAGATAAAATCAACTCAACAATTTTAGGATCTTTTTGATAATGTGAACTGATTCCTTCAGCCAATAAAGATGGAGAAATATCAGACAAATCAATCAACCGCCCTTCTTGTTTTGAGATGATTTTTTGTGCAATAACTAGGATATCTCCATCGTTTAATTTTTCTGATTTTAAAATGATGTCAGAGATATCATCAATGGGTTCGATCTCTTTTTCTACATGAATTGGAATGATTTGCAAGTATAATACCTGATTATGAGGAGTAAAAAATTGTTTATACAGTAGGAATAGTTTGTAATTCTAATTTGTAATGCTTGTTAATGATATCCAAAATTTTAGAAAGATCTTTTTCTTCCAAGGTAGTAGTAGCCAAGTCTTTGACTATATCTTGAGCACGATAAGCAATTCCCAATCCACAAATATCAAACAATTTAACATCATTTGCCCCATCAACGACACAGACAATATTTTCTTTTTTCTCACCCCATTCTTCGATTTTTACTCTTGCAGATTTTGATTTATCAGAATCTACATTGATTATGACATCATCTAGTTTTCCATCTTTGAATATCAATTCATTTGAATAAACATAATCCAGATCTAATTCTTTTTGTAATCTATGCATCATCAAAGTAAACCCACCAGAAACAGCCATAAGTTTCCATCCTGCAGATTTTAATGCTCGACAAGCTTCCTTTGCACCCGTCATGATTGGTAATGCATCAGATACATCTTGACATATTTTTTCATCCAGTCCTTTTAGGGCTGCAACTCTAGTTCGAAGTCCTTCCTCCCAATTTATTTTACCTTGAATTCCTTGCTTTGTAATTTCCCAAATTTCTTTTTCTTTGTGGAGTTTTTCGGCCAGAATTGGGAGATATTCTTCATCATACAAAACTCCCTCAACATCAAAAATTACTAACAACAGATTTCTGATTTGGAAAAAAATCGCTAATTATATTAAAGTTTAAACCTTGTTTGGATCAAAAAAACGCTAGTAATAAATCACCGAGTATAGTGTATTAGGTATGGCAGACGAATTAGAACGTAAATTTGATGTAAAAATTCAAACAACTGAGGAAAAAGTGAAATTTCCTGCCGAGCTCAAAGAGAGATTAAAAGAGTCAGGTTTAATGGATGATAAAGGAAAATTAAAACTCAAAGGAGTCAGTCCAAAAATGCTCAAAAGAATGAAACAAGAATTTGTAAATTGTCCAGTTTTAAAAGAAGATATTCAATTTGTTCAATGTTTCATATGTCCAAATTTCCAAAGCAGAGTTATGGGTGAAGTATTATGCAAAGGCGACCCACTCAAATAATATAATTTTAAAACTGAAATCATCACGAAAGGCTCATTAGTTAATTTAATTCTTAAAAAAATAGTTTGGGAAAAGAAGACGTAGGAATTACAATTTCAAAAAATGATGATTTTAGTGAATGGTATACTCAAGTAGTACTCAAAGCCAAACTTGCAGATTATGCTCCTATCAAAGGACTAATTGTTCTCAGACCAGATGGATATTCCATTTGGGAGTCATTAAGAAATACATTTGATAAGAAATTTGCTAAAAATGGAATTAGGAATGGATTTTTACCAATATTAATTCCAGAGTCACTATTAGGAAAAGAACAGAAACATTTTGCAGGATTTAATCCAGAAGTATTTTGGGTAACTCATTCAGGAACCAATGAAGTAGGGGATAGGCTTGCATTAAGACCAACTTCTGAAACATTAGCATATACACTATATTCAAAATGGATTCAAAGTTGGAGAGATTTACCATTAAAAATCAATTTTTGGAATACAGCTTTAAGAGCTGAAATCAAAGCAACAAAACCATTTCTTAGGACTTCGGAATTTTTATGGCAAGAAGGACATACAGTACACATTACACAAAAAGAGGCAGAAGAAGAAGTAATGAAAATTTTAGATATTTATGAAAAGACTGTAGAAGAAGAGCTTGCAATTCCAGTAATCACAGGAAAGAAAAGTGAAAAAGAAAAATTTGTTGGGGCAGTGTATACAACTACCATGGAATCAATAATGCCGGATGGAAAAGCACTACAAATGGGCACATCTCATTTCTTGGGACAAAACTTTTCAAAGCCATTTGAGGTTAAATTTGCAGACAAGGATAACGTAGAACATTTTGCATGGCAAACTTCATGGGGAGTTTCTTGGAGATTGATCGGTGCAATGATCATGACTCATGGAGATGACAGAGGTTTGGTGTTACCTCCAAAAGTAGCTCCAATACAAGTAGTAATTGTACCAATTTACAGAAATGATGAAGGCAAGGATATTGTACTATCCAAAGTAGAAGAAATTAGAAATGAATTAGAATCAAAAGAAATTAGAGTTTATGTGGATAACAGAGAAGGGCTATCACCAGGATACAAATTTAATGACTGGGAATTAAAAGGAATACCTTTACGAATAGAGATAGGACCTAAAGATATTGAGAAACAAAGCATAGTTGTTGCAAAAAGATACAATCTAGAAAAAGTAAGTCTGAGTTTTACTGAAATTGATAAAATATCCATAATTCTAGATGAGATCCAAATAGAAATGTTAAGAAAAGCCAAAGAGCAAGCTGAAAACAACACCCTAAACATTTCAGATTATTCAGAGTTTAAAGCCAAAATTGAGAAGGGAGGATTCTTCAACTCTCCATGGTGTGGAAAATTAGAATGTGAGGAAAGAATCAAAGAGGAGACAGGAGCAGAAATCAGAGTAATTCCATTTGGAAATGAAAATACAAATAAAAAATGTGTGTACTGTCAAAAACAGAGTGTCTCAGTTCCAATTTTTGCAAGAGGATACTAGGTAAAATACCCACAAACATAATAGTGGAAAAATATAATTTTTTAATAATGACCTCAAATCCAGAATTAGCACCAACGTCATTGTTAGTGCAATTTAGAGAAACAAGAAATAGGACACTGGAACTGGTAAAGACTCTGGAAAAAGATGATTTTGTTGTTCAAACTGCATTTTTTATGAGTCCACCAAAATGGCACATTGGTCATGTAAGTTGGATTTATGAGGCGATCATGAGTAAAATAGATAAAAATTATGAGTTTTACTCTAAAGAATTCTCAGAATATCTTAATTCCTATTATCAACAATTTGGAGTGCCACATGATAAAGGATTACGAGGGGTTGTATCACGACCAACAACCGATCAAATTTTTCAGTATTTTAATACAATTAATCAAAGAGTTGAGAAATTTATTGCATCTCAAATGTTGAGTGATGATGCAAAGAGAATGATCATTATGGGATTTCACCATGAATGTCAACACCAAGAACTCTTAGTGTATGATTTACAACATTTGCTTGCAGAACAATATAGACCTGTAAAGAAAAATGAAATGATAACACCGGTTAACACTGAAAAAAGATCCAATCATATCAAAGGAGGCATATACATGATTGGAAACAATGGGAATGGATTTTGTTACGACATTGAATTACCAGAACACAAAGTTTTCTTAAATGATTACAAAATAGATGTGTTCCCAATAACAAATCAACAATATCTAGAATTTATGAAAAGTGGAGGATATGAAACATACAAGTATTGGTTATCAGATGGATGGGAAAAAGTCAAAGCAAACAAATGGAATTCTCCAATGTATTGGGAAAAAATTGATGAGAAATGGCATGTAAGAGACTTTTTAGGAATTAGAGAAATCAATCCGAATGAACCTGTATGCCATGTTAGCTACTATGAAGCAGATGCATATTGTAAATGGGCAGGCAAAAGACTCCCAACAGAAGCAGAATGGGAAAAAGCTGCATGTTGGAATGAAAAAAAACAAGAAAAGTCAACATATCCATGGGGAAATGAAAACCCAACATCAGACAAATGTAATTTACTTGAATCATATCATTGGGGATGCTCAGAGATAGGATCATACCCAAATGGTACTAGTTATTCAGGATGTCAACAGATGATTGGAGATGTATGGGAATGGACATCATCAGAATTTACAGGATACCCAGGATTCAAATCAGGTTTTGACGAATATAATGACAAATGGTTTACAAATCAAAAAGTTTTGAGAGGAGGATCATTTGGAACTCCAAAAATGTCAATCAGGGGAAGTTATAGAAATTTCTTCAGATTAGATGAACGCTGGTTGTTTTCAGGCTTTAGATGTGTAGAAGATATTTAATTTTTTGATACTAACGTTAATGAAAAATGAGTATTATCATCTAACCAGGTATGATTAATTTTGAATCCAGTATTTTCAAGCAGAGTACGGATTTGGTCTAATGTGTATTTGTGAGAATGTTCAGTATGAATAAGTTCATTTTTTTCTAAATTCAATGAAAGATTGGATTTTGAAATAATAACCGATTGGTTAACCAGAGATTTTAAATACATTTCAATTCTTTGATCTTCCTTATTGTAAATTGAATGGTGTGAAAAATTATTCAAATCAAAATCAGCATCAAGTTCGTCATTGATTCTAGATAGAACATTAAGATTGAATTGTGCAGTTACACCTTGCGTATCATCATATGCAGATTCTAAAATTTTTGAATCTTTTACCAAATCCAAACCTATCAAAAATAGATCACCAGATTTCATTGTAGAGTTAATTTTTTGTAAAAAGTTTTTTCCATCCGATGGGGAAAAATTACCAAAACTAGAACCCAAAAATATGATTAGGTTTTTCTTATCGTCATAATTTTTTATAAATTCTAATCCACCTTCGTAGGTATCAATAATACCTGTAATGTGAAGAGAGTCATAATCCAAAAGTAATTGCTCGGAACTCTCAGTAAGAATTTCAGATATATCAATTGGAAAATATTCAGTAGATTTCTGCAAGTTTATAAAAATATCAAGAATCAATCGAGTTTTTATGGATGAGCCGCTCCCAAGTTCAACTAGACGAAAGGTGTCATCAATAAACGAAGGTAATTCAGTTTGCAATTTCTTTAAAATGTCAATTTCAGTTCTTGTAGGATAATATTCAGGCAAACTACAGATTTTTTCAAATAAATCAGAACCTTTTTTATCATAAAAAAATTTAGGCATGATAAATTTGGAATCCCTATTCAAACTAAAAGAAATCTCCTCAGCAAATGTTTTTTCAATTTTACTTGCATGGGGTTTAAAGTACTGAAGTTTAGAATCAACAACATATTTTTTATAATTTAGATTTTTTTGGATTGTTTCGTTCAATTGTTAAACGGGTCTTTATTTAACATAAATGCTTTATCCCAAATTTTACGCATAAAAGATGTTTCTTATACTTCATAATTCACCAGTGTTTGATGGGATACATACTAAGAGTAGAGCATTTAAAAAAATATTTCATTAAAAAAGAGATGTTTGGTTCAAAATCAATCACAGTTAGAGCAGTTGATGATGTTTCATTTTCACTAAAGAAAGGAGAAGTTTTTGTTTTGGCAGGAGAGTCAGGTTCTGGCAAATCTACAATTGCAAAATTAATTTTAAAATCAATTCAATCAGATTCAGGGAAGATATTTTTTGAAAACCAAGAAATTGATGATAAAAAAGAAAACTTAGCAAAAATTAGAATGAATTGTCAAATGATCCATCAAGATCCATATGAC
This sequence comes from archaeon, assembly GCA_024276695.1. Taxonomy (GTDB): domain Archaea; phylum Thermoproteota; class Nitrososphaeria; order Nitrososphaerales; family Nitrosopumilaceae; genus Nitrosopumilus. The sequence continues at coordinate 21,952 of JAJRWR010000008.1, forward strand.
TCTATTAATCCAAGAATGAAAATAGGAGACATTGTTTCCGAACCGCTGGAAATCCACAACATTGGAAACAAGGAAGACCGAAGAAAAAGAGTGATAGAAGTATTACAAGAAGTCAAACTAGAACCTACTGAAGAAATTGTAAAAAAATATCCCCATATGTTATCTGGAGGACAAAGACAAAGAGTTGTTTTAGCTAGAGCACTTGCACTAAAGCCCAAAGTAATACTGGCAGATGAACCAGTTTCAATGTTGGATGTTTCAATTAGAGCTGAGATGCTGGAATTGATGCAAGAATTACAAAAAAAATACAACATTTCTTTTATCTACATTACACATGATTTAGCAACTGCCAAATATTTTGGTCAAAGAATAGGCATTTTGTATATGGGTAAAATTGTAGAAATAGGTCCAATCAACCAAGTATTGGTAAAACCAAGACACCCTTACACTCAAGCACTAATTGATGCAATTTCTGAACCTGATCCAAATAACCTACACAGCGAAAGAAAAATCAGAATTAACGAGCCTGCCGATGTTGATGTGTATCAAGGATGTAGATTTAGAGCTAGATGCCCATATGTTATTGAAAAATGTATTAACGAGCCAAAGCTAGAAAAAATATCTGATGAATATTTTTCCGCATGTTATGTAAAACTAGACTAGGATGTTTTCATAGAAGGCATTCGTTTATCTTTGTAAGTAACAACATGAGATACACCATTCTTTGGGAATACACCGTAGATCAGTTTTGCTTTTTGTATAACAGAATCTTTTAGAGATACCATTATGAATTGGCTTTCTTTAGATCTTTCTTCCAATATTTTTGCCAACCTTTCAGAGTTTGGAGCATCAAGGTGAGCATCTACTTCATCAAACAAGTAGAATGGCGAGGGTTTTAGTTTTTGTAATGCAAGCACAAATACGATTGCAGCTAATGTTTTTTCACCACCACTGATTGATGTAGACTCTCTTTTTGGTTTATTTGGAAATTGAATCAAATATGAAATTCCAGAATTGAAGATATCATCTTCATTTTGTAATTCTAACCAAGCATTACCATCAGTCATTTTATTAAAAATTAATCGAATTTCTTTATCGACTTTATCAAATGCATCCAAGAAAGTTTGTCGTTTGTCTTTTTCAATATCTTCAATGAATTTTACAATAGAGTTTCTTTCTGCTTCAAGAGAATTCTTTCTTGTAGACATAGAACGATAACCATAGGATACTTCCAGATATGTTTCAGGAGCTTTTGCATTTAATGCGTTTAGTGAAGATAGTTCAGTAGTTAATCCATGTACAATAGATTCAACATCAAACGTTTCCATGTTTTTGTCAAATCCAAATGCAGACAGTAATTGTTGTAATTTTGCCTCATTTTCAATTAAATCATGTAAATCACGATTAAGAGAGTCAGTTTGACGTTCAATCATGTTGATTTGTTTTGTTAGGTCTTTATCTTTTTCAGATAAGACCTTAAGTTTATCATCAAATTCTTTTAGATGACCAATGGAAGAACCAGAAGTAGATATGAGTTCTTGTTCTTTTTCTCTCAATTTTACTAAAACTTCATTTTTTGATTGCTTTTTAGTTTCTAATTCCTTAATTTTAATTTCTAATTCTTCTTGCTCTAATTTCAAAGAGTCCTCTTCGTCATGTAGACGATTAGATTGAGATTTCTCCTTATTATCTTGAGTTTCCAAGGTTGTGAGTTGGGAAGATTTATCACGATATTCATTCATCATCGAGGTATGTGATTTTTCAATTTCTGTTTTTTTGAGATTAATTCTTTGTAACTCACTTGCAATACGAGATTGTTCTCCATCTGCATAGTTTTCTTCAACGATTATAATTCGATCATTTAGAGATTCAATGTGAGATTCAGTAATACTAACTTCAGATTCAATGATATTATTTCTAGAAATCAACTCAGAAATTCTTTTTGTTAGTTGTTCTTTCATGTTAAATGCAGAAGAAATTCTAGATTTCAAATTAGAATAATTTTCAGTGGCAGATGACAGGGATTTTTCAGATAATGAAAGTCTATCAGTGTTTATCTGAATAGCATTATCCAATTTTTTAATTTCTTGTTTTCTATTCAACATCACCTTTTTGACCAAACTGATAGATTGGAATAAACCGTCAATATCACTACTCAAAGAAATTAATTTTGTAAGTTTTGAAATTTTGGAATTATTATCAATTATGACAGTACCGCCCTTAGATTCAAAAAACTCACCACCAATAGTTACAGCCTTGTAACCAGATTGAGATAGATTGTAAGCAGATTCTCGAGTTTCAGTGAGCACAATATTTCCAAATAGGAAGGTTTTGAGCGCAGAATAGGCAGGATTACATCTCACATTATCAGACAAGATGCCCAAAACTCCAGGTTCTTTTGGAAGAGTTAGTTTGAATTTCGGAATAGCGTCAAGTGGAATGATTTTTAGTTTTGGGAGTTTTTTGTCTCTTGCAACTTCTGCAATCCCAAGTAATGTTGCAAAGTCTTTAACTACAATTGCTTTAATCCAATCAGAACTAACTGCTAAAACAGAGCGTTCATATTTTTTATCCCATGAAACCATTTCATATACTAGTCCTTCAATACCAAGACTTTCTGCATCTTCTTTTAATTTTGCAGCAGTATAATCTTCATGCATAAATCCTTTCACAGTTTTAATTTTTGATTCATAACGTGTTGCTTGTTGATCTGATTTTTCAATGATTTGTGCCCATTCATCCACATCATTAAGAATGTGAGATTTTTTTGTATGGTATTTTTTAATTCTAGATTTTAATTCAGTGATGGTGTCAGTACTATTTTTCATCAGAGATTTTAATTGAGACTTTGCTTCAGTTAGATCTTCAATACCAGATTCCAATTTATTTAATTTAACAGAGTTAGATTCAATGATTTTTTTAGATTGTTCTTTTTCATGTTGAATTTTAGAAAATTTTAATTTTGCATTATTTAGTTGTGCGTTAAGTGCTTTAATTTTTTCATCAATTTCAGATTTTTTAGTAGCAGCTTCTGATTGTTCTGTTAAAACTTTTTGTCTTTGAGAATCTACTAGTTCTAATTCTTTACCAATACGATCCTTCTTTTTAGTTGTTTCTTGTATTGATTCCTTTATTTTTTGAATTTGAATTTCGATGTCACTTCTTGCACCATCAATTGATTCCAATTCCATTTTAAGTTCAGGGATTCTTGAAGTAATTCGTTCAATTCTTTTCTGAGATGCAGATATTGCACTGTTATCAATTTCATATTGCTCCATTGCAGAACTTATTTCGGCATCTAATGCAGATTTTATTTGATTGTAAGCATCAGCCTCACCCATTAATTTTGATTTTTCAGTTTCTAAAGCACCAATTTCCATCCTTAAAGCATTACGTTCACCATCAAATGTAGTGATTTTTGCAGTCAATTCTCTCAATGTAGATTCTTTTGCAGTTTTTTGGCTTGAAATGACCTTCATTTTGTTGGCCGCAGCAATTGCTTTGTATCTATTTAGTTCCCTTTCCAAGATATCATGACGTAATTTTTGATTTCTTTCTTCTTCAAGTTCATCAATTCTTTTTTTAATTTCACCCATTTTAGCAAGAGCAATTTCTAATCTTCTATCTGCCTCATCTAGTTGTTTGATAGATTCTATTTTTTTATCATCAAAGTAAGATAGGCCAATCAAATCTTCAATTGTTTTTCTTTTTTCTTCTGAAGTGAATTCGGAAATTCTAGTGACGGTTCCTTGTTGTACCGCATTAAGCTGCCCCAAACCGGCATTTGCCATATCAAGTAAATCAAGAATATGACTTCGATTTGTTTTCTTTTTATTTAGATAGTATGTATTTTCACCATTACCATCCATCTCTCTTGTGATTTCAACAAGATCAGAATCTACTGGAATTTTTCTATCAGAATTATCAAAGTGAACACTTGATCTTGCCATTTTGGGTCCACGACGATTTCCCTCAATATCATGAATTAAAGATCGCAGCTTATCAACTCGCATTACTTTGGGTTTGTTTTCCCCCATTGCAAAAATAATAGCATCTAAGATGTTACTTTTTCCAGAACCGTTTGGTCCAGATATAGAAACTAGTCCAGGTTCAAACTGAACAGTAGTATTCTTAAATCCAAATGATTTGAAACCAAAGATCTCAACTTTTTTAACATGAACCAATGTTAGTGTTTTCGCAACACGTAGGATAATCGATGATTAACAAGTTTAGTTGACAGAATTGCATAATTTTTCTTGTTGTGTTATAATATTTTTCGTAGCGGTCATAATGAAATGAATAATTTTTTTAAAATTAAACAGGATTACGCCTACTATAAGTAGTCTCAAAAGATTGTTAAAACATGGTTAAGCTCGGGTTAATTCAAACTACATCATACAGCAATAATCAAAAAGGAATTTCGCAGGTTTCAAAAATTCTAAAAAAACTAGGAAGAGAAAATACAGACATTGTATGCCTGCCAGAACAATGGCTCAAAAACAACGAGATTAAAGATTGGGATTTGGAGTTTTTAGACTTTAAGAAAATCGCAAAAGAATTTGCCATGACAATTATTCCGGGCGCATTTTATGAGATTACAAAGCAAAAAACATCAATCATCTCTCCAATTATTGGTCCTAAAGGAGAATTTGTAGGAAGGCAAGAGAAAATCCATCCATATGACTATGAAAAAGACAATGTAAAGCCAGGAAAAGAGGCCAAAATTTTCAATACTTCCTGTAAATTTGGAGTAATGATTTGTTATGACATAGTATTTCCCAAGGTTGCAAATACATTTGTGAATAAAGGGGCTCAAGTGTTATTTTCACCATGTAAAATAGTCAGGAGAGGAATGGAGTCTTGGCAAATGTATGTTAAAGTAAGAGCGCTAGAAAATAGAATACCCATCTTGGCAGCAAATGTTGAGAATTATAGATTTGGAGGCAATAGTCTCATCATAGATTTGACCGAAAACAACAAGGTAGTGACAACTAAAGTCATGAAATTAAATGGAGAATGTGGAAAAAGTAAAGAATTCGATTTACACAAATATGAAAAGAGTAGAAAAGTAAGATTTCTAGATTCAAATAAATTTCAATGACTAGTCACCAGCAACAAATTTTTCACACGCAGTTTTTGCTTTAACATCAGAAGTTTGTTCTATCGGATGTTTCATCAAATAAGCACTGGCAGGTTTGATTGGCCCACCTACGCCTCTATCAAGTGCTATTCTTGCCAATCTAATTGCATCAATCACAATACCTGCAGAGTTTGCTTTATCATCTACTTCTAAACGAACTTCCATATTGTAAGGAATGTTTGCCCATTGGCGACCTTCGATTCTCATAAACATTAGTTTGGTGTTACCTAAGAATGGAATAAAATCAGAAGGGCCAACATAAATTTGATCATCATCCAATCTTTCTTTAAGTTGACTTTGAACACTTTCGGTTTTAGAAATTCTCTTTGATGCTAGTCTATCTTGTTCTTTCATATTTAAGAAATCAGTATTTCCTCCAACGTTAATCTGATATGTTTTTTCAATTTTTGTTCCCCTATCGCTACAAAGTTTAGCCAAAGTTCTATGAACAATTGTTGCACCAACTTGACCTTTGATATCATCACCAATACAAGGAATGTTTGCATCTTCAAACTTTTTAGCCCATTTTTCATCTGATGCAATAAAGGATGGAATGCAATTTACAAATGCAGTGTTAGTATCAAGACAAATTTGAGCCCAAAACTCAGTTACCTTATCAGAACCTACAGGCAAATATGACACAATTATTTCTACGCCTCGCTCTTTAATGATTTGTTTTACTTCTTCGGCAATTTGTTCAGTAGTTTTTGTGCTGACAATAGGTTTTATTCTATTTTCTACCCATACTCCGACTCCATCTAAAATTGGACTTTCATATACTAGAGCATCATTTTTTGGTAAATCGTCTTTTGCAATCCAATCAACCATGTTGGGGTACTCATAAATTGCCTCATGCAAAAGTTTACCAACTTTATTTTCACCAACATCAAATCCACAAACAAAATCAATATCATGGATTCCATATCCTGCTAATTTATCATGAATAATTCCAGTAACTTCTTGAGAAGGGTTTTTTTTATAATATTCAATTCCCTGAATTAGGCCAGAAAAACAATTACCTATACCAACTAAACCAACTTTAATTCTATCTGACATTCGAAATCTGGTATCATTGGACGGGTTTAAAGTTTTCTTAGATAATAGAAAGAAATTATTTCGATGAAGGCAGAATTTTATACTTGGCATCAACTCACAAATTCATGGTAGAGCCAGGTCGCCCAGTAAAAGACATAGCAATTGATTCAAACACATCATTAGAGGAAATTTTTGAGGAATTATCTCAATCAGGAGGATTCGAATCAGTAAATCTATCAGACGGATTAGAAATTTTGTCAGAAATGATTTCAAATAAACAATGTTTAAGATTTGTTTCATTTGTAGGAGCAGTAGTATCTACAGGCCTAAGAGGAATAATTAAAGACATGATCAAAAACAAATGGTTTGATGTAGCAATTACTACATGTGGGGCATTAGACCATGACATTGCCAGACATTTTTCACATTACAAATAAGGGTCGTTTACAATGAATGATATGGAACTTGCAAATCAAAATATCCACAGGTTAGGCAACGTATTAGTTCCTATGAATAGTTACGGTCCACTAATTGAAGAAAAAATGCAAACATTCCTAGAAGAAGAGTATCAAAATGGAATTAAAGAAATGAGTACCGCAGAAATATGTAAAATGATTGGAAAGCATTTAGGAGAAGATTCATTTCTTTATTGGGCATACAAAAACGACATCGATGTAGTTGTTCCAGGGATTATGGATGGTGCAGTAGGAAGTCAAATTTGGCTATTTACACAAAAACATAGTGATTTTAAATTAAATGTGGTAGGAGACGCAAACTTGCTTTCAGGATTAATTTTCAAAGCTGAAAAATCAGGAGCTTTTATGATTGGAGGAGGGATTTCAAAACACCATACATTATGGTGGAATCAATACAGAGAAGGTTTAGATTATGCATTTTACATAACTACTGCACAAGAATTTGATGGAAGTCTAAGTGGTGCATTAGTTAGAGAAGCAATTTCATGGGGGAAAGTAACACAAGTAGCAAAACAATCAACGCTTCATGCAGAAGTTACAACGATACTTCCATTCATTTACGCTGCATTGATTTCAAAATTACAAAAATAGAACTAGATAAAAGCTATTATTTGATCAATGTAAAAAATAGTCATTGAATCCCATAATTAGAATTAGAGAACTAAGGAAATTAAATTTAGAGAATGGGTATCTCATAGATGGATTTCCATCAGTCGGGTTTAGTAGTGCTATTGCAACTGAATCAATGATTCATACATCACAATTTGAGTTGGGGGGGATAATAGATTCAGAAAAATTTCCACCCATTAGCATTATAAAAGATGGAAAACCAAACTTTCCAACAAGAATATTTGTTAATGAAGATTTGAAAGTAGGAGTTTTTTTGTCATATCTTACTATAGACCAATCATTGCATAAAGTTACAGCAAAAACAATGTTATCATGGGCAAAAAAACATAAAATCAAATTAATTGTCAGTAGTGTTGCAATAAAATCTCCTGACAGAGATGAAGAAATGATAGGAATAGGAAGTACTGAATCTGCAAGAAAAGAAGTGAAAGAAGCAGGACTTAAAGTTTTAGAACATGGAACAGTTCCAGGGATTCCAGGGATGTTATTAAACGAAGGAAGCATGTCAAACCAAGATGTCATCGTAATAATTTTTCATACAGATGGAAAAGGTCCTGATTTTAAATCAAGTGCTAAACTATGCATGGCAATGTCAAAATTAATTCCAGGAACATCATGTGATATTCCTTCATTACAAAAAGAGGCAGAAAAAGCTGAAATTGTCATCAAAGAGGCACAAGAAGAATCCGAATATCTCAAAGACTCCATGTATAGATGATATACTTCAATTAGCTTTATGTCATAATTAGATAATTCAGAGCATCATGACCCAAATTCTAGAGTTTGCAATTATAGTAATTGTAATTTCAGCATCAGGGGTCATGGCACCAGGCCCGCTTTTTGCAGCTAATGTATCATATGGATTACGAGAAGGGACAAGGTCCGGCATTAAAATGGCAATAGGTCATACAATTGTAGAATTCCCTTTAGTTATTCTATTAGGTGTTGGAGTGTTTTCTTTAGAAATTTTTCCAGAATTTAGAACTGTGATTTCTATTTTTGGAGCAATTACACTTTTTGTATTTGCAATATTACAAATTAAAACAGTGTTGCAGAAAAAAGACAACATCACATTAAATATGAAACAAGATCCTCTAGTTACTGGAATTGTACTAAGTGCATTAAACCCATTTTTTGTTATTTGGTGGTTAACTATTGGTTTCAAATTAATTTCAGACGCCATGTTAATTTGGGCATTTTCAGGCATACTAGCGGTATTTTTTCTTCATATTTGGATGGATTTCGCATGGCTGGGCGGAGTTTCATTTCTTGCATCAAAAAGTTCACGAATTTTATCTAGTAGAAATTACAAAGTTTTTATGATGGGATTAAGTTTGATGTTGGTATATTTTGGAATAAGCTTTTTGATAGATTTAATTCCCTAACCACAATCTAAAATTTCTATTTGAGACTCACATTGATCATTATACAAATCAATTTTTTCAAGAATATTTTCGCAAAATTCAGGATCTAATGATTTTTCATATGAACTGATCTCATTAGAGATTACAATATGATCAACACTACAAAAATTATTTGTGAATTGTAAAACACCAATCAAAACAAAACTTGCAAATAGAATTAGTATAAAATATTTTAAATTAGTTTTTTGTAATATCAATTTCCATTGTAGAAACATTACGTTGTTTTCCATCTTGAGAAGTTAAAGAATCAGATGAAATTCTCACATCACTAATCACATATCCAACAGAATCCATACGTTTTACAATCATTTGAGATACATCTACAGCTTGTGTAATTCGTTTTCCCCGTGCTTTTATTGTAACAGTAGTTCTTGTTGAAAGTTGAGTTAAAGTTGCAGAAACATAAGTCATGATTGGTTTAGTGCCAACGAAAATTACATCGCGTTCTTCTGGAACTTTTCGTGGTTCAGATGAGTTGTTTGATAAGGGTTCAGGTTCAGGAGTTGGTTCAGGTTCAGGAGTTGGTTCAGGTTCAGGAGTTGGTTCAGGTTCAGGAGTTGGTTCAGGTTCAGGAGTTGGTTCAGGTTCAGGAGTTGGTTCAGGTTCAGGAGTTGGTTCAGGTTCAGGATTAATTCTAGAGTCAAATTCAGATAGAATGTCTTCTGCGTCTTTAGATTTTTTATTACTACTCAATTTTAAATTCCTGTTATAGCAAATTTCTCTCTCGCTTTTATTTAATTTTTAAGATGTTTTCCTTGCATATAGTCCTCAAATAATTTTTCAAGATCGTCATCATTGTCAATTTCCTTAATTTGTTCAACTAAATCAGGTTCCTCAATTTCATAACAATTCATAACATCTTGAGAATCTTTGAATACCAACATTGCTTTGTCTTTGAATATACAGTGATAGAGTTTTTCTTTTTCCATTTGTTCAGGTTTAAACTTTACACCATCTTCATCTGCAGATACAGGATATTCCATGAAAATACTAAATTTAATTAGTATTTAGATGAATACACAAAATAGTAATAATCAAAACAGTCTAGAATAGTATTGGAAACCAGAGTAGTTTTCCACATAGATTTTGATTATTTTTATGCCCAATGTGAAGAAACAAGATCACCAGAATTAAAATCAAAACCTGTGTGTGTTTGTGTTTTCTCAGATAGAGGTAGAGATAGTGGAGCTATTGCAACTGCAAATTATACAGCTAGGAAATACGGGGTTAAATCAGGAATTCCAATCACATTTGCTAAAAAAAGATTGCATGAAAGAAGTGATGCAGTTTTTTTACCAGTAGATTTTGATTTTTATTCAAAAATGTCAGAAAAAGCAATGGAAATTATGAAAGATAATGCAGATATTTTTGAATATGTAGGCAAAGACGAGGCGTATTTAGATGTAACAAAAAGGGTTGAAGGTGATTTTAAAAAAGCATTTCATTTAGCACAGCAAATTAAAAATTCTATCAGAGATAAAATTAAACTAAGTTGTTCTATAGGAATTTCTCCTAACAAATTAATTTCAAAAATAGCATCCAACTTTCAAAAGCCGGATGGTTTAACTTTAATATTACCAAATACAATAGATGTATTTTTAGAACCATTAAAAATTAGAACAATACCAGGTATTGGTAAAAAAACAGAAGAACGATTTTTAGAAATGAAATTAGAAACGATTCAAGATTTAAAAAAAATAGATATTTTTACTTTGAATAAAGAATTTGGAAGAAAAACTGGAGCTCACATCTATAATGCAATTAGAGGAATAGACAATGATCCAGTCAAAGAACGTGAAGCGAGTATTCAGTATAGTAAAATTTCAACATTAAAAGATGATTCAAAAGATTATCAATTCTTATCTGAAAATATCCAAAAACTTTGTAACGAAGTCCATAGGATTGTGAAAAAAAATAATCGAATGTACAAATCAGTTGGGATACATTTTGTTCAATCAGATTTATCAAACAAATCAAAATCAAGAATGCTAAAAAGCCCCACAGCGAGTATTAAAGAATTACAAAAAACTGCTGATACGCTACTAAAGGAAGCATTAGAAAATCAAACCATAACAATTAGAAGGGTAGGAGTAAAAGTTTCAGAACTTTCTGAAGTTCAAGGGCAAAGTGACATTACATCTTATTTTTAAGAAGAATTATTTTTTTGATTTTTTAGACGCCTTGATTCTATGAGAACCACAACTAAAATAAAGGCAAAAAGCCAAGGCAAAAACATTATTTCACCTGCAATTTTATGATATTCCTCCCAGGCTACAGGATCTGTGGTGACTTTGAGAGCATACCAAGATAATGAGAAAATTCTGATTAAATTAATAATAATCGTTCCAATAATTCCTAAAATAAAATAAATCGTTTTTCGAGTTCTAGGAATGTTTAGTTTTAACATGAATGCTCCAATCACCAATGAAAATATGATAATACTGTGAACTCCAGCTGATGGCCAAAACACTTGTAAAGCCATTGAACCATGGTCGCCACGCAAAAACATTACATTGTCACGAGCTACTGCAGTTCCAAGATCAAGTACTGTAACCAACCATACATTTGCCTGAACAAAATATGGAACGACATATTGTAGTGGACCAAGTGTATCATATGGGAAAAATGCATCAAGTGAAAGAATAATGGCAGTTCCAGTTAGAAAAATTGGACCTGCAGGAGCAATCCTAATCCAACGTTTTCCAAAGAAAATACTTAATGCAGCAATGACAAATATTGCCATCACAACAAAATCCCACATCCATGTCCAAGAATAAATTAATTGTACATCAAACAATTCTGCAGATTTAATAATATATTCTCTTAGACCATACTCCAATGAAATAAGATAGATTATCGTTATAACGGACATAGGAATTACAGCAAGTAATTTTTTCTTAGAAATGACAATTTTCAGTCCAATCAATTCAGCAACAATAAAAATAAGAGCAAAAAAATATCCACCTCTCCCCTCATTCCAACTCCAAGCAATAGAATCAGGAAATACAATCATTGCAAAAAGAATAGGACTAGAGATTATCACAATTCCAAAAATCAAATTCCAATTCCGCATTATGCTAGATCTAAAACAGGCAAATAAATATCTCAACTTTACTTGTCTCAAAATTCATCAGATCACAATAGAAATTTGGGAGGGATGCTAATCGTCAGCATCTTCAATTTCATCGGCTTCTGGATCTCTCCTACTAGGCCTAATTGGGATATAGATGAATGTCACAATAAGAATTAAAAAGACTTGAAGATAGAGTTCAAGGTTGTAAAAGTTTGCCTATTTAGTGCATAATTGATACTAAAGTTCACTTTTGAAAATTAAATTAGTTTTTAGATGAAACTGGTATAATATCAGATTCATACACAGAGATTTGAACTGATTAAACAAAGCCCACACAGGTACATTCATGCATTAGATGAGAAAACAGTCAACAGAAGAATAACAAGTATTTCACCTATGGAACTGAAATTAATTTCAAAAATCTAGTTTTCATCTACAAACTCTTTAGTCATTTTTTTTATGTTCTTCTTTAGCAATCTTTTCCTCAAGGAATTTTCCCTAATACGCTTCTAGTATTCCTATAACAAATATTTTATCTTCTAACTCTATCTTAATTTTCTTTTTCGCCAAATGACAAAAACAATACCTCCAATGATACTGTCAATAATCACAACAATAATCAAAATTATCATCTGAACAAACCCATAATCATAATCAATTGACAAATTCAGATTTGGAACAAAATAAAATTTTCAAATTGCTAGTGCTAAGATAATATATTTGAATTTGAAGATATCAAATGGAACATAAAAACCACTATACCATTGTATCCAATATTTGTTTAAACACAGAATATGATTGTGCTCCTCTAAGCTGTTGTTGTACATCAGGACCTACAATAAAAAATTCAGGAGTATCACGTATATCGTGATTTCTTGCTTGTTGAACATTATACTGGACGCGTTTTGAATATTTTCCAGAATCAAGACAACTCTCAAACAAATCCACATCAAGGTCTAAGATTAATGCAAATGCTTTTAGTCGTTCCGAATTTGCCCAACCACTATCAATTTCAGATTCTTGTGAATTGTAAAGAATGTCATGATACGCCCAATACATTTCTTGATCTTCTGCACAGTATGATGCTTGTGCAGCTTTTGGGGAATCACGGCCTAAAAATGCCAAATCGACAAAAACCAAATTTACTTTTCCAGTTTTAATATAATCTTGAAATATTGCAGGCTTGGTATCATGGAACCAATTATAGCATTGAGTGCATTGATAGTCCCCAAATTCAACAATAGTAATTGGAGCAGAAGGATCACCTAAGATTGGAGAACCCATTGCAGTAGAAATTGTACCATGAGTTCTGCCCATGTCTAAATTAACAGTTTCAGAAGCAGGCACAGAAAGGTATGCCACAACACCAGTAATGATTACAATGACAATAACGCCCATAATTAGGCCTTTTTTATTCATAATTCAAATCAGATAAAATTGATTAAAAAAAATTATTCTAGATTACGTGAAGATTTTCGTCTAAACAGATTTACGAATTTTGTAATAGCAGTATCAATTGGACAAACCTCACATGCAATACTTGAAGAATGACTATCAAAATGATTTTCAAACTTTTCACGAGATTCAAAAACTAAATCACACTTTTCACAATATACCTTATTTATGTTATTTTTTGAAGATTTTTTCACAAATATTTTGCGTAATCAGTGCTTATAAAGATCTGTTGAAAATCAATATATGAGAAAAATCTTGGATAGGTGTGTGACAGGATTTTTTGTGATAACATTGGGCACGTTGTGGTATTGTACAAGATGCTTTGTAGATCCAAATCAATACAAAGTGATCATTTATGATATTTTGGGAAATCAAGTAAATGTTGATGGGTTAAGGACAAGTTTCAACACATTAAAAGTTACAAATAGTTTTATTTCAGAATATCAAACTAGATTTTCACAGTATAGTTTTTCAGTAGCATCAGAAATGCCAGTGATCAAAAGAAACAAGTTATTGGAAAATTTGAAAAAGATTCAGAGATAGTGGATTCTCATATGAACATTCAATTCAACTTGGTATTGAGTTACAAATCCACAATGGGTACATGAAAACAGTTCATGTTTGGATTTAGTAGTAGTTCTCTCGATTACTTTGCCAGAAATGGATGTGATGTTTATAACATCATTGTTAGAAATGACTGCAAAGTTATGTCCCTCATCTATAGAATCCAAATATTCCTTTATCGCGGAAATTACTACAGAGATATCAATGATTTCATCATCATCAAATGAAGATAAAGTAAATTTATGATGTTTCAGAGTTGGAATCGCAGCTACTTGATCTGCCACATAAACAAGTAACTCATTCTTTATCGATACGACATCCTTACAATCGATTGTGAGCATAAAATATTACGATTAAATCAATATTTTAGTTTAACAGCTGTTTGAAAATGATTATTATGGTTTGATATTATGAGTGTAATTAATGGGAGATTCAGAAACGTTTGGGATTGAAAAAGGTCATGGAAAAGAAGTAGTTTTATGGTTAAATGAACAGGCCAAATTGCAATCAATGAAATTGGAAGCAAGATTGTATGGGTATAATGTGAGTACTGAGAACTTTGGGGATTTTGAAATGTTTTCATGGATTGGAAATGTTCAGAGTGCAAGGAAAATGATCATTAAAGCAAGTAAAAGATTCAAAATAAAAGTAATTGAGGGAGGATACAAACCTAAAGAAAAGATTATCAAAATGAAGAAATTTGATTTTGCAAAAATCAAGAAAGGTGATAAAACAATAGGACAATTAGAATTTGTAGCTTCAAGATTTGGGAATAAACATTGGGAAATTCAAAATGAAGAACGACATTAAGTTAACATTATTGGAGATATACATTTGCAAAAAATAGGAGTAATAGGGTTAGGAATGCTAGGTAATGCAGTAGCATTAAATTTGTTAGATTCAGATTTTAAAGTTACAGCATATAACAGAACAAGAGAGAAAACGACACAGTTGAAAGAAAAAGGGGCAACCATAGTGGAATCTCCCAAAGAAGTTGCAGAAAATTCAGAATTAGTCATAATTATAGTAAAGGATGCTAATGCAGTAAAACAGATTTCATTTGAAGACAGCGGAATCATCAAAGGCAATCATGAAAAACTAATTGTTGCAGACATGAGCACCATTGATCCATTAGAATCAAAAAATATTTCAAAGAAATTTCAAGATTTTAACATTAACAAATTAGACATACCAGTGATGGGAGGTCCAAATATTGCAATTACAGGGGATTTAGTCATGATGGCATCAGGAAATAAAGGAAGTTTTGAAGAATGTGAAAAAGTTTTCAAAACAATTGCTAACAAAGTATTTTTCATAGGAGAAAGTGGAGTTGCACACTCTGTTAAATTAGCTATGAATCTTCAAATAACCATGTTAGCATTAGCGTTAGCCGAAGGAATAACTCTGGTAAAAAAATCAGACGTGGATCCAAAAATATTTCTTGAGATTCTAAACTCTACATATTTTAAAACTGGAATGAGTGAAAAAAAAGCATATAAAATGATAGATGGAAAGTATGATGCAACATTTACACTAGCAAATCTAAAAAAAGATATTACCACTATGACAAATGCTGCAAAATCTTTAGGAATCAAACTGCCAATGATTACCAAAGCAGAAGAGGTGTACGAAAATGCAATCAAGGAAGGTCTTGGAGATATTGATTATACTGGAATTATAGAATATCTCAAAAAAATTAATGAATAAAACAAACCAAAATTATGAATAGAATTTAACAAAAATTCTATAAGTTATGAGTAATATACAAAATCATGCGCTTAAATGAAAAAGTGGTCATTGTTACAGGTGCATCAAGTGACATAGGCAAAGGAATTGCAAAAAGATTTGCCGAAGAAGGAGCAAAGGTCATCCTAGTTGCAAGGAATTTAGAGAAATTAGAGACTACTAGGAAAGAGATAGGTAACGAAGATTCAACTGCATCAATATCATGTGATTTGACTGATGAATCCCAAGTTTTACAAGCAGTGAATCAAATTATGGATACCTATGGGAAAATAGACATTCTAGTAAATAATGCAGGGGCAATTAATGATCCAATACATTTTCATGAAATGCAAGATTCTGAAATTAAAAAATTAATTGATGTAAACCTGTTAGGAGTATTCCACATGACAAAAACAGTACTTTCAAAAATGTCTGATGTTAAAAATGGGGCTATCGTTAACATAGGTTCAATTTCAAGTGAAAGGGCAATACCAAGAGTTCATTTAGCAGTATATTCGTCTACTAAAGCTGCAATTTCGATGTTTACAAAATCTATTGCAGTAGAATATGCTAGAAGAAATATCAGATGTAACTGTGTTAATCCAGGGATTATAAATTCTGGAATGATCAAACCATATCTTGATGATCCACAAGCAAGGAAAGTACTTGAAGAAAGATTACCGCTTGCAAGAGTAGGAGAACCAGAGGATGTTGCAAATGCTGCATTATACTTGGCTTCTGATGAAGCAAACTGGGTTACAGGAATCATTTTGAATGTAGATGGTGGTAAAACAGCTTCAGAAGGTTGATTCGTTCATTAATCAAAGTCAATAATAAAATAAATTCTTAAATCTAAAATTTACGTATAGTTTTCATGGCAACTAGAGAAGATCTAAGAAATGATATTCTTAAAGCGACTGAAGAGCAACAGAAATTGATGGACATGAGAAAACCATTTTTGGGTTCCAAAGACAACGAGGATCAAATGAATGCATTCAGAATAACGACTCAAATAATGAAATACGAGGATTTTATCAGAGATACAGAAAAACAACTAAGAACAATGAATTAACGCTAATGAAATAAAGAATGATTCAAGATGTAGGATTATGCTTTTTGAATATGCACGATAACTAAATCCAGTGACAAGCATGATTATTCCTGTTATTGCAGACCACATCAAAAACGATCCAAGTTCAGATTCATCCATAATTTTTTACACATAGATAAACATCTAAAGTTTCTGTTAAGAATGAAGTATTCTCAAAAAGCATGAAACATCTAAATAGATTTGATACTGACGGAATTCATGCCTGAATTTACATGTCCAGACTGTGGAAAACGTCTATTTCATGAAAACGAAACAACATTGAAAATTGAGGAGACAATTCATTCAAAATTCTGTAGAAAAACAGAAGGAGAAACTCATAGCTTTATGCACAGAGATTCATCCCACATGGAAACATTTGATTCAGAAAGAGAAAATGATACAGCAGGTACTCCAGTACTAAAAAAATAATCAAATCTACCTCAAAATTATATCCTAGGTCATTATGATTGAAATTAATTGCCTAAAGAATATGATTATGACTTAGTAGTTATCGGGGGGGGACCAGCAGGATCTTCAGCAGCATTTGCTGCAGTAAAAAAAGACATCAAAGTAGCTTTACTTGAAAAAGAAAACTCAATTGCAGAAACAGTTAGAACTAGTGGAGTTACATGGATTCAAAATATTAAGGAATTTGGAATTCCAGATGATTGTTTTAATCCAATCAAAAACTTTTCATTTTGTTCACCAAATAATGAAGTTACGATTAGCGATACAGTTCCAAGAGCGGCAGTACTTGATGTCAGAAAAACTTACAGATGGTTAGCAAATGAATCAAGGAAATTAGGTGTAGATATTTTTGTCAAGATGAATATTAAAAATGTCATCAAAAATGAAAAAGGAGACATTGTAGGAGTAAGTGGTACAGGACCCAATGGGAAAACAACATTTCATTCAAAAGTTGTAATTGATGCTACAGGTTTTCCTTCAACAATTTGTAAAGCAATGGGATTTGTACATCAATGGAAAAGATTTGGAGCAGGAGCAGAATATGAAATGAAAGTAGAACATGTAGATTCAGACACATGGTGGTTGATGGTAGGACAGCAATATTCACCAGCAGGATATGCATGGATTTTTCCATTAGGAGATAACATTGTAAGAATTGGGGTAGGAGTAGGAAAACCAGAATCAGACGTGGATCCTACACAAAGACTGGATGAAATAATTAAGAAAAAATTAGGCCCAATAAAAAAACTCGGTAAATTAAAAAAAATTGAATTTCATTATGGATTAATTCCAAATGACGGATTATCCAGAAAAACAGTTTTTAACAATTTGATACTAGTTGGAGATTCAGCAGGGCAAGCAAATCCATTAGTTTTGGAGGGTATAAGATATGCAATAAAGTTTGGAAGAGTTGCAGGGAAAGTAGCAGCTGATGCAATAAAGTCAGGCAACACAAATAAAAAATCACTTTATCCCTATGAAGCAAATTGGAGAAAAGAGATTGAATCAAAAATTAATTCAGCAGGCAAAGTACAAGACCGATGGTTAGGGTTAACAGATGAAGGATGGGATAAAGAACTAGATATCATAAAAGAGTTAAAATCAGAAGAATTTATTGATTTTATCAAAGCAGATTTTGGATTATCAAACATGATCAAATTGGCAACTCACCACCCAAAACTTGTAGTTAGACAGCTCTTCAACATAGTAAAAGGTAAAAAATAATTATTTTACGTTAAAAAAATCAGTTACCACAACATCATGATATTGTAGTTGTGTAACATAAAGCCCAGATTCAAATGAACGAGATACAACTTCGGTGAATAATCCGGAGGAATTATCTTTTAGTGCAATCTCTTCAATCAAAGTGTCTCTTTGATCATAAACATCTACAAAAAGATCTTCTCTAAATGCAAGAGTTTTTTGAACAGCGCCAGAAACAATCAATTTATCACCATCATAAATGGCTTCAACTACTGCAGCACAAGATCGTAGTGGAAGATATCGTTCAATGATAGTTTTTAATTCATTAAGGTTGTCATCCACATCTTCAATATCTTTGTCTTTGAATGCAAATTCAATTTCATTGATTACTGATGCAAATCTAGGATTTGGTGGAGGGCTGTCAGTTGCAGTCTCACTGTTCGTGAGAACTTTCTTCTCATCCACTCCCTCGGTTTTGATAGCTACCTCTTTGAGAACCTCGGCGTTTGTCTCTTCCATCTTTGCGACTTTGTCGACTTTTGCCTTGATTTCCTCAATTGGTTTAACTACCTCAGCTTTGATTGCCTCAATAACAGATGGTGTTACTTCCTTGACAATTGTTTCAATATCGGCGTGTTTGTTTGACCCCAGAAGGACTGCCCGCCTCATGTTTGCAAACTTTGTCTGGTGCCAGATTGGTTTTAGCACCCTTATTGGTCTGCCGTCCTTTTCCCTCAGTCTTGGGTGTATTACGCCTCCTGCCCACTCGAAGAACTTTTCATAGTTGTATAGTGTTTTTTTGTCAGGCAGGAAATCAACCAGTCCTTGCTTGTGACCTGAGAGAAGATGCGAGTATATCTCACTTTGTGAATATCTTTCTAAGATCATTGTCATTTTCTATTATCGCCTGCGATGCTGAGAGATAGTTTGATAGTAATGGCTGCATTGATGTTATCATTGAGAGGATCTTGACTTTCTTGTACGGGTCTTCTTCTATGTTGTAGTTCTCCCATGCAAGTGATATGGATAGTTCTATCTGGTCTATTCTTTGTATGTGGGAATCCCACAGTCCGTACTTTGCAAGCTCGAACTTTCTTTTTTGTCCCTCGTCACGGATTGCCTTTTTGTCTTTTGAGAGGGTTGCACGCTTGATGTCATGTCCCTTTGATTTGAGATAGAGTAATGTATCTTTTTCAGACAGTCTCATCACCATTGTATGAAGAACGAAATTTTGCCTGTCAGTTATTGTCATAGTATGACTGTATGGTAGACAAAATGTCTATTGAAGAAGTATTTTCAAATGTTATTGTTTGTGGATGTTTTTTTACGAGGTTTCCAGAAAATTATTCTTAGATTACCTCCAGGAAACCTAGATGCTGCAGAGTCAACTCTTATTTTGAAACCGTTCTTTTTTGCTTTTTCTATGGTATGAATAAATTGTTTGGAATCAAAATAATATGGATAAGAAATGAACAGATGTGAATTTAGTGGTTATATGATCTCCTAAGGGTTTCTTAGGATACCAGGAGGGTAATGAAACTGTAGATGTTTTTGCAATTTTCAACATAGCCTCATCTAATGCAAGAAACGTACTATACACACCTTCAAATTCACTATATTTTGGATCGAGTTTTTTTGCAATTTTCGTTATGCGTTCTAATTGTGATTTTGTGAATACTTCTTCCATCCATTCTATACTTGTCATAATAAATCAAAGAAATACTAGTTTAATTCTTTTATTATTAGATTAATTCTATTAGTTGTATTTTTTTGTATCAGTCTCGTTGTATTTTTGAATGATCAATCTCGTCTTCTTTCCCCAAATCATTCTTGCTATGTCTATGGGGTTGAGTCTCTTGTTTTTGACTGAATCTGGAAGCTTGATTCTTTTCTCACTCCACCTGAATTTTTGAAATACACGGTCATCTGTTATGTCATGGTATTTTTTCTGGGTTACAATGTTGTATCCACAGCCACAGGGACAAAGGTATGATCCTTGGATTTTCATTATTACTGCCTTGGCGTTATTTTCTGGCCAGTGCTCTAACCTTTCCCTGATTCGCTGGTTCTGTCTTAGGGATACGCCAAACTTTGCTGCCATCTGCCTGTAACCACCATCAGCGTACAGTATCTTGAACATGGCCTTTTGCAGCAAGGTTGCAGATTCCTTCAGGTCCTGCTCAAATCGGCATTATTGTATTCATAATCAAATTCTTCTTCAACATATAGGATTTGGGAAGCCTTAGAATCACGATATTGGAACATTACAATGTAGAGTCCAGAATCAGTAGGAGCTGTCCATTGAGTAAAAAAGTTACCCTGTTTAGTATCAATGAATTCAAGACTGCTATGGGTAGTTCCATCCATATTATACACAGTGACATACAAGTTTTCCCGTCTATCAAAGTTAGATTTTTCAGTTGCACCATTAATCACCTAAATATCTTTTTCAGGATCAAATGAAATATCATAGATTATACTAGCACTATCAAGTACCAAATATTCACTTAGATAATTACCGATTTCAGATGTCTTTAATTCAGCATCAATAAAATTTGCCAATTGAATCATTTCATCAGCATCAGCCATCATTTTATTGTACTCGTCAACATATTCTGAAAATCCCGCATTATAGAAAGTTGATACCATATTCGAGAAAGTATCTAATTTTTTACGAAATTCAATACGTTTGATTTCATCAGCAGTATAACCAACATCAGAACCTAGTGGATCATCAGCGTATGCTTTTGAAACCATGCTCCATTCATCAAATAAATCACGAACTAATTCATCAGTTTGATCAAGATCATTTTTAATCACAAGATCTCGTACGTTGTCAATTTTTTCGACTTCCTAGAAATCATAGATAAAACTAAAGAAATTAGAGTCATTCTGTGACAGTTGTAAGCCAAAATTAGATACAGCAATCTTTTGTTTTCATTATATTGCAATGTGATTTAGTATGAGATCCAAATCGAGGCTCATGATACTTAACTTGAGTAGCTATGATATGAAACATTTGTTGAATTTCACAAATTAAGCCATGGCAACTATCTGATAGTAGTTACCAGACTCAATTGTTGGCACAGTATTGGTTTGATCGGTCTGGTAAGACATACAAAATGAATGGAATTGTTCTTGAGTGCATGTGGTGCAATCATTGCAAATCATACTATTTGGTTTAAAGCATTTAGAACATCTAGTATTCTCAGATAATTTTCCACCACAGTTTCGGCATGATTCATCAGGCAATTCTCTTCAAAACGAATAGCTAAAAATTGAATATAAGAGACACGAAGAAGTCGTTCATATCAAATCTTAGTGAGACGAAGATTATAATGGAAATAAAAAGCATTTTAGAACATGGACGGAGTTAGAAAAACTTTTGATAAATGGGCTCAAAATGGAAGAGCGGAATTAATGGAAATAGAACATGGTAAAAATGTTTTAAAATTTTTAAAAACAATACCATTTGATAAGCCTTTTACATTTTTAGATGTAGGATGTGGTAATGGATGGGTAATAAGAAAAATTGTAAAAGAAAAAAATTGTAAAAAAGCAATCGGGATTGATAAAAGTAAGAAAATGATCATTCAATCTAAAAAAAAGACAGGTAGTAAAAAAGAAGAATTTGTTCATACCGATATTGAATCAATGAAATACAAAAGAAGGTTTGATTTCATTTTTTCTATGGAGTCACTATATTATGCAGAGTCTATTGAAATGGCATTAGAAAAAATATACAAATTACTAAAACCCGGAGGAAAATTCTTCTGTGGTACTGATTTTTACACAGATAATAAAGCAACAGTCAGATGGGCAAGAATAATGGAAATTCAGATGCACCTTCATTCAAAAAAAGAGTGGAAAGTGCTTTTCCAAAATGCAGGATTTATAGTCAAAACAAAGCATGTAAAAGATTTGAAAAATAAGAAAAAATGGAAGAGAGAATACGGGACTTTGTTCATAACAGGCACAAAACCTGAAAAGTAATATTCAAATTCAATAACGAATTACAATCATCATGTGAGCTGGAGCACGATACACTGCTACGGCAGAGGAAACTCCTCCCTCCAAACAGGAAATGTGATCTGGAGATAGATAATCAGAGATGGTTGGCAACGGAGCAGAAAATAATCCAATATGGCGCACTATGATGGCAAAACCTGAGGTTTCCATAAAAGGAATGAAAAAGACGACCCACATGGAGCAAAGCCAAACAGAACTTAAAGTTCCTGTACTAGGTTCAGGTAGGCTGCAAAGCGAAATATCGTGAAAACAGAAGGAGGGTTACTCCCAGCACACATTCTTTTTAGAATTGGGCATTAGTTAATATATGAATTTCATAAAAAGTATGAATATAATATGGTAAAAAGAATACAATGCCCCATTGTAAAAAACACCTAGCAGGCAAAGGACATCTAGAAAGACACATTAGAACAATTCATAAATTAAAAAGTTAAAAAATTGCAAAAATTATTTGTCTCTTTTCTAAAATTTCATTTACAATTCTTGAAAAGTTGACAGTTGAAGAAGACTCTTTGATTTTTTGCTTGAAGTGCTCTAAGTTTTTTTGCAATATCGCTATTCAGCATTATAGTTAGTCTCTCCGACATATCAAAACAATATAGAGATAGATATTGTCAAGAAACAATATCATTTTTTAACAAAATGATCAAAGAAAATAGAATATTACCAGTTATGGGAACAAGGATTGAAAAATAGATCTAACTCATTGAGCTAACTTGTTCTTTACAGATATCAGCGCCACATTTGCATGTTCCATCACAAAGACATGCACCTTGCATTGCACAGTCACATTCAGAACCCATTTCAGCAGACGCTGCACATCCACATGCTGCCTCGTCCTGAGTAGAAGGAGTTGTTTGTGGGGGAGAGCTCTGTTGAGATACCTCTTCATAAACACTACGTGTTTGTTGATAATCAGAATCATCTTTGAGTTGTGCCTCACCCCTATTGGTTTGATAGCCACCAGAGGAAGCACTGGTTTGGTAACCAACTAGTCTATTCGGATCAATTCCTTGCTGACCTTGTTGTTCGTTTTTGAGTGATCTGCTACTAATAAAGAAAAATGCAATACCGGCAACAGCTGCTATACCAGCCATACCGTAAACTATCATTACAGGGAAATCACCAGTTGATGTAGTCATATAATCAGAAGGAGGAGTTGGAGTAACACCGGCAATTTCTACTCCATCTAAAATATCTAAAGCGCCAAATCCGATTGTGGCCAATTGTGCCTGATCAGATGATTGAACACTTCTAATAACATATGGTTGGTCAGCCATGATTTCAGCCTCAAAGACTCTTTCAACTTGTCTTCCTTCTCTAATACTACTTTCACCCATAGTCCATGAAGATACAACAAATCCTGAAATTTCCTCATTTAGTCCAAATGTTCCAGCATCCACATTGATTCCAGTAGGATCAAACAAAAAGTGCCAGTTAGTTAATGGTTGTTCTAAAATGAAATCAGCATTAATCATATTACGACTTAAAATTTCTTCAGCCTCAGTTCCAACAACAATATTGTAAAGTATGGGTTCCTCTTCTTGAAGTAAGTTAATAGGATGATTGATATCAACGCCATCAATTATTATTTTTTCATTTGTAGAAAGACCTCTCCATCCCAAGTCAATCAATGTTCTAGTTTGATCTTGAGTGATCACATAGTTACTCAAGGTTCCACTCAAAATAACTTTGTAATCAATTGAAGAATTAATACTTCTACCCTTTAGATGAATGTCATACAAAACATTAAGATCTGAAATTCTTGCTTGACTACCATCATTTGCAATATTTTCATTTAATTTGGACATAAGATTTTGAACCCCAGGATTAGATGAATCAGCAGTGCCACTCAAAGTCCAAGTTTTTTGGCGCAATTCATCAAACAATTGACCCCCATTGGGATATTCAATGAAAATGGTTTTTTGATAGTTCATTTTAAATGGAGATGTTTCAGTATTAGGGTTAATCCTAGCATCTAATTGTGCAGCCCAAACAGGAGTACTTGTACCAACAACAATAAGAGTTGCTAGCAAAACAGACACAATTAAAGCTCGAGACACGTGTAAAATCCATGAAAATAAGGTAATAAACTTATCCTAATTATTCAGATCGGCAATTTTTGAAAAAGTAATATTGAGTGTCAATAATCAGATAATCGGTTTTAGAGGAAATATGATATGATTACAGTCTTAGCAGGTGGAACAGGGTCGGTAAAACTAGTCAGAGGATTAGTTGCCCAAGAATCCAAAGTCAATGTTATCAGTAATGTGGGAGATAATTATTGGCTATACGGACTTTATGTTTGTCCAGATATTGATACCATCATATACGGATTAGCAGATTTGCTTGATCAAGAAAGGGGATGGGGTATGAAAAAAGACACATTCAACTTTTTACGTCAAATGGAAGTTTTTGGTGAAGAGACATGGTTTAGAGTTGGAGATAGAGATGCTGCAACTCATTTGATTAGAACTAACATGTTGAAAAATGGAAAGAATCTGAGCGATATTACAAAATGGATGTGTGAAAAATTTGCAGTTAGTGCAAACATCATACCAGTTACAGATAACAGTATCGAAACAAGGATTACCACAGATAAAGGAGAATTGCATTTGCAAGAGTATTGGGTCAAACATAGAGGCAAAGATCCAGTTGAGGGAATTCAGTATATTGGAGCAGACAAGGCTCGTCCAAATCCTGAAGCAGTAAATGCAATTCATGATGCAGATATGATAATTTTAGCACCAGGGAATCCATTAACATCAATTGGACCAATGCTTCAGATTAAAGGGATTAGAAAAGAATTATCAAAAATAAAGAAAAAAGTGGTTGCAATTAGCCCATTAATTGGAGATAATGCAATTAGCGGACCTGCTGCAAAATACATGCAGGCTGCAGGAATTGAATCAAATGCTTATGGATTAGCAAAAATGTATTCCGATGTATGTTCAAACATTATAGTAGATACCAAAGATAGAATGTTAGTGAAAAAAATTCAAAGTTTGGATATGAAAGTGTTTGAAACAAAAATCACTATGAAAAATAAATTAGCAGAGGATGCATTAGCAAATTTCATTTTAAAACAAGTACACGTATAATTTGAAAATAGCAGCAATTATTCCCGTAAAGACTTTCTCTAAAGCAAAAACTCGTTTAGATTTATCTCCACAGCAAGTTGAAGATTTGTGCAAAGTTATGTTAGATGAAATTTTACACATATTATCGATATCACCTCAAATCGAAAAAATAATCATGGTGACAAAAGAAGAAAAAGCAATTAAAATTGGAGAAAAACACAATACAATTACAATAAGGGATGAAAAAGAAGAGAGCGTCAACAGTGCAGTTGCATTAGCAGACAAATATCTTTTAGAAAATAACTTTGATGCTTCAATCGTATTTCCTCAAGACATCCCATTTATCAAAACTCAAGACATTGATTTTATGCTAAACTACAAAATGCATCCAAATTTTGCAATCATAGTACCATCCAGAAGATTTGATGGGACAAATGCATTAGCAAGAATGCCCATAAATTTGATGAATACACATTATGACGAAGACAGTTACAAAATTCACATGAATACAGCAAAACAGCATACACTCAATGTTGCCATGGTATTTGTGAAAAGGATAATGTGGGATGTCGATAATGCAGAAGATTTGAAATTCCTGCTAGAACAAAATGAAAAACCAGAAATTTCAGAAAAAATCAAAAGAATATTAGAATTAAACTAAAAAATCAGGAACAGATGATCATAAATATTCAGAATAGATACGAAATTAACAACAAACTTATAAGTAATGAATTAGAAATTCTTAAATATTATCATAAAAGGTTTTGAGAAAGAAAAATGGTTAAAACAAGCAATCCAAAAGACAAGTGTCCTAGGTGTGGCAAGGGAACTCTAGTTACAGATGCCAACACAGGAGAGAATTTTTGCGGAAAATGTGGATTTGTCATTACTGACAAAGTAGAAGAATCAGGTCCTGAATGGAGGTCATTCTCAAATGAAGGTGAAAATAAAAGCAGAGCAGGAGTTCCGACATCACTTGCTATGCACGATATGGGTTTATCCACTGTAATCAACCCACAAAACAGAGACGCCACAGGTAAACCGCTAACTGCAGCAATGAAAAGCACTATTGAACGATTACGAACTTGGGATAGCAGAAGTCAAGTTCATGAACCAGTAGATAGAAATTTCAGACAAGCATTTAGTGAATTAGACAGATTAAAAGACAAATTAGCTGTAGGGGATTCAGTAATTGAAAAAGCAGCTTACATTTACAGGAAAGCACTCGAAAAAGGACTAGTCAGAGGTCGCTCAATTTCAGCTTTGATTGCATCTGCACTTTATGCAGCATGTAGAGATACAGAAACTCCAAGAACTCTAAAAGACATAGGTCAAGCAAGTAACATTAAACGTAAAGATATTGCAAGGTGTTATCGTTTATTATTAAGGGAATTGAATTTAAAGATGCCAGTTGTGGATCCTGTGAAATGTATTTCAAGAATAGCAAGTAAAGCAGGACTATCAGAGAAAACAAAAAGAAAAGCAACAAAGATTCTGCAAACTGCTGAAGAGCAAAAAATTTCAGCAGGTAAAGATCCCATGGGATTAGCTGCCGCTGCACTTTATGTAGCATGTGTTACAAATGGTGAAAATAAAACTCAGAGAGATGTAGCAGAGGCTGCAGGAGTAACTGAGGTTACAATTAGAAATAGATACAAAGGTTTGAAAGTAGCATTAAACCTCTAAATCAGATTCTTTTTTAGAATAAAATCTGTTTACAAACATAATACCTATTGAGAATGCGCCTGAAACTAAGAGCAGTAATTCCAAAGAAGACATCAATGAATGTGAAAAAGCATCTTCAATTGAAATCATGTTTATCTGAGAAATAAAATTGGCATATGAAAATACAAAATAGTTAATAGCCCAATGAATCAAGAGTGTTGCAACAAACCCATATCTTAGATATACCCAGCCAAGAATAATTCCACTTGCGGTAGCTTGTGCAAATTTACCTTCACTCCATGAATCTCCAAAAGCAACATGTGCGAAACCGAAAAGAATACTTACGAAAATAATCAAAATAATAGCTTTTTTTGAGTCATAAATTTGCAAGTGGTTTGGATTCCACAAACATTTGATTAGATATTTCACTGAAGATTTGTGGGAATAAATGGCAAACAAAGGAATTCCAATCAAAAGAAGACGGAATCCAAATTCTTCAGTTAAAGGAGCAAGAGTGACATAAAAAAATTGTACAAGATCGTTATCACCAAGAGGAGGCACGATTTCAATCTCAAATTCTTCCTGTACAAAATTAATTAGAGCTGAAATTAAAATTAAAATAGAAAGCCATTTTGTTACGCCAATCATATAGTTTAGCCGAGTATTGTATCTCCCAAATGAGATTATTGGAGAAAGGGTTTTCAAGAAATCATGTTTCGGACCCAAAATTGCAATTACAAAAATGACAAGATACAAAGACCATAAAATAACAAACACATCACCTATACTAACATCAATTGGCGCTTGGTATAATTCAGTTCCAATAAAAAGATCCAAATGTGTAAAAGGATATTCATAATTAATATCGCCGCCAATATCACTTTCAAAAACAACAAAGAGCCCAATTGGAAAAGATACAAGCAATAAACCGAAAATAACTGAAAGTAATGCAGTGAAAGGGATTCCAACTAATTGGAGTAATCTATTTGAATTTTGCAATTCGTTCTAGTGTAGTTCAATAGTATCTTCAGCAAATCCCAAATTTATCAAAGTGTCTTTGATAGTATCTCTATGATCACCTTGTAGGAAGATATAACCTTCTTTTGCAGTTCCTCCACAAGCATATTTATTTTTGAGTTCTTTTGCGACAGTTTCTAAATTATTTAGTTTAGGATCCAATCCTTCAATCATAGTACCCTTTTTTTTAAATCGCCTAGTTTCTAATCGTATAATTATTTTAGTACTATCTTTGGCAAGTTCACCACAAGCACACAAATCTTCTGGAAGTCCACAAGTATTACAAATTACTGCCATACGTTCGAAATCAATTCAATTATTCACACTATTAAGCCTTGTTTGAATATAAATTAAAAAGGAAAAACAATTGGATTTTTTAGATAGAAAATTAAAGAAATATTATGGCAGAAGAACTTAGGAAAAAAGCTGCAGAAATGCTACTAAAAGGAGCAACATTACTCAGCGAACCTTGCCCATATTGTAAAGGAGTAAGAGTCATGAAAGAAGGACAAGCATTATGCATTAGTTGTGGTCGTAAACCAGAGAAAAAAGAAATTCCAAATCAAAATCCATCAAAAGATGCTGCATCATCAATAGAAAAAACATTGGAAAAAAAGATGGAAATTCTTACAAAAGAATTAGAACAAGAAATAGATCATGAAAAACAGCAGAATATTCTCAAAACGATTAATTCCCTATTAGAGACAATAGAGAAAGTAAAGGGAAAGCAATAAAATTTTTCCAGACAAACAAGATTATTTGAGATTAGATTCAGATACGTTGCAAAGTAATTTAGAATATTTTGTAATGTATGATAGAGGCAGAAATATCAAAGGTATTACTATTCAAGATTATCTAAAACCAGTCTTTGTTTTTAGAGGCTAACAGAAAACAGTATTTTCCTAAATCAGTCAACAGATTAATTCCAAAAGATAAGACAAAGAAAGGTAATAGTAAAGCATTTACAATTAAATATATTCAAAAAATGTTGGAGATTTTCAACTTCAGAATATTCTAAAGTATTAGAAGAACATCGTGATGAAAGAATTAGAAAAGACTATCATTGAATGGGAGACATAGATCCTAAACTTTAGAACAAATTAAACGCCGAATGACTGAGTATCTTTTTCACATTTTGTACACTTTGAGCACCAGTCTTTGCACCACATTTGATACAATGAAGATTAATTCCCAAAACATCACGAGAAGGGGTTTTTGTTGCTTTTATAATCAGAATTACCATTATTAGAATACCTACTGCAATACCAATCAAAACAAGTACCATGCATCATACTATCATGCAAACAAGGATATAGAGCTTTGATTTTCTATTATACCTTGTCACATACACAAAATAAAATTATAATTAACAAACAAGACGTACATGATCACTTTTCAACCGTTGCCTCAAAATATAGAAATATAAGAACGCTTGACACAGAACCCATTTTACACGTTAAAAATCAAATAAATGGAAAATCTAAAATCAATATGGCAGATGTTGGTTGTGGTGATGGGCGATATTCCTTAGAGTTTTTGAAGCAATTTAAAGACAGATGTTATTTGCACTGCGTAGATTACAATGAAAACATGTTAAAATCATTGGAGAGATACCTTACAGAACAAAACATTACAAATTTTTGTACAAGACAAGGAGATGCAAATCGACTCCCATTAGAAAATGATTCAATGGATTGTATCGTTACATTTAACGCAATACATCACTTGATGTTCCAAAGTTCCTCTCTGAATCACTAAGATCACTTAACGATGATGGACATTTATTCATCTACACTAGACTAAGAAATCAAAATTCTAGAAGCATATGGGGAAAGCACTTTCCATTGTTTACATATATGGAAGAACGTTTGTATGAAATAGATGAGTTGGAGCAACATATTCAAAATGCAGATATGAATATTTATTCCACCAGAGTGTTTGGATATTCTAGAACATCTAGTCTCGACAGATTAGTTCATCAAGCTAAAAATAATCACTATTCCACCTTTGCCCTATATGAGAAAGAGACCTTTGATGAATCTCTAAAAATATTCAAACAAAATATCAAGAAAAACTTTGATGATTTAGAGAAAATTAAATGGACTGATGAAAACATTATGATAGAGATCAGAAAGTGATTTGAGTTATTTTTTACAAATTTTACAATCACAGTCAAACATACCTGCTTTTCCCATGCATTGATCATGATATTCCTGATAGCATTTATTGCAAGTGACCATACATCACATTTCTAAATTGATTTTAAATCTCTTTAAATGAAGTTTCTTTGGTTTGATGACTATTTCTGAAAACTTGACAGAAATGAATAATCAGTAGATAATTCTCAAAGGTGAGAATTTACGAAAATTTGTTAAATTAATTATTGCATTTACTTGTAATGGCTAAAATAAAAAAACTTGCCAAAAAAAGTTCTGCCATAACTCCATCTTTGATATCAGGCTGGTTTGATATTGATAAATCAATTGATAACTTGAAAACAGAAATGGAAAAAGCGTTTTCATCTTTTCCATCAATATCCATGCCTACAATGCCTCATGCATCTTGTGATATTATAGACGAGGGAAAGCAATTCCGAGTAAAGATGGATGCTCCAGGGTTGAAAAAAAATGAGATAAATCTCAATGTAACTGATAATTCTATTGAAGTTACAGGAGAGCACAAAGAGGAGGAAAAGAAGAAAAATTTTCTAAGAAAAGAAAGACACAGTATATCATATTACCAAACAATTCCACTCTCAGAAAAAATCATCCCAGGGAAAGCAAAGGCAAAACTCACTGATGGTGTATTAGACATAACATTGCCAAAAAGCAAACCTACTCCGACGCCAAAGAAAAAATCTGTAAAAATACAGTGATTTTCTCTTTTTTATTCATTAATCATGTAATTTTATTTATTTGATCTTTCTCAAGTATTTTTTCCACCTCTTTTAGATAGGTAAGGCAATACAACCTTGGTTTTTTACAATCTATACATTTTAGATAGTTATAATAATTAATGAATAAAAATATTTGAATATGTATTAAAAAAGATGTCCAATAATTATATTTGAAGATGCACATAGTTTTATTTTGACAGTTGAAAATATGCAAAATATTTTCAAAAATACAACATGTAAAATATTTAGATAAATTTGTCATTGATAAACAGGAATCTGAATGAATAGATTCCACTTTCGCCTACTTCATCGGATCCATGTTTAGATTTACTTTAGGAGGTTAATACTTTGACAATTTAAAATTAATTGAAAAATAATTACAATTCAAGGTTATTGTTATTTTAAAAAATATTTTGTTCTTTAATTTAAAATTTAATTAAATGTATAATTATCTAAATTCATATTAAATGACTGTCACCACACCAATCGTTGAAATTGTGAATGTTGTAGCATCAGCTGTGATAGATGAAAAATTAGATCTAGATAAAATTCAGAAAAAAATTCCAGGCATAGAGTACAATCCGGATCAGTTTCCAGGAGCTGTATTTCGTCTAAAAAACCCAAAAACTGCAACATTACTTTTCAGTACAGGAAAAATGGTGTGTACTGGTTCAAAATCAGAAGATATGGCAAGAAATGCAGTAAAAACAGTTGTTCAGAAATTAAGAAAAGAGAAAATTAAAATCAAAAAAGATGCAATAGTGACAATACAAAATATCGTATCCTCAATAAACTTGGGAGGGAAAATTCATCTTGAGAAAACAGCACGAACATTACCCCGAAGTATGTATGAGCCTGAACAGTTTCCAGGAGTGATTCACAGGATGGTTGATCCAAAAACAGTGGTATTGTTATTTGCATCAGGAAAACTAGTCTGTGTTGGAGCTAAAACTGAAAAAGATGTGTATCGTTCAGTGAACAATCTTCACAGCAAACTTGAAGAACTAGACTTGATGTTGTATGATTAAATTATTTCAGTAAAATAATTCATAGTTTATTTATCTAAAAGGATATTGTTTTAGTATATGATTCAACAGATTCAAAAAGAAAAATGTCCCAGATGTGGAAAAAATAAATTAATTACAGATTCAGAGTCTGGAGAACTGTTTTGTGGTAAATGTGGATTTGTAATTGATGAAAAAGTTTCCAATACAGGATCTGAGAGGATATTTTCTGATTCTACAGTAAACAAATCCCGTACTGGGGATAGAACATCCCTAACCAGACATGATCAAGGTCTCAGTACAATAATCAATCCAATCAACAAAGATTCATCTGGAAATCCACTATCATCGTCAATGAAAACATCCTTTAAACGATTAAGGGTTTGGGATAGCAGAAGTCGTTCTAAAGATTCAGTTGATAGAAATCTTCAACAAGCATTAAACCAACTACTCAAAATGAAAGAGAAATTGTCATTGTCGAATTCAGTAATTGAAAAAGCAGCTTACATTTACAGGAAAGCACTTGAAAAAGGACTAGTCAGAGGGCGTTCAATTCCTGCTTTAATTGCAGCCTCATTGTATGCTGCATGCCGTGAATCTGAAATTCCACGAACACTAAATGAAATTTCAAATTCAGCTGACATTAGAAGAAAAGAACTTTCGGTATGCTATAGAATGCTCTTAAAAGAACTGGATTTGAAAATGCCAGTAATTGATCCAGTTTCATGTATTGCAAAAATTGCAAGTAATACTGAATTACCAGAAAAAACAAAACGACATGCAGTAAGAATTCTTAGAAAAGCAGAATCAGGACAACTTATGGCAGGAAAAGATCCCATGGGAATGGCCGCATCTGCATTATACCTTGCCAGTCTTGAGACGGGGACCAACATTACACAGAGGAGCATTGCAGAGGCATCAGGTGTAACAGAAGTTACAATTAGAAATAGATGTAAAAATCTTAAAACAATTCTCGATTAGTCTCACAGTTGATAATTGACTATAAATTATATCATTCCCACAGGAATACAGATAACTAATATGGAAAATGAGATTGGATGTATGTATGTTATGATTAACTGTGATGTTGATTTTGAAAAACCAGTGATTAATCAATTAAAATCAAGGGATTTGATCAAAGAAGTTATGGAATCTAGACATACTAATAAAACTAAAATCAGAAAATTCAGAGGATTTTAAAAATATGATGACTTTAAAAATTCGTAAAATTCCACACATAAGAACTACACTTACTTTAATGGCAATAGAATCTCAAGGATAACTAAAATTTGATATAAAGTACAGATCATTGATTAATTATTCCCAGATTTAGACTATCTCAAGGTAAAACATAGTTTCAGGGTTAAATTTTGGCCATAGAATAAAGTTTTTATGTTAAAATCCGTGTTGTCGAATTATAATGGCAGATAAGAAATCAGCACCACTTCCAGCATCAAGTGGAGGTCTCATGAGATTCTTTGAGGATGAGACAAAGGGATTCAAAATAGATCCAAAAATTGTAGTATCCATCCCAATTAGTTTAATTGTAGTTTCATGGATAATCGATTTATTTTTAGCTCCGTGAAGAAACAATGGAACAAGAGATAGACGATGTTTCAAATATACACAATAGATTTTCCCTCACTCTAGTTAATCCATCATCAAAGTATTTTTCACTAGTTGTTTCAATGATAGTAGCATCAGTTACAGTTCTTGCAGTGTATTTTGGATATTTAAGTAACTTAGGATTTGAAGAGAATTGGTATAGATTGCCAATTGTTTTAGGAGTATTATCTTTAACACAGTTATTAGATACACGATTTGCAAAAAAGAAAGAATATTCAAAATCATTGCATTCATCCCTTTTTGGAAATATGTTATGGACTGTCACACTTTTGATGGGAATACTTTCAAGTATAGTTTTGTCAAAAGATTTAGAAGTATTCTTCATTATTTTTGGATTATTACTTTTTGCAGGTTTTAGAATAGGAATTTACACTACAACTCTTGGTGCGAGTTTAAAAAAAGCTTGGGCCATTTGTTTAATTCAACCACTAGCAATGTTTCTGGTATTAATTCCACAAGATTTATGGATTTCAATACTTAGTGAACCAGTTGGATTGGGATATGGGATATCTTTTATCATAATTGCAAGTGTATGGTCGTTTGTAACAGATAGAGCAGGAAGACCAGGAATGGAGAGCACACATAAAACAATTCAAGCATATCTTGCATCACAAGGAAACGATTTTGAAGATGCCGAAGTGCTTATGGAAGAACGCTCAAGTGAAACCAAAATAAGTACATCACAAATAAAATTTTCGACACAGGATGGCCAAAAGGAATTCAGAATAGTCTTACCGGGAATACATCCAGGGCCATATCACCCCGTAGGAGGAAGCAATATCCCTTATCTAATTTACAAAAATTTTTCGTCATCAGCAATGATCATGCACAGTATTTCAGATCATGCATTAAACCTCCCATCAAGAAATGAAGTTGAAAAATTTTTGAAAGATTTAGAGAACAGTAAAGTCAAAGAAGAAGGCATGCAATGTACAGAACCAGTAACAGTTCAAATAAACAAAGCTAGAGTAACAGGTTTACTTTTTGGAAATAATCCACTATTGTTTTTATCATTATCTCCACATGGCATGGAAGATCTTCCTAATTACATGAAGACAGAAATCGTCCAGTATGCAAAAAATAGAAATTATATAAGAACACTGATTGTAGATACTCACAATGCAATGGGTGAAGAAATTTCAAAAGAGGATGGTGAAGATATGTTAAAAGCTGCAAAATCATGTTTGGATACTCTAATTACAAAAAAGAATTTTCCGATAGAATTCGGCTATGCCAATACGGATGAAATGGATGTATGGACAGAAGACTTGGGAATGGGAGGATTAGGAATTATTTGTCTTAAAATTAATGGAAAAAAATATTTCCTCGGATGGGCAGATTCCAACAATATGGAAAACGGGGTCAGAGAGAAAATTACAGATATTTTTGCAAAGAGAGATTATCAATTACTTGAAATTTGTACATCAGATACGCATTATGCACCAGTTAAAGCTAGAAATAGAAATGGATACTATCAATTAGGATTAATTACAAATGCAGATAAACTAGCAAAATGGTTTTTTGAAATTGCAAAAACTGCAGAAAGTAATACTGTATCAACAAAATTTGAAATTTTAGAAAATGAATCAAATGTTAAAGTGATGGGACAGGGAATTTATGAAGATTATTCCAAAGCATTAGATAATTCTCTAAAAATTACCAAAGGGTTTGTGATTGGATGTGTGATATTGTTTGTAACTAGTTTGTTCCTATAGTCTTCATTTGATCAATATTTCCATAAAATTCATCTATAAATGAGGCAAATTGAAAAATAGG
This sequence comes from archaeon, assembly GCA_024276695.1. GTDB lineage: Archaea > Thermoproteota > Nitrososphaeria > Nitrososphaerales > Nitrosopumilaceae > Nitrosopumilus. Next base: position 57,328 of record JAJRWR010000008.1, read on the forward strand.
AACAACAGGCACATTTTTGATAAAATCAATTTTATCTTGATACAATGTAACAATTACAGGCACAGCAACAGATCCAGGAGTTTTTACAACATATTGTTTTGTTCGTTCGATTTGTTTTTTGACAGCAGTAGATAACGCAGATGTACTGTAACGCTTCCAGTGTTTGCAATCAATTAGAATAGCAATTCCAAGTCTAATTCCCACAACATCTATCTCCATTCGAGGTTTTGTTAACATCAGATTTTTTAAAACTGCAAAATTTTTTTCAGATAATATTTTAGCAGTCAATCCTTCAAAGTCTTTCCAACCTAATCCGATTGAAATTTCATCTATTGGAGAACCTTTTTCAAGTAGAGCAACTGCAATTTTTAATTTGTCACCATCTTCAAAATGATATGAATTATCTCGTTTTGTCCCAATATTGTTTTTAATGAATTCATCTAAAATTGTTTTAGATTCATTATGATTCATTTTTGTAACAGCAGAAAAATCCTCAACAGATACTCCTCCAGAAATAATTCCTTGTAATCCAATTATCATTTTAGGGTGAATTTTCAATTGTGAGTTTTGATGCATGTTAGAAATATAGGTTTTAGGAGCTAATAATATCAGGGTATTATAATATAGATTTATGATATAGGTTTTATTACATGGTTTGAAAAGTAATGACATGAAAATATTGCTAGTTATCATACTAGCTATTTCAGTATCCATAATCATGTATGATGAATCTTTTGCAGAAAAAAGCACATATTTTGATTCAGTAAAATTTATTCAATATTTAGATGAGAACACTGCACTTGAAGAAGTTCGAAATGGGAATCTTGATGTATATTATTATACAGTTTCGCCAGATAGATTAGAAACTAATCAAGCAAGAGAAGGATTACAAGTTTTCGATTCTACAGGGGGATCATATAGCATCATTGTAAATCCTGCAGAGTCTGAAGAATTCAATCCATTTTCAAATCAAGAAATTAGATTTGCATTAAATTATTTGGTAGATAGAAAACTAATTGTAAATGAATTGATGGGAGGATATGGGGCACCAATCATTTCGTACTATACACCATCAGAACCAGAATACCTTACAGTGATTGGGCAATTAGAGTTATTCAATTTCAAATACAATCCTGGGCTTGCAAACGAAATCATCACCAAAGCACTAAAAGAAAAAGGAGCAAATAAAATTAATGATAAATGGCAAATGAATGAAAAACCAATTACAATTACAATGTTCATTAGAAGTGATGATCCTGTCAGAAAATCAATTGGCGAAATTTTGGCAGTAGAATTAGAGAGAGTTGGGTTTACAGTCAAGAAAGATTTTGGAGATCTTAACAAAGCATATGTTGTTGTTTATGGGTCAAACCCATCTGATTTGAAATGGAGTTTATACACTGAAGGGTGGGGACGTTCAGCATTTGTAAAATATGATTCTATAGGATTAGGGCAAATGTATTCACCTTGGTTTTCAAACATGCCAGGATTCAATGATCCTACATATTGGAATTACAAAAATGACAAACTAGATGAATTAACTCAGAAAATATACACAGGTGATTTTGAATCATCAGAAAAAAGATCAGAGTTAATTCAAGAGGCGGTAATTGAAGGGGTTAATGAATCAGTCAGAATTTTTTTGGCAAGCAAAATTGATCAGTATGTTGTAAATAATAGGGTCATTGGGATAGTCAATGATTTTGGTGCAGGAGTTCCAAGTAGATTTACTCCAATTAATGCAAAAAGTGATAATAATGAATTTGTTATCGGCGTAAAACAAATCTATCAAGCAGCATGGAATCCAGTTATGGGCTTATCTGATAGTTATAGTAGACAAATTTGGGGAATTATCTCAGATCCTGCAACATTCAAGCATCCATTTACAGGCGAAACATTTCCAATCAGGGCAGAGTGGAAAGTAGAAACTGCAGGACCAAATGGGAAACTCGATGTACCACAAAATGCAAAAGTGTGGAATCCAACATTACAAAAATGGAGTAATGTGTATCCAAATACTTTAGCTACAAGCAAAGTAGTATTTGATTTTAATTTCAGTAATTGGCATAATGGAGAAAAAATGGATATGAATGATATTTTGCATTCATTATATTTTACAACAGAATGGGGAACACAGACTGATGAAAACGATAAAACTTTTGATGCAGAATTCACTCCAAGGGCAGCACAAAGTATTGAAACAATAATAGGAATAAACCCAATAGATAAGGACACACTTGAGGTATATGTAGACTATTGGCATTTTGATGAGGGTGAAATTGCTGATTGGGCAGTATTGTGGAGTTCAATGCCTTGGGAGATTACAGTCGCAATGGAAAAAGCAGTAATAGATGGCAAAGTTTCATTTTCCAGATCAGGGGCAACAAGCAAAAATGTTAATTGGTTATCATTAATTATTCCAAATGATGCAAATACTATCAAAGATTATTTACAAGAATTCAAAGATAGCAACTACATCCCTGAAGCATTAAATGAAAATAATCAAAATTTGAAATATTATCAAAATAGATATGATTCCTCGATAAAATGGATTGAGAAGAATAACCATGCAGTGATTAGTAATGGACCATTTTATCTCAAATCATATTCACCAGAATCTCGAACTATTACAGTTAATGCGTTTGATGATGACTCTTATCCATTTAAAATTGGGGAATGGTCAAAATTTTAAAATACAGAATTTCCAATAATCAAAAAAATAGATTTGGAAAAGGTTGTTCAACGAGGAGATGATTTCAAAATAGGCATAGAAACAGAGAATGCAGACTATATTTTGTACTTTTTAACAAATAGTGAAGGAAAACAAGTATCATCAGAAACACTAGAAATAGAAAATAATGACACAGTCATAAATTTGCCTTTAGAGAAAACCCAGAATTTGGGAATTGGTGCAAACAATATCAAAATTTTTGCAATTTCAGATTCAGTTCTAAAACCTGATTTTTATGAATCAAGTTTCATGATTATTGAAGAAAAAACAGAATTGCCAACAAGTTTGACAGAAAATGTAGAATTTTCAGAAAATAAATCAGATTATTCTATTTTTATTATTCTAATAGTGGCAATTATCGGAGTAATAATTTATCTAAAAAAGAGGTAATCATAACAAACCATAATCTTTTAGGATGAGTTCTATTTGTTCTGCATTTTCAAGTTTTGAATATTCATCTAAAAGATTTTGATTAAGTTCATAGAAAGTATGTCCCCATTTGAATTTGTTAAGTAATTCTAATGCTTGTTCTTTAGAATCTAAAATAAATAAGGAGGCAGCCAAAGCTTCAACAGTAGTTAATTTATTTAATTTTGAATAATTTACAGGATTACCAGCAAGTAATGGGGGAAGTTTTCTTTTGATACCAGCAAATGTTTTAGAGAAAGTTTGGTCTACAAGATTCCATGAACAATCAATCCCAATAATAGAATGAATCACTGATTGATCTTTAGGAAGTAAAGTTTTTTCAGAAAAAGGATCCAACACTAAACCTTTAGAACTAATTTTTTTGATATTTTGTGCGAGACCAAATTTTACCATTTTGGCAGCTGTACATTTTTTGGGATCATCTTGATAAAACATTAAAACTTGCAATTTCATATCAATAAAGAATTAAATTCAGAGTATTTTGAATTTACTCTAAAGTTTTGTATGTTACTTTATAGTAAAATCTTGTCACTTGATCTTCTTTGATCACTTCAATATTCCAATTTGTATCAGGTAAGAATTCAATAGAAGCAGGCAAAATACTGAATTTTTCTAGACGGACATCAGGGCCACTATACCGTACGTTAAGACTAATTCCATCCACTTCTACAATATCATAAATTTGACCTTGTTTTCTAGTAGATTCTTTCACTAGACAGTCATCATCAGATCCAATAATACACACGCCAGTTGGCGTGGAGACTTTGAGATTCACATTGGGTTCATCTCCTCTTAAAGGAGTAATCAAAGAACCAGAAATTACCCTAGGTGCAATAGTTACATCATCAGAAGTTTTTTCTTCAGTAGTGATTGAGATTATCTTCTCAGAAATTCTATTTTCTTTCTCAATTACAGTATTGGATGTTAGGGAGACTGGTTTTTCAATCACATCAAATTGAATAGATTTTGTCTCAAAATCAGCATCAACTGTAACTTCATACGTTCCAATTGAAGATAAACTGTCAGGAATTACAAATTGATGAGTAAAAGATCCAGATGGACTTGGTCGAATAGTAGTTGCTGCAACAGAATTACTTCCACAAATAAATGAGCCACATGTAATCTCATCATCTGTTTTAGAAGTTACACTTACGTCAAATGCTTCAAGATAAATTAATTTGTTAGGTTTTCCAGAAATCACTACAACATCACCAGGATAATATTCCGATTTTTCAATATTCAATAATAAAGTTAAATCATCATCTATACCAAATACAAAGTCATTTGTAACACTAAATTCAGCATTATCAGAAATATTAGAATATGATGCTTTTACAGTATAGAGACCTTCACTAAATATGGTAGCAGGTAATTCAAAAAGACTTGAGAAATCACCACCTTGAGTTGGATAAACAGAAGATTCATGGATTTGTTTGAATGGGAAAGTTCCATCAAGAATTTTGATTGTTACTCTTTCAGGAATTACAAGGCCTTCATCACCTTGTTGTCGGGGAATAACATTTCCAATAACTTTTAATTTTTCACCAGCTTTGTACAGAGATTTTTCTGTAGATACAAAGAGTGGTGTAGTAGACAAAGAATCATTTTCAGGATCTGCAGAAACTTTGAAGAAGAGATCTACACTCTCAGATGCAATAGAGGCCTTGATTTTATATACTCCAAAATTAGATTTTTTCACATTTCTTTCAGCATCATCATCTTTGAGGGTTGCCTGTTTTTCACTTATTGGAGTAACCCAAGACCATGAGAAACGTTGGTTATCAATAGTTGCACCAGAATTACGTATACTGCCATCAGGAGAAGTAATTGAAATATCAATTGAATTATCACCAGTAGGAGGAATAACACCATTAAGATACACAGTCTCACCCAAACCATAGACTTCCTTATCAAGGGTAATTACAGGCCCACCTGTCAAATCAAGAGAATCTGTAATGGAAAATAATTGAGTCGCAGTGTATGACTGATACTCAGATTTCACCACATAGTTTCCAGTAGTGAAAATATTTTTGGTCACATCAACTTGTACTGAATAACGTCCAGAAATTTCAGGAATTGCAGAAAAGTCATAACCGACAATTACATTGTTATTTTTTGACAGTGATTCAATTTCCAAAGGAGATCCATCCTCATGAGAAATTGAAATTTTGACGTTCGCACCAGTATTGTAACTAGTATTTCCATAAGGATCCTGTACGAAACCACTAACCGTCATGGTATCGCCAAATTCATAGACATTCATATCCATCTCAACGGTTAATGGATCATCAGACGCAACAAAATTTTCAGGATCATCCACTACAGGAATAATGATTTTGGCAGACCCAACATCTTGAGATACAGAAATTTTGTAATCACCTAATCTAAGGGGATTATCAGGAATTGTAAATGAATAAGCGAAAGAGCCATCACCTTGAACAGTCACCCCATCTAGAATTTTAAATCCAGCATCACTGCCAGAATAAGCAATACCTCCAAGACTAGTTTGTTTTGTTTGAACAATTTCCAAATTCATAGTACCGACAAAAACATCATTTAGTCTACCAGAAATATTTACAACATTACCCAAGCCATATGCTTCTTTATCAGCCCACAAAGAAATTGGGACATCTTCTTTGAAATCTTCTACAACTTCAAATGAGGTAGAAGCAGATCTGTCAAAGTATTCAGCATGTATGTTATAAGTTCCATATCTGGGATTAACAGTAGTTATAAAAATACTAGTTTCAAAGTCATCACTTGAATTTGGAAAGATATTTCCTTCAGATATGACATTATCTCCATTGTCAGTTACAGTAAACTTCATTCCCTCAAAAGGAATAATCTCAGTACCGGATGCAAAAATAGTCACCCATTGCCCTGGAATGTATTGTGATTTGTCAGTAGTAATTCCAAGTGTTCCATCTTCTTTGATTTCTTTTTCAATTATTTCATATCCTACTGAAAAACTGGTAGCGTCAGTTGCACCTGCATAACTTACAGATACATCATAATTTCCTTCGTTAACTCCCAAGACTTGATGTAAGCTAAGTGTAGTTTCATAATTTAAGTTATAATCAGGATACATCGTTAAAGTTTTATCAAAATTTGGACCAGATATAGTTATTACAATTTGTTCAGGTTGAAAAAAAGGTTTCAAAACATAAACTTCTTCAGAAACACTTCCAGAAATTACTGCTACATCCCCAAACAAATAAGAGGATTTTTCAGAATTTACAACAACAGAAACTCCTGCAGATTCTTGAGTTTCAACTAATTTGCCATTAGAGGAACCAGCAGTTGAGGTTACAAACTTCCAATCATCAGAATTATCAGAATCAAATCCATCATAGAGTCTCTGCCAAGAAGTAAAATCATTTTGTAAATCTGAAACAACAGGAGTTTTATCAATCACAAGATTGTTTTCATCTCTAAGTTCAACGGATTCATTTAGATCAGTAAACCAAACTTTATCATAAGAATAAGTTAGAAATTGTCCAGATTTAATTACAGTTCCAGAGGGAATCATCATTGTTTTTTTAAGAATAGTTGTAGATGCAACACTCCATCCACCTATATCAATGTCATAGTCAGTCGGGTTGTACAATTCAATCCATTCAGAAATAGATGCGGAATCATCACCTGGAGGATTAATGTCGACTTCGTTAATTACAACATGATCAGCAGTTTGAGCATATGCAGGAACTAAGATTCCTGCAAAAAGGATCACGGATAATACTAGTGGTACATTACGATTCATGTTTAATTCCTGATTTGATTGCCTAATAGACTCATTTTAGAATGGAATTGAGGAAAAGTTGAGCTAGTTGTTAAAGTTGACCTGAAAAATCGGACTTTGGGCATGTTTTTCATGCCTAAAATAGGTATTTTTTGTTATTTAGGGGATCCGTAGAAATCATTCTTGAAAATAGTCACATTTTGGGCATTTTTTATCAATAATCCTAGAACCGCATTCCATGCATATTCCATCACCTACAGCATTCGCAATAGATTGTCGTCTCTTTTCCACGTAAATTTTGACTACAAAATAAAAAAATATTCCAATCAAAACAGAATATTGAAAAGGGATGTATTGAGTAATTCCAAGAACAACAAGAAAAATACCCACAATCAAGATAATATCGCGTCTTTCAAATTTCAATAAACCCAAGGAATAACATAATTCATAAAAATATGCCGGAGCTCAGACTCGATTAGTTTACTTCATTTCAAAGTCATTACTCTAACTCTTCCTCATTGCTCGGCAGTTAGAGTAGAAAGTAATTGATAATAAGATGTGCTGGTGGGATCGGCGAAATTTGAATTCGCGACCTCTGCGTCCCAAACGCAGAATCATACCAAGCTAGACCACGATCCCAGTAAAACCAGAAAATCGCCCAATTTAAGCTTCACAGATAATCATTTTAAAGGTAAAATCAGGATCGAAATGGTGCAAATAGAACAATACATCAAAGCAGGAAAAATTGCTGCAGAAGTAAGGGAAATGGTCAGAGCAAAAGACTGGATAGGTAAATCAGTTTTTGAGATTTGTGAGGAAATTGAAGGAGAGATTAAAAAAAGAGGTGCAAAATGTGCATTTCCAGTAAATGCAAGTATTAATGAAATTGCAGCACATTATACTGCAGAACCAAGTGATCCAATCACAATCAAAGATACAGATTTAGTAAAAATTGATCTGGGTGCACAGATTGATGGATATATCGCAGATACTGCAGTAACTATTTGTTATGATGCTCAATTTGATGGACTAGTTCAATCTGCAGAAGAAGCATTAGCAAACGCAATGTCAATGATAAAAACAGGTGTCAAAGCTAGTGACATTGGACGAACAATAGAAACTACAATTAAAAAAATGGGATTCAAACCAATTGCAAATCTTAGCGGTCATTCATTGGATCAATATACAATACATGCAGGAAGATCTATTCCAAATATTTGGTCAATTGGGGGATTTTCACTTTCAGAAAATTCAGCTTATGCATGTGAACCGTTTGTAACAACTGAACAAGGAGGAGGATTTGTTAGAAATGGACAAATAAAAAATATTTTTGCATTAAATTCACGAAAAAAAACAAAGAATGTGGAAGGAGATAAAATGCTTGATTTTATTTGGGAAAATTATAACATGTTGCCATTTGCATTAAGATGGTTAACAGAAGAATGGGAAGAAAAGAAAGCACGAGAATTGTTAGATTTTTTGGTAAAGAAGAAAGCAATTCAAGCATATCCAGTTCTGATTGAAGTAAACGAACAAAGAGTCGCACAAGCAGAGCACACATTCATTCCAAATGATGATGGGGTGACAGTGACAACTCGTGTCCAATGAGTATCAATTGAGACAAAGAATTTTGAATGAAGAAATTAAACCATGTCCAGAATGTGGTAGATTAATGTTCAAAGAACAAGGAGAAGAGGAAACATGGTTTTGTCCTTTTTGTAATGTGAAATACAAAACAAAGTAATCTATAATTTATTGCTCGATAGTTTCACCAAAGATTTTTTCAATCCTTGTCAAGCCATCACAGGAATTACATTTTGTGGATTCTGTGAATAATACATCACCATCGTGGAATTTTCTTTTTATCAATTTGTTACATTTTGTGCATTGTTCTACAGTGTATGCAGTGGTAATTTTTTTCTTTGAAAACATCACTGCGGGACTCCTGCGGTATTACCAACACCGATAATTGCCACTGATTGTCCCTGACTAGTGTTTTCACGAATCATATCAAAGATCTGTGTACGTACATCTTCTGCTGTATCAGCAATTTCTTTTGTCATCAAAGCAATTGCTTCTTTAACTGATTGTTTAACCACAATAGAGAATATTGGAATATTTTTACTTGTAGCAATTACCTCAATTTGGAATCTTTCAGTACCAATACCACCAATAGCTGCCCCAAACCCTTGAGCAGTTGTTGCTGAATCTTCACCCTCCATTTTCAATGCAGCATCAATCATTATTATTGCATCGAGTTTATTGTTAGAAGTAATTGTTTGTAGAGCATCTGCAGGTCTACCAACTGTAGAGCCAGGGCCTTGAGCTTTTAAAAGAAATAATTTTCTGTCCTCAAAGTCAATTTTTGAAAGAGATGTTTGAAATGCCACAGTTTCTTTTTCACATTCCAACATTATTTTTCCAACAACCATTGGACCAATTCCATCACCGATTGGTTGGCCGGATTTGAATGCGGAAATTGCTTCTTTCATAGCCTCTGCTTGCTCCATAATAAAGGGCAAAATCATCTGTAATGGTAAAATTAAAGGATAATTGTTTTGTTTTTTGGCAGTCAAAAACATGTGATTGACGATTTTGTAAATCATTTGTAGTGATGATGCAATTTCAAGCAAAGTTTGGACTCTAGTTAATTCAATATCACTCATTTTAGGAGATAGTGATTTTACATGTGCTCTAGTGTAATCTTCTCTAGACCGGACTATATGATGGACTTTATCAACAATTCCATTAGGATCCATATCAACTGGCATGATTGTAAAATAATCTAAAAATTTATCAATTTGTTTCATAGGATCATTTTTCACCTGAAGATTATTTTTGAGATAATTAATCAACTCAATTTTAGATTCATCTCTAAAACCATCTAATTTTTTAAGTCCTTTTTTAATTTCTCTAGATGTAACAAAAAGTTGTATTTGTTGCCCATAAAATACGAAAAGGATTATCGGAAGAATCCAGATTACCATCATCAGCGGATTTGAATCATCGCCCATCGAAAACAACTGATCTAAATCAAAATTTGTGAAATTCACTAGAATCAATAATTCTCAGAACCAAATTAAAGCATTCGTCCCAATTTCAAATAATATGACATCTATGAAAATGAAAAATGTGTTTTTTAGGCTGAATAATGGCGAGTGCTTTTATTATAGTTCAAATACAAAATAGCCAAATATGCCACAAACAAAACCCATTGTTAGTGTAGAGAATGTCGTGGCTTCAGCAGACGTGATGCAAAAGATGGATTTGAATGACATTACAAGGAAATTTCCAGATGTAGAATATCATCCGGATCAATTTCCAGGACTGGTTTTCAGGTTAAAAACTCCAAAAACTGCAACATTGATTTTCACTTCAGGTAAAATGGTATGTACTGGTTCAAAATCTGAAGAAATGGCCAAAAAAGCAGTAAAAACAGTTGTACAAAATCTTAGAAAAGGAGGAATCAAAGTTAAAAAAAATGCAGTGGTAACAATTCAAAATATTGTCGCATCCATTAATCTAGGAGGAAAAATCCATTTGGAGCAAGCTGCAAGAACATTGCCACGAAGTATGTATGAACCAGAACAATTTCCAGGACTCATTCATAGAATGGTAGACCCAAAGACAGTAATTTTGTTATTCTCATCAGGAAAACTAGTCTGTACTGGGGCCAAACATGAACAAGACGTGTATCGTTCTGTGAATAACTTACATTCATTACTAGAAGAGAAAGAATTAATGATTTATGATTGACATCATAAGTTAAAACCTATTTTCATTAATTTTTAATTGTACATGATTATTTTATTGGGCTACCTAATGGAACATCTTCAGTGACAGTCAACCAAAACGGTTTATCATCAACATCAGCTGCCAACAACATTGCATTTGATTCTACACCTGCCATTTTTTTAGGCTCAAGATTTGCAAGAACAATTACAGTCTTTCCTACAATATCTTCGGGTTGAAAATATTGGGCACCTCCAATTATCACATCACGTTGATCATCTCCTCCCAAATCAATTGTACCTTTGATGATTCTTGATTTTCCTTCAATAGGGACAGTTGTAATAATTTTTGCAACCCTAAGGTCTAACTTTGCAAAATCATCATAGGATACGGTAGACATGATAAATCTTAATTTTTCCCGTTAAAATGAATTTCGAATGTCATTGTAAATCTTTTTTGTTAATTCCGCTAGTTTCAATTTCATATCTTAAAGCAGCTGGAATTTCCATGTATTTTTTGTTAGCTAATTCAACAATCTGATCTTCAGGTACATTGACTTTTTTCAATAGTTTTCCACGTTGATGAGCATATGCATTTTTCCAAAAACCAGCACCGTCTAAAGTTTCAATTTTTGGCATGTATTTTGTTGGTTTCATTTTATTTCAAAGTTTAAGTGACTGTGACGGAAGAATGGCAAACGCCATTGGAACTGGAGTTAATGTTCCGGATTTTAGGCATGTTACCCATCACAGTCTATTTCAAATGCCGTAGGAATCTAATATATTTAATGCGGCACAAATGTTGATAGGTCATGGCTACAATACAGGTAGAAATAGAAATCAATGCAAGCATAGACAAGGTATGGGATGTTGTCTCAGATGTAGATAATGAGCCAAAATTTTGGAAAGGGACAAAAGAAGTTAGAAATATTTCCAAAGAAGATAACACCATCAAAAGAGAAGTCACAATAGCATTTAGAGATCAAAAATGCTTGCAAGAAGTCAAAATTTATCCTAAAGAGAAGATTGAGGCAAAGTTTACCAAAGGAATCATTGATGGTGAAAAAATAATATCACTTGTCAGAAAAGATGAAAAAACCATACTTTCAACATATTGGGATATCAGACTAACTGGCATGATGGGCATGTTTACCGGTATGATAAAAAAACATATCAAAAGCGGAACAGAGCAAGCCATGCAAAGCATCAAAGAAGAAATCGAGAGATAGATTTCATGAATTTAATCATAGATATTTTCAATTATACCCTAGTTGCAATTTTAATTGGGATTTGTGGGGCTTGGATATTTCTCATCAAATCAATGGTAAACTCTTTTAGACTAACTCCACATCTAGATAAATTTGAAAATACATCAAAAGGTAATCCCAAAGTCTCCATCATACTACCAGCTAGAAACGAAGAAGAGCATATTGGAAAATGTTTAGACTCATTGATAAAGCAAGATTATGAAAATTATGAAATAATTGTAATTGATGATTCATCAGAGGATTCAACAGGAAAAATAATTTCAGAGTATGCAAAAAAATATCCCAAAGTAATTCCAGTTTCAGCAAGACCAAAACCAGAAGGATGGATGGGGAAGAACTGGGCATGTATAGAAGGTTACAAAAAAGCAACAGGCGAACTATTGTTATTTACAGATGCAGATACCAAACATGCCAAGAATGTCATCACTCTTGCAGCAACTCATTTGAACTCGTTTAATTTAGATGCATTATCAGCAATTCCAAAAATGCTTACATTTGATTTTTGGACAAACATCACACTTCCAATGATTTCAACATTTTTACACACTAGATTTTCAGCATTAAATGTAAATAATCCAAAAAAGAAAACAGGATATTTTTTTGGTAGTTTTTTCATCATGAAAAAAAAGACATATCAAGAAATTGGCACACATGAAGGAGTAAAACATGAAATTATTGAAGACGGTGCATTAGGCAAAAAAGTAAAGGATGCAGGATATAAAATGAAAATGGTGCGCGGAGAGCATCTGATTGAGGCCATTTGGGCACGAGACAAGAGCACATTATGGAATGCTCTAAAACGACTAATGATACCATTGTATCTTCAAAGTGGACAAATTGCAATCGGAATATTTTTTGCAATTGTATTTTTGTTATTTGTGCCATTTCCAATATTTGTAATATCTGCAGTACTATCTGTTGAAACATTATCTATGAAACTACTTTGTGTAACATCAGCAATTGCTTCAATTCTAATTTACATCGGTGCAATAGTTGAAATAAAAATCGGATTAAAATTAAGAATAAGATATGCGTTATTTGCACCTTTAGGGAGTTTCGTAGTTGTTTTAGGATTTTTAAGTGGATTATTGCAGGCAAAAAGAACATCATCAGTTACTTGGAGAGGAAGAAGTTATTCAATGAAAGATCATTCTCAAGATTCAATTAGTGTATAGCAAGCCTTTTAGATAGAAAATTAAGAATAAAAAATCTCATGGACAAATCTGGAATGTTTGTAGGCGGGGCAATTGGTGCCGCAATGGTAATTGCCATTGTTGCAGTATTGTTTATTTATCCGCCAGAATCATTGAAACCAGAAATTAGTGTAACTAGCAAACCATCAGCAGATATAATTGCAGAAGCAACTCCATTATTTACACAGAATTTATCATTAATTGAAATTTTTGAAAAATCAGAACCAGGAGTAGTTAGAGTAAATGTTCAAAGAGGCGAATCAGAAGATATTACAGGAGGGGTAGGATCAGGTTTTGTCTTTGATAAAAAAGGACACATCATAACAAATGCTCACGTGGTTAAAGATGCAAACAAAGTAGTAGTTACATTTCTTGATGGTAGATCATATAATGCGGAAATTATTGGAGTGGATGAATATACAGATCTTGCAGTAATCAAAGTTAATGCAGATTTGGTTTTATTACGCCCTCTATTAATCGGAGATTCTTCAAATCTCAAAGTGGGTGAAGGAATTGCCGCAATTGGAAATCCATTTGGATTATCAGGTTCAATGACTTCAGGAATTGTCAGTCAACTAGGCAGATTGTTACCATCAGGTTCAGGTTATTCCATTCCAGATGTAATTCAAACAGATGCCGCGATTAATCCAGGAAATTCGGGAGGACCATTACTTAACATGCGTGGAGAGATTGTCGGCATCAACACTGCAATACAATCAGCTACAGGTGAATTCACAGGTGTAGGATTTGCCATCCCATCACAAACAGTCGCTAAAATCATTCCAACACTAGTAGATAAAGGAGAATACAAACATCCATGGATTGGTATTTCAGGTAGAGATATTGATCCAGATATGGCAAGTGTTCTGAATCTAAAAGATGCGATAGGGTTTCTCGTAATTACAGTTGTAGAAAACAGTCCGGCATTTGATGCAGGATTGATTGGTTCAGATAAAACCATCGAAGTTGACGGAATGAATTATCCAATGGGTGGGGATATCATTTTGGCAGTAGATGGAATTGAAGTAAGAAAAATTGATGATATTTTGGTTCATCTCCAGAGGGCAAAATCAGTAGGAGATAAAATGGTTTTAGAAGTTTTAAGGGATGGAAGGACAACAAACATCACAATTGTACTTCAAGAAAGACCAAATGGAAATTAATTCAATACAAGCATAAATACTTGCTAACAAGAAATTCTTCTGTTGAACAATCTTGTCTTTGACTCTGAGAGTTTAAATGATATTTTAGAGAATAAGCAGGCATCTCGCCAAGATATAATTGGAGTTTATCAAAAAGCAGTTGAGAATCCAAATGATTTATTTTTAGTAGCTCAAAGTTTAAGAAAAAAATTCAAAAAAGATTCTGTAACATTTTCCAAAAAAGTATTTTTCAATATTGCCAATCTTTGCAAGGATACATGCTCATATTGTACCTACAAATCAGAGCCGGGGGAAGCAAAACTTTCCTTAATGTCAAAACAGCAAATTTCAGAATTGCTAGTACTTGCAAAAAAATACAGATGTGTTGAAGCATTGTTTGTTACAGGCGAACAGCCTGAACAAAGATACCAAGAAGCACGAGACTGGTTAAAGCAAAATGGATTCAAAAGTACGGCTGAGTATTTAATTCATGCATCAGAACTTGCATTAGAAACAGGTCTATTTCCACATACCAATGCTGGAAATCTAAACTATGAAGAGATGAAAGCGTTGAAGAAAACCAACGTTTCAATGGGGGTAATGCTTGAAAATGTAAGTGAACGGTTAACAGAAAAAGGAATGCCACATCATTTGGCAGCAAGTAAAAGACCAAAAACAAGATTGGAAATTTTAGAGAATTCTGGAAAACTCGGCATTCCAATGACTACAGGAATTCTAGTAGGGATTGGAGAAACAATGGATGAGATAATTGATTCATTATTTGCAATAAAACAACTCAATGACAAACATGGGAATATTCAAGAAGTGATTTTACAAAATTTTCAGCCAAAGCAAGATACCAAAATGAAAGATGAGCCATCAGCAGATGAAAAATATTTCAAACTAGTTGTTGCATTATCTAGGATTATCATGCCGCAGATGAACATACAGATCCCACCAAATTTGTCTCCAAAATCATATCAAAGTTTCTTATCAGTTGGAATAAACGATTGGGGAGGGATATCACCACTGACACAGGATTTTGTAAATCCTGAATTTTCATGGCCTGAAATTGACAAAGTAGATGAGAACTCAAAAAAAGCAGGGTTTGATTTAAAATGTAGATTCCCAGTATACCCAGAATACTTTTCTTTTGTTAGCAAAGAGTTAAGAGATAAGATAGCAATCATTGAAGATGAGGAAGGATTCGTAAAAGAGGAATATTGGAGATGACAATCAACATAGATTCACTTTTCAGAAATGCAGATCCAGTCATTGCAGGAATTCTAAACAATTCATTATCTGAAAAAGAAATTTCTGTAGATGACGGATTGGCATTATTTAACGCTCAAGGAATTAACTTTCATTTAGTAGGTCTAGTTGCAGATGAATTAAGAAAAAGAAGAGTTGGGGATATTGTATCATATGTGGTAAATAGAAATATCAACTTTACAAATGTCTGCATTAAACAATGTGGTTTTTGTGCATTTAGTAGAGATTTCAGAGAGGAGGAAGGATATTTCCTACCAAATGAAGAGATAGTACGTAGAGCAAAAGAAGCATACCAATTAGGAGCAACAGAAGTTTGTATTCAAGCAGGACTGCCACCAGATATGGAAGGAGATTTGTATGAAAATATTTGTAGGAATATCAAAAAAGAAATTCCAGATATCCACATTCATGGATTTTCCCCTGAAGAAATTCTATATGGAGCAACTCGTTCAAATGTGTCAATTGAAGAATTTTTGAAAAGAATGAAGGAAGCAGGGGTAAACACACTCCCAGGAACTTCCGCTGAAATTCTAGATCAAAAACTAAGAGATAAGATATCACCTGGAAGAATTAGTGTGGAGGACTGGGAGACAGTCATTAAAAGTGCACATAAGATGGGAATCAATACAACATCAACTATGATGTTCGGTCATCTAGAAACACTTGAAGACAGAGTAAAACATATTGTAAGATTAAGAGATATTCAAAAAGAGACGGGGGGATTTACCGAATTTGTTCCTCTAAATTTTATTCACAATGAAGCACCAATGTATATACATGGATTACATGAGGGGATCAGACAAGGCGGTAGTGGAAATGATGTTTTACTCACTCATGCAGTTTCAAGAATAATGTTGAATAATTCTATTGATAATTTACAAATGTCATGGGTCAAAGAGGGGCAAAAAATGTCTCAGTTGTTATTAATGTGGGGGGCAAATGATTTTGGTGGAACTCTAATCAATGAAAGTATCTCTACATCTGCAGGTTCTGAATACGGCCAATTGTTAAAACCAAAAGAGATTAGAAGAATGGTAAAAGAAATTGGAAGAGTTCCAGCTGAGAGAAATACACATTATGAAATTTTAAAAAAGTTTGAGGGGGACGAGGAAATAGATGACAAGCTTGATAAAGTTACAGATACACAATTTGGATCTTACGTAGAATTGATAAAAATAAATAGATTCAATTACAAAAATCCAAGGAAGCAATAATTTGTCTGCCTTAGAAAAGGCACTTAGTCATTCAAAGAAAATAGGAGTTGATGAGTGCGACATTATCAGAGTTAAGAAAAAAATTACAACTGTTAGAATTACAGATTCAGAAATTGTCGAACTGAAGCAGAATTTTGATGAGAGTTTTGGCATTAGATTAATTCAGGATAAAAAAATTGCATCAATACAAACAACAAATGAAGATGAAATAGAGAAAACAATAGACAATGCTTTTAAAACATTTGTAAATCTAAAATCAAGAGAATTTTGGGGAGGATTACCATATACCGTAGAGAGTGAGAGACTTGATGGTACATTCGATGAAAAACTTGATCAGATTTCAGGTTCAAAAAGCATGGATATCGCACAAAATATGATTAATTCATCGGTTAGTAATAAAATAAGTACGATAACAGGATCACTCAATATTCAACTCATCCCAATACTCTCCAATACATCATGACACATGCAATGTTTGCCAATCCAAGATAGTTCTCAATCTTTCTTTCGTATCTAATTCTTGTTCTGTGGAATCCGCACTTGATCCATGCAAAGAATCTTTCCACTACAAATCGTGTCTTGTTGTAATTATTGTTTTGATTTGATTGTTACCTTTTGTTTTGTAATTCCTTTTTGGAATGCATGCAACAA
>JAJRWR010000009.1 GCA_024276695.1 archaeon
TCCAAATGATCTTCAATTGTTCACTAAATGATTAGTATTGGGACAAGTTGTTCACATATGAAAAAATCAAACAAAAATTATATTAATTTAATCAAAAGATCGATTATAATAATTATAAAAAATTTAATTATGAACAAATATAAAATAAATTATGATCAGGGTAGTATATTTTTCAATACAATCAAAAAATGTTTGTTAGTTATTGACTAAAAGAAATTGTACAACAGAGTTTATAATGTTCTGAGTCATAATTATCATTTGTGAAAAAAAATAAGATTCCAATCAATTCTTTTTTGAAATCAAAAAATTTTTCATTAAACCAAGCAATCAAAATAATTAAATATATTAGAAAGGATTCATTGTGCAAAGAAAAAGGACATGAATGGGTATTCTCATTTGGGAAAGGATATTACATTGGAGATCATCACATCTGTAAACGATGTGGTAAAATTAGATGGGTTAACAAAGGATCAAAATGACCTTTTACACATTGATTTATTTATGTTTAAAAGATATATTTGTTTAATTAAGATCATATTTCGTAAGAATTAAATCACTTTTGCCAAGGTCTTAACTTGTGCCTCCCTAGCTCAGCGTGGTAGAGCAACCGGCTGTTAACCGGTTGGTCACCAGTTCAAGTCTGGTGGGAGGCGCCTTATTTCTAAACTCGAGTTTAGAAATATTGATCGGTTGTTAGTAATTGGTTTACTCTATTAGACAACATAGATCTAATAGATGATCGCACATTAACAATAATGCAGGAGAGTTACATTGGTCAGAACTAGAAGGGCCAACAGATATTGTGTCGATTGTGGAGCAAGATTGGTATATTATCCAAGACTATCAAATCCAAAAGCACCAAACGAACATAGAGTACTAGTCTATGCATGTCCAGATTGTACAGATGACTTTGAAAAACCAAAAATGTTTTCGATTAAACGTAATCAAGTAGAGGATCCTTTAGAAACAATTGAAATTGAAATTACACAGTTACAGAAAAAAGCAATAGTTGCAAAATAAAGGTAAAAAATTTTGTCATATCCAGAAAAATCAAGAAGTAATGCATGGTTTTTGCTGCCAATTTTCTTCGGAGTCATAGGAGGAATTATTGCATTTTTTATTTTACGACATGATGATCCTCGTAAAGCAAGAAATTGTTTGTATTTAGGAATCGCTTTCATGATTTTTGGAATCATACTGAATCTTTTCATTACAGCATCTATTCCAGGTTTAGATTCAGGTTTCAATGTGAACATCTAACAAAGAATTAGTTGTTTTTCAGGTAAAGTTAACAATTATTTCTAAACTCGAGTTTAGAAATATTCGAAATTTAGTAAGGTAATCATTTTGATTGAGTCATATAGAACTAGTTTGTGAGGTTTTTTATGAGTACATCTAGAATGCGAGACAATGTTGAAAGATGGATTATTCATGAAGGGCTTTCCTTCGAAGAAGTAAAAAATCCTGAAAATAATTTTCAAATTCTTGTAAAATATGCAGGACAATCAGGAATTCCAGTAGATATTTTTGAGCCAAAAGATCAGCCGGGAATTTTAGTAATAGGTGCCAAGGTAGTAATGAAAAATAATCAAATTGCAAGATATTTGGGATTTAATATGGAAGAAAAAGAGAAATTTGAGAAAAAAGTGTCAGATTTTTGCTATTCAATACAGGCAATAAACAAAATTATCACAGAAGATGGAAAACAAAAAGTTGGAGTCTATGTTGTTTTAGATGACAAAGAGAATATCAATCAACAGACAATGCTCGAAGCCATAGATAGTGTTTCAGAAAAGTATGACAGAACAGCCAGATTCTTGTTAAAGACATTTTAAAAAAATAGACAATTTATCAGTTCTACGCGAGTCTTTTATCATAAATTCACTATAATACAGTATGATAACAACAATAATTACAAAAAAATACACAACAACATGTAAACCAAAAGCAGGTTTCATAGAAAGTCAAATTCTCAAATTTAAGGCTTCAAAAAACAAGGTTTTTGTTTTGACAGTTATTGCAACTTTGATGGTGTTTGTAAAATGAATGCATTCAACATTCTGTTCAGACATGCTACAAAAAGATACGAAATTAATGTTAGCATCAATATCAGCAAACTACAACTTGAAAATACAGCAAAATGGGAGGCAATTCAGAATTGAACTTACTCAAAATGATAGATGAGATTCTTGAGACATATGAGAATAAAGAGGTTCAATCAAATGAGTAATTTCTTCAAAGTGATGGGTCTAGCATTAGCAGTACACTATATTGTGAAAATAGTCCACAAAGAATTGAAGGAGTAAATCAAAAGGACCCCCCCCGGGGTCTAAATAGAAAATCGTATTTTTGTGATAATTTTTCTTCTAATCCCCTTATTTCATATCAAATGTGTGTCCACATGGATAAGCAACCAGTAAAATCAGAATTTGTTTAAAATGAAATATGATAAAAATAGCTTTACAAATTAATGAGGCCGTAATAAATGAGTCATTTGAATCTACAAGCAGCGCATTTGATCAATTCAGATTGTTCACATCAAATGCATTTTCACAAATTTTGGATGGAATTATGTCATGTCACAAAATTTTCTAAAATAGACAATTTTACAAAATTAAGGCTAGTCGTTAAACCCCCCCTGAAAATTAGCATGTTTAGTCATAATGTGAAATTTTCAAAATCAGTTGTTTTAGTGGGGGGTTGAACATTTGTGCCCAGATACAATGTGCAACCATAATTTCACCAAGCTCTCCCAGCTAAAGATGTATGATCTTTTAGAGTCGTGCGTAAAAGCTAAACCCCTCTAAATTGATGAAAAGATAAAAGAAAAAGAAGGGGTTTAGTGACAAATTTCCGTGGATTTTAAGTCATTTTTCATCATACTATATTGAGTTCAGACCTTCTCCTCTTACAAAGTGCATTTTTTGCATTAGATCTGAACTATTTTTTTTGCTCTGCGTTTCAACTATATACCAAAAATAATGCAAATTAATCATGGGTGGAATCGGTATTGTAATAGTAATTGGAGCAATCATAGCTTCAATGGGAATTGCAATGATAATGTATACACAATATACAACTAATTTCATAGAGTCAACAGTTGGAGAAACAGTAACTGTTGGACCAGTAGATTATGTGGTAACTTTTGAAGGAACGCATGAGGGAAGCAAGGAAGTTACACCTGAAAACACGTTTGTGATGATTGGAATTACTGCAAAAAACAATAGTGATGAAAAAACCCTGTTTTCAGGAGGGCAATTATACATTGTTGATGAAAAAGAACAAAAACATGAAGCAGTTTATGGTGAATTTTCATCTAAAGACCTACTAATAGAATGGCTAGAACCAAATGAATCAGTTGAAAGAACAACACAGTTTGATATTCCATTTGATGAAGAAAAACAATATAAAATAATTATTCGTCCGCAAAAAGAACAATCAACAGTTGATACAGCTTTGATTTGCATTACAAATTGCTGATCGTAAATTTCAAAAAACCAAAAAATGTGTCAAATTTTTCTATATACTGCGTAGTAATGTGTGACTTTTACTATATAACACCGATGATTTTCGCAAACAGTCATGGCAATATCTAAAGCCAAAAGAGCTGAAGCAGCAAAGAAAGCAGCAAGAACTCGAAAGAGGAATGCAGCAAAGAAAGCAGCTGAAGCATCAAAAGCCGCAGCAGCACGTAAGAGAAAGGCAGCTAAACGCAAAGCCGCTCCAAAGAGAAAAACTGCAGCAAAGAAAAAAGCAGCTCCAAAGAGAAAGGCAGCTAAACGCAAAGCCGCTCCAAAGAGAAAGGCAGCTAAACGCAAAGCCGCTCCAAAGAGAAAAACTGCAGCAAAGAAAAAAGCAGCTCCAAAGAGAAAGGCAGCTAAACGTCGACGTTAAGCTGTCTATGCTATCTTTTTTAAATTCACCCTACTGAATGTATTATATTCCTAAATTCGAATTTAGAAATATTCTAAATTGTCACTCCGACATCTTTAATTCAGGTAAGACAAAAATTTTGTTTGGTTTTATTTTTAGAATGACTCTTTTTTCACCATTTCGTTTGAAAGGATAATGTTCTCGTCCCATGTATTGTTGAGTTAACCTATCTGCATGTTTATAATTATAGTCTGAAATTAATTCTTCCACAGTTCCACGAATTGTTGTCATGTCAAGTGGGTTATCTTTGGATACAACTGAAACTGCAACTCGAGGATCCCGTAAAACATTTTTGTGTGTTATTCTACCTTCTGCAGTATTGACCATTACATACCCATCCTCACAATTTGCCCAAACAGGGGAAACCTGTGGAGCACCATCTTTCATAATAGTTGCGATAAAGACCAAGTTTTTTTCAGAAAATAATTTTACAACTTTTTCATCCATCAATTTTCATTAGTACATACTGTTGATAATGGTTTTGGCATTTTACAATCAGAAATTGATTTTTTGTGTCTTTTTTCTACATTATAGAATAAATTCCAAATTCTACTTTGATCGATTTTTACCAATAATGAAGGGAAATTAAATCCCGTGATTATTTTTTGTTAGATTTTTCAAGAACGTTAGTCATTGCTCTATTCATTATCTCCATTACCAAGTATTGTGAATACTCTTGTGATTTTTTGCCTTTTGATTTTGTAGTTTTTGGGGTCAATCCTTTGAGAATTTTCTCAATTTTATCAGATGTATTGAGGATGATTTTGGAATATGTAGAATCAAAATCTTCAGGAATTTGAAAGTCTAACAATTTTGTGGATGTGCTATAGAATTTTGTGATGGCTCCACGAGATTCCTCAATTCTAGCAATTTCAATCAATCCAGATCCTTTTAGAATTTCCAAATGGTGACGGACAGTAGTTAGTGCTTTTTTGTATCCTGTCTTTTTCAGAGCAGTGGAAATTTGGTCAGCTGATAATGCTTGGTGATAAAGAATTTCAACAATTTTTGCGCGTACAGGGTCTTCAATTGCACGTGCATGTCCAGTACTTGTTGTAACAGTACGATTAACTTTGATTTGTTTTTCTAATAATGTAGACATATAGACTATCTTTCAAACCGATCTAAAAGATCCTTGTATCATATTTTTTTGTCTAATCGCATCAATTTTTGTTTACTTTAAGAACGATTATAGCGGTACCATAATTCACATAACCAGTATAAAATATATTGTAATATATCTAATATTGTTGAAATTACTCAATTGATATGATATAGGTAGCATAATTATTGTAGTGGTTTTAAAAATTTCAAAAAATATCAAAAAAGATAAATCCGGAAAACAACGTCCCCAAATCACCTACCAGGACGGTATTTTGCAAAGGGTCAAAAATAAAATTCGAGTTGCATGCTAGATTATAATCAACAATTGTAATTACAGAGAATGTCCAGTAAGTTTCTCATATGCTGCAACATATCGTTGAGTCATCTTTGAAATAATTTCTTGTGGGATTTCAGGAGCAGTAGGTTCTTCTCCTGCATCACGTTGATCATCAAACTGTTTTTGATATCCATTTGTAGTTAGCCAATCTCGCAACAGTTGTTTGTCATATGCTTCTTGTATTTTTCCAACCTCAAAGGAATCTTTAAGCCACAATCTATATTCGTCAGGACCAATAGAATCACCTAATGTAATTTGGCCATTTAACAATCCAAATTCTAATTTTAAATCAGCCAGGATAAACCCCACAGCATCTGCAATTTTAGCCATCTTTTTGTAAATGCCAATAGATGTTTTCTCTAACCAATTGTATTGTTCTTCAGTAACTAAATTCATCTCCAAGGCTTTTGTTTTGTTTATTGGAACATCATGCTCAGATTTTGTCGTAGGATCAAATATTGGCTCTGGAAGTTTTGCAGCTAATGTGGTATCGATTCCATCAGGGACTGTTACCTCACCTTTTTTCCATCTACTAACTAAACTTCCATAAAAATAGCCTCGAACTATACATTCGATTGGCAACATTTT
Organism: archaeon; assembly: GCA_024276695.1. Taxonomy (GTDB): domain Archaea; phylum Thermoproteota; class Nitrososphaeria; order Nitrososphaerales; family Nitrosopumilaceae; genus Nitrosopumilus. The sequence continues at coordinate 5,963 of JAJRWR010000009.1, forward strand.
CATTTTTTTTACAAGAATTTCGGTATCGGATTCTCTCTTGATGAAATGGTTGGGGACAGATAATTCATTAAACCAAAACTCTGCAAATTTGCACAAGACCTCCCCCTTTTGAGGAATATTTTGTTTAAATTTTACATCATATGCAGATACCCTATCAGAGAATTTGAATAAAATGCTAGATTCATCCACATCATAGAGATCCTTTACTTTGCCACTGGTGAGAAATTTCAAACAATTATATCTAATTTTGATAGAATTTAACTGCTAGTAACATATTCAAGAAGAAACATTCCATTTAAAGACAGATTGGAATATGAGCAATCTTGATGAATCCATAGGGAAAATACTACTAGAACTTCAAAAGGATGATCCAGATACATTCAAAAAACTCATAAGAAAAGCTCAAGAGGAAAATCCAGAACTTTTTGAAGAGATAGATGAAGGTAACAAAAAGATTGACAAGTTTAATTGTAAAGTAGATAAGGATTAACTGTATTTTTCCTCATAATTAATAGAAATCAAGATAACTATATAGACATCATAAAAAACACTATTCACACATCCAATACCCATATTCCATCAGAATACAATCAAAACATAAAAATGACATTTTATTTTTTATGAATTAAATTTATTCACTTTAACGCCATTCCAAAAAGCCACCATTCCTTTGATTTTAGAGGCAGCATTGTTTGGTTCAGCATAATACCAGGCACAATCTTTGTTTGTTTTGCCATTTACATCAACAGAATAATAATTTGCCATTCCTTTCCAACCGCAAACAGTAGTCAGATCAGTTTTTTTGAAATATTCCTGTTTGATAGAATCAAATGGAAAATAATGATTGCCTTCAACTTCAACAGTGTCATCACTTTCTGCAATTACTACATCATTCCATATCGCTTGCACAAATATGGAACATTTGAATCCATATTTAATTAAATCTCCAAATAGAGATTCTAGATTTTGGTCTTTACTTGTTCACGTTTAGTAAAATCAGGCGTTATTCCCAATGAATCATAATTTCCCGAAGAGCATGTAAAGCACATAGAATCTTTTGGAATTCCAACGGCATTGGCAAGATTTTCAGCATCATTATATCCTAAAAAGTCAACACCAATACTTTGTCTAACCATCTCAGTAATCTCATCACTAGTCATAGTTTTTCCATCAGTATATGTGGCAAGTTCTTCTTGAGAAGGAAAATCAATTCCAGCGTAACAAGGATAATTAATTTGTGGATATGTAATCAGCATGCTAATTTTTTTAGCACCGGCACGACGAAGGGCCTTGATGATAGCCTTAGAACTAGTACCTCTAACCAGACTGTCATCAATTACTACTACGTGTTTATCTTTAATTATTTCATTGATTGGGATGATCCAACGATTGATTTCAACTCTATCACTTTGGTGAGGTTCAATGAAACTTCGCAATGGCCCTTTCTTGCTGTATCTATCTTTTAGAAGACCTTCATCAAAAGATACGCCAAGCTCTTGAGCATATCCTAATGCAGCAGGTCTGGCAGAATCTGGAACAGGAATAACTAAATCGACATCATTAATTGGAAATTTTTTTACCATGAATTGTCCAATTTTTTTTCTTGAGACGTAAATGTTGTGTCCTTCCATGTTACTTGACGGATGTGCAAAGTAAGTAAATTCAAAAGAGCAATGTGCACGAGAAGTATCAGTTGAAAATTTTTCAGTTTCCAAACCAGTTTTACTTAATTTGATTAATTCACCTGGAACCACATCTCTTTGAAGTTCAGCGCCAACTGCAGTAACTGCTGCGGATTCAGATGTTACAATGTATGTATCATCAGATCCCTTATGTCCTAAAACCATAGGACGGAACCCCTTAGGATCTCTAGCAGCATAAACAGAGTTATCATCAGAGATAAACGTGAAACAATAAGAACCAACCATCTCATTTTTGAGAATTGATAATGCCTTTCCCATTTCACCGTTTTCAGAAATTAATGAAACGAGTCTTTCTGCCGCAACCAAAGTATCACTTGCATTTTGAGGAGTAAATGAACATCCTCCAACTAGATTAGATAATTCCTGTGCATTTGCAATTGTACCGTTATGTGCAATGCAGAGGTCTTTTACTTTCAATGGTTGTGCATTGTCCAAAGTGCTAGTGCCCATTGTAGAATATCTTACATGACCAATGACACATGGAGATTCATACTCTTTGGCAATTCTCTTAAAATCAGATGAAGAATGAGAAACTAGTCCTATCTTTTTGAATGGGGGTTTGTTTGGAACTGCAAATCCCCATGCTTCTTGTCCCCTATGCTGTAAAGCCCGTAAAGCATCAAAAACCATCGGAACGACATTTTTTCCAGATAAACTGTAAATTCCAACAACTCCACAATTTTCCTTAACTTTAGGCAACTCTAAAGAGTCTCCTGTACTGCAAATGATGGAAAAGGTTAGAAAAAGTGTAAAACTCGGCTGAAAAATCAGATAATGACTTCATCCCCTGATCTACATGTAATTTTGAACAATAAAAATGCTGATCACTTTTTGCGATCATAATTCGCTTTTATTTTTTCTTTGATTTTTTCTCAATCAACTTTTAAAATCATCAAACAGTTTTTTTACCGTGTAAGACTAGGTTTGGAAGCGCATGTAGCCAAATTTCATTGGCTTTCTCAACATTAAGATCAATTACAGATTTTGAATTATTGTTAAATTGAATCTTCTCACCACCGAAATGGCCGATTTGGTTGAATGAAACGTTATTCTTTTTAAGAACACTTTCAATTTTTGCGAGATTTTTCTTGTCAAAAGATATCAAATATCTGGAATGACTTTCAGAGAATAGAACTCTATCAACATCTAGTTTTTCACCAGGAACAACATCCAAAGAGACATTGCAACCAATTTGGTTTGTCATACAAATTTCAGATACTGCAATAGCCAATCCACCTTTTGAGCAATCATGTGCAGATTTGATGAGATTTTTATCAATGATATCAATAACAGATCTCATGTTTTTCTTCGAGTCCTCAAAGTTAACTGCGGGACATTTTCCGCCTACAAATTTGTGAATATACTCAAAGTATTCAGAGCCACCAAGCTCATCTTTGGTGTCACCAATAATTAGTAAACAATCATTTTCAAAAATTCTCTTAGGTACAGAGGGTTTTTTGTCAATTAGTCCAATAACACCAATGACAGGTGTTGGTTTTATTGGACCTGCAGGAGTCTCATTGTACAGGCTAACTTTACCACCTACACATGGAATTTCAAAAGATTTAGCAAAATCAGTTAGTCCTTTTAATGATTCTAAAAAGGTCCAGAAAATTTCAGAGTCATTAGGATTACCGAATTGGAGATGGTCAAGCATTCCAATTGGTTTTGCTCCAGTACACACAACATTTCTACATGCTTCTTCAAAGCATCCAATTGCGCCTTCACGGGGATTAATATAGCACTGCTTTGGATTACCATCAATTTTTGCAGAAAGATATTTTCCGTTATCTAATCTTAATACAGACGCATCAGTTCCAGGTTTTACAACAGTTCTGATTCCGACTTCATGATCATATTGTCCATAAACCCAAATCTTACTTGCAATATTTGGTGATGCAAGTAGCTTCATCATTAGTTTGGAATAATCAGAAATAGGTTTGAATTTCTTTTCAGTTTCAATGGTTTTCAAATAGGACGGTTCTTTTGAAGGTAAATCAAGTAGAGTGGCATTGGCTATAACATCAGCAGGCAAATTAGCAACTGTATTTTTACCTTTTTTAATATGCACTTGATTATCAAATTTCACATGACCAATCACAGAGCAACCAATACGAAATTTGTTACAGATTTCCTCTAGTTTTTTGAGTTTTGTTTTACTTGTAACAATTAACATTCTTTCTTGAGATTCAGAAACCATAATTTCATCGGGATGCATGTCAGATTCACGGGTGTGAACTTTGTCAACATCCATTTCGATTCCAATTTCCATGGCATCAGCAGTTTCTGAAACTGCACAAGACAAACCGCCACCGCCAAGATCCTTCATTGCACGAATCAATCCATCATTTCGTGCCTGTAAAACAGCCTCTATGATTAATTTCTCAATGAAAGGGTCAGGAATTTGAACAGCAGAACGGTCTTCAGATTCTAACGAATCAGATGCAAACTGAGAGCCACCAATACCATCTCTACCAGTAGAGCCTCCCATCAACACAACAACGTCGTCTTTCTCAATATGGTTTCTGATCAAATTTTCTTTTTTACCAAAACCTAATGCAGCAACATCAACCATTGCATAGTTTTCATAGCATTCATCAAATTCCACTTCACCGCCAATAGTTGGAATACCTAAACAGTTTCCATAATCAGCAATTCCAGTAACAGCATTTTTGAAAAGCCATCTTGCTTGCAAATCATTTTCAATATTTCCAAATCTTAATCCATCAAAAATTGCAATAGGTCTAGTTCCAGCAGATAAAATATCACGGATAACTCCTCCAACACCAGTTGCAGCACCCCCATATGGCTCTACGGCAGATGGATGATTATGACTTTCAATGTGTGCAGTTACCACATATCCATCACCAACATCTAAAACTCCAGAATCATATCCTTTTTCAGTAATTACAAGGGGCCCATCCATTGGCAACATTTTCAAATGTCTTTTTGAGGATTTGTAAGAACAATGCTCAGACCATTCAGCAGCTACAATTTGGAGTTCCGTAAAAGTTGGATCCCTGCCAATTTTTGACTTTAGCTCAGATAGTTCTTGTTCTTCTAGACTCATTTACTAACACCCATTTTTGTCAATAATGATTCAAAGATAAGAGAAGAAGGTTTGTTATCAATTGGATTAATATCAGATTCTACTGCCCTTTCAGGATGAGGCATCATGCCTACAACATTTCCATCCTCGTTACACACCCCTGCAATTCTATTTGCAGAACCATTTACAACCTCAGAATATCGGAAAACAATTTGATTTTTCTTTTTTAATTCTTTCAGGGCATCATCAGATACATAATATCGACCTTCACCATTAGCAATGGGGATAGGAATTTTCTCATTTGATTTGAATTGATTTGTAAATGGAGTCATGTTATTTTCAACAATCAAATTAGTCCATTCACACATGAAATTCAAAGATTCATTTTTGAGCAATACACCTGGAAGCAATCCGGATTCTACGAGAATTTGAAATCCATTACATACGCCTAAAACAGGAATTCCTTTTTCAGCCATTTTTTGAACATCTTTGATGATTGGACTATGTGCTGCAATTACACCAGCTCTTAATCTATCACCATATGAGAATCCACCTGGAAGAATTACAGCATCAATATTTTTTGGTAATTCTTTTTCATGCCAATAATATTCTGCATCAAGATGAAAAACATCAGTCAAAACATGATACATATCCCGATCACAATTACTACCTGGAAAAACTAAGACTCCAACTTTCACAATTGTTTTAACATTTGGATATATTTAATTTGAATCTAGTCAGAGTAAACTCTTATGAGAAGAAATTACTTGATTTCCATGACTCAAATCAAAGACATTATGGAAAAAATGTATCACCATAGAACACAGTAAAACAGCGTTAGATGCAACAGTAGAAAATATATAATCAGAACAAACTAATTTTCAAAGACATCAAGGGTAACTTTGCTTACCATGGGATTGTATATTCTCAAATCATCACAAATTTCTTGAACTTTAGAATGTGCAGATTTTTTATCTTTTTCTTGGATTGTGAATTTTAACATTTTTGCAGTTTTGATTTTTGAAACTGTTTTGTGAGTTCCCTTGAGAACTAAATCATTTAGAATGGTTTCTCCTTCAGGATCACTGATACCAGGCTTGTTTTCAATTGTCACATGAACATTAAATGTTGTCATTAACAAGTTGAAAACCAGAATCGAGGTTAATCTATCTTCCGAATAATCTCGTATTTTTATAGTTATTTTGAGATATAGACTAGGTTTCCAGAACTGAGGACTTGTGTTGTTATGATATTACCCGGCCCAGTTCTGGTTACTTGGAATTTGTATTTTGTTTTACAAATTTAATGTATTTTCGATAAAAGGCCGAATGAATAAGATTTTCAATTATCAATGATTTATTTTTCAGATCTTCTTTTAATTGATATATCTCTTTCTCAGAAAGTCCCTTTTCATCAAGAGTTATGCAAATATCTTGCCATGTGAATATCTCTTTGGAATTTCTGTGACAGTAGCTGGGTTTTTTGGAGACTAGGGGTTAGAAATAGTGTAATCCTTGAATAATTTTTATTTTCAGATTAGATTTTGAATTTTTTTAACCCTTCATTTACAACTAAATTTAGAACGTGTGAAAAGCTTACAGATTTTGAAGATGATCTAATCATCTTTGCTTGAATGTTTCGAAGTTTTTCAGCATTTATAGAATCCAATACTATAGTTATTCGGTCTCCCATTATGTCAATTACCTCTATTTACTATAAAAGAAGAGCATTTTACTAGTCATATAGAGATGGAATTTATATCAGAATAATTTTCAATATTTCATAATGGCAAAAGGTAGAATGAGGTACTGGAAGATCACATCAGAAGAATTAGAAGGTTATGCATACGATGAAAGTAATTTGCTAAACTGGGAGATTAAATGTATAAGAGAACCAGAAGACGAGGCTCATTTTATTGGGGTTTTCATGTATAGAAATGGAACTGCATATGATTATGAATCAGTGAAAGGAATTTGCTATTTTTACAATAATATAGATAGAAAGGAATTACCTGAAATTACTAAATTCTTACAAGGAAAATACAACGGTAAAGAAATGGAAAAAGGAGACAGGATTATCCTCAAAGGTTCAAAAGAAATCTACTCTTCCAAAGACATTGCAGAATTGGCAAAAGAGATGGAATCTAAATTTAACACCAAAGCAGTCATATCATTAGAATTTGAAGGGATTACTGCTGAAGCACTCAAAGAAGCAGGACTTCCAGAAGCAAAGTTATTACCAATCCCGACATAATTATTATAGTTTAGAATCAAAGATATCAGATGTCCGAATTGGATGGCATTAACCAACATCTTGAAGAGTTAAGAAAAAGATTAGTTAGAATTGTCCTAGTTATTGGTGGAATTTCTGTATTTCTTCTAATGGTTCATGCAGAACCATTTCAAATAAATCAATTTACATTGTATTATCCAACACTAGAACCAACACACAACATGGCAGCTCAAATTACAAACCATATGAGAATTAATCTAGTTCCAGAAAGTGTAGATTTAATTCAAACTGCACCAGGACAAGCATTCTTTGCTCAAATGTATGTTGCAGTACTTGTAGGAGTTGTTGTAGGGATGCCAGTAATAATAAAAGAATTGGTAGAATTCATCAAACCAGCTTTAAAAGAAAATGAAATCCATGTAAGTAGAAGCATTTCATTACCTGCATTAGGATTATTTATTGCAGGTTGTGTATTTTCTTATAATTTTGTCATCCCATACATGTTAGATTTTTTGTATAGATATGGGGAAGGTGCAGGATTAATTACTTTTCTTAATGTAATGGAGTTTGTAACATTTGTATTACAATTTTTGTTAGCGTTTGGTTTTTCATTTCAACTTCCTCTTGTAATGTATGCAATATCAGCATCAGGGATGGTCGATGTAGACTTTTGGAGAAAGAATATCAGATATGCAATAGTAATTATTGTAATCTTTGGGGCAGTAATTACACCAGATGGAACAGGAGTTACAATGATGTTTGTTGCAGGACCAATGATTGCACTTTATGCTGCAGGCATGATAATCATTGAGCGTAAAGAACGAAAAAAGTTGAACACTTAAATCTGAAATCGAAGAAGTTTGTATAATGCCAATTGGAGGTCAAGAAATCATCATATTAGTTATAGTTATTGGCGTATTGATTTTTGGTGCAAAAAAGATCCCAGAACTTGCAAAGACGTTTGGTAAAGCAAAAGGGGAATTTGAAAAAGGAAAAATTGAAGCAGATAAAGATCTCAAAGAATTCAAAGAAGAGATAGATAGCACATCTAAAGACAAAAAAGTAAAATCAGACTAGTTCTCAGCGATTTTTATAAAATCATTTAAAATTTTATCATAATCTTGTTCAAATGTATTTTTTCCGAACAAACCAGAGATCCTCATTTTTCCTCCAAATTTTAAATCAACATCGACTAAAATTTTTGTGCCTTTTTCAAGTTGGATGAACTCCTGCTTGATATGACTGCCTTTTGCATCACCACCAATTACAAAAATCTCATGTAATATTGGCTCTTCAGAAACATGTTTTGCCATAATTAGTAATTCTTTCTTACCAAGATTAAGATGCTCTTCAACTACAGACACATTGCCACGAACTGAACGAATTCTAACAGACGGAAAATGTTGAGGAATTAATTTTTGATAGTTTTCATAGTTTGAGAAAATCTGAAAAACCACATCTCTATTTGCATTAACGATTTTTTCTAAAGAAAACACAGGCAATGATAGTTTAGAGAGTACCCCATCGAGGGTATAAATTGTGCTCTATATCAAACTGATCTAAACATTTTCCAACACCATGATTTACAATATCATCGAGGGATTTTGGTTTGGTATAAAATTCAGTTACCGGTGGTAAAATTACAATTCCCAATCTAGCTAGTTTCAACATATTTTCTAAATGAATTGCAGAAAGAGGGGTCTCTCTAACCATTAAAACTAATTTTCGAGATTCTTTAATGGTAACTCCAGCAGCTCTTGCCACAAGAGTGTCATCATATCCATTTGCAATAGCAGATAATGTTTTCATACTACAAGGAGAAACAATCATACCATCTATTCGATGTGTGCCACTAGAAACACTTGATGCCATATTTTTTTCATCAGATGTATTTGTTGCAAGAGATTTTACATGATCAAGAGTAAGATCAGTTTCCATTGAAATACATTTTTCACCCCATTCAGAAATTATCAAGTGAGTTTCAACGTTTAATTTTTTTAGAGTTTCAAGCATTCGAATTCCATAGATCGCGCCAGTGCTTCCGGTAATTCCAATTACAAGTTTCATCTATACAACCTTGTAATCCAGAGTATTTTATGTATTAGATAGAATAGACATATTAGCACTAGATTTTAGGATTCTTCATTTTCAACATTCTCTATGTATTTACCGTTTTTTCTTCGTTTAATCCATATAGAAATACCACCTGCCACCATAGCAGTAAACAAGATAACACCAGCCATCTGAAGTTCAAAAGAATACAGCATCACAATACTAGGAAATCAATTGAGAAAAATCTATTGATTCGTGTCGATCTGAATAATTAAAAATTAGCTATATTAGATCCTAATATCTAGGCATAATGTGATTAAAAGTTCGGATATCAAAAAAATTGTTAATGATTATTCTGATGTAAAAATAGGCGTTCTAGGTAGTCACTCAGCACTGGAAATAATGGATGGAGCAAAAGATGAAGATTTTCAGACCAGGGTTTTCTGTCAAAAAGGACGGGAGAAACCATATCAGAGATTTGGACGTATCGCAGATGAAATTATAATTTTAGATAAATTCAAAGATATGGCAATAGCCAAATATCAAAAAGAGTTACGGAATTCAAACACAATCATAGTCCCCCACAGATCACTTACAGCATATCTAGGATACAAGACAATTGAGAATTCATTCAAAGTGCCAATTTTTGGAAACAGAAAATTGTTTCAAGCAGAAGAAAGAACGGCAAAGAAAGGGCAATACTATCTTTTAGAAAAAGCCAGAATAAAATATCCAAAATTATTCAAAGATCCTAAACGAATCAATAAACCATGCATTGTTAAAGTTCAAGAAAAAAAGAGGCCATTGGAAAGAGCTTTCTTCACAGCTACATCTTACAAAGATTATTTACAAAAATCAGAGGAGAAAATTAAACAAGGGGTAATTGCAAGAAAAGATCTTCAAAAAGCAAGCATTGAAGAATTGGCAATTGGAACATATATGAATTTCAATTTCTTCCACACACCAATTTCAGACCAAGTTGATTTTATTGGAATTGAGAGAAGATTGCAAACTAACATTCATGATTACAATGCACTTCCAGCAAGAGAGCAGTTGGAAATGGATATCGACTTACAAAACATAGAAGTAGGACATACTCCTGCAAGTATCAGAGAATCACTACTTGAAAAAGTGCTCAAAATGGGAGACAAATTTGTGGCAGCAGTCAAAAAAGAATATGCACCTGGAATCATAGGACCGTTTTCATTGCAGAGTGTAATTACAAAAGATTTAGAATTAATTGTGTATGATGTATCATTAAGAGTTCCAGGCAACCCTATTGTAGCAACAACTAGCCCTTACACAAAATATCAATATGGAGAAACATTTGGGGTTGGCAGAAGGATTGCTATAGAAATTAAACGTGCTCAAGAAGAAGGTAGTTTAGATGAAGTCGTTACTTGAGCAAGATACTCAAAATTAATAATATTCATACATGAAATTACAACATTTCAAGAAAATAAAAGGCGCAAACCCCTAACTGCAGAACTCTGAGAGATTTCCTCTCGCGGTCAAACGTCTAAACGCTTGATTGCCTTTTTCGTTCTGCGGGGCAGCGCAACCTAATCGCCAGATTCTATAACTAACGACATCAATTATTATAAGATAAATAACTATTTAAGATTTAGTATAAGTTATTTCAATAAATATAAGAAAATATTGAAAATTATATTCCAGTATACAGGATTGCCTAATAAGGATCAAAAGAATATCATAAAAAGAAAAAACATGTCATGTATTAATACAAAAATCAGATATTTATGCCAAAAAGAACATCAATTTTTATCGATGACGATTTAGACAAAAAAATCAGAGAGTATCAAGCAAAGATCATGAAAAAAACAAATTCATCATACAGTTATTCAAAAGCAGTAAATGACTTGGTAAGAAAAGCACTCTGACTAGTCCAAAAATATATTTTCAAGAAAAACAGAAAAACAGTGTTAATTGGTTAGATTGGAAATATGCTGAATACCATTCGTTCTAATTTTGAATGATTAAAACGGTTTGACATTCAAAATGGAATGCTGATACCAATTAACAATACAACTCATTAGTGACCTTTTATAATAGCAAGTTATGGGTAAGACCATTTTCATTAAAGAGATTATCACCATATTGAAAGAACCAAGACTTTGTCCCACATGTAAAAAAGAAGATAGATTAGAAAAAGACGTGATCAGAGAAGAAAGGTCAAATGGAAAAACAGTCCTGTGTTCAAGATGTGAGGCATTAATTGTGATTACAAATCATAATCTTAAACAAGTGGATTTATCACCTACTAAAGATGATACAATTATGCTAAAAGAACCACACTTGATCAGAAAGGTCGTTTATTGATTGGATTTTCTTTTAGATTTCTTGGTGGTCGGTTTTTTAACAGCAAATTTTTTCTTTGATAACCTTTTCCTAGTTTGATTTTCTGCACTGTTAGGAGCTAATCGTGTTGATAGCAACCCATTCTTATCTTCGAGAAGCATAGAAATTATACGAGGTCTAATACACCTTGCAACTTCCCATTCACGTAAATTTGCATTCTTTGATTCTTCTTTAATTATAAGACCTACCAACCCATCACTCCAAATATGTCGTTTAGTGTCATAAACTTCAATGATTTTTCCATGTTTAGTAATTTTGATTGCTCCGTGACATCTTTGAATCACATATTCGGCTACACTTTGATAGAGTTTTTCAAGATTGGTCATCACTATAATGAAATTCCATCATATGAAAAATCTTCTGATTTTCAGATTGAATGGTAATATATTCTAGATAATGCTAGGAAAAATGCTGATGATTAATCAACCTTCTAAGCTATAGCTGATAGATGATGAGAATTGCCGAATTATGAAGCATATTTTAAAATCAAGTTTGTCGTTCAAATACATTAACAGTCATCGATAATGGTGGAGACAAAGCAGATGGATGGTCAATGCTCTCCCAAACAGATACCTGAATATGATACGTTCCAGATTCAGATGGAATCCAGGAATGTGCAGGAGAAAAAGATTGCCTAGGAAAAAAAGAACCAGTAGTCAAAATAAAGAAATTACAATATCTTCATCAGTTTTTATTTGCGTGATATATGCAAAATTTTGTTGTGTCCTGATTGTTAGATATGTCAGCCATAATCATGATCTGCTCATCAACAAAATGTATTTTATCGTCAGAGGAAGGAGTTGTTACAGGATCAGCAAAAGCAATGCTTAATCCAGAGGCTAAAACAAGTAATGAAAGCATGAGAATTTTGACAACCAGTATTAGTAGGATGTGTATTTAATCTATTTAGTGGTAGAACTTCCTGAAAACTTCCCAGAATATTCTATAATGTACAAAACATTATCAAATCAAATCAAAACATTAGAAAAATCTAAAGATAATACACTTGAAGAAGAAAGAGAAAAAATTCAGTTAAAGATTGATAATTATCAATCAGAAATCACCAAGATAAAGAAAATGTTTCCAGATAATTTTTTTGAAGAATTGAACTAATTATTCATGGAAATGATCATGACCACAATCACATTTCTCATCGGTTTTTTGAGACATCAATTTTTGTACCATCTCATCACGAATTTTAAGCAAATCTCCAACTTGTTGTTTTAAGGATTGTGAATCCCAATTACCCTTTTGTAATTCTCTGATAACATCAATTATCTCAAGGTCCATATTGAGTAGATTGTCCATAAGTTGTTCTTGTTCATTCATCACATTTCATGAATTCACTAGGAAAAAAACTATTCTAAAAAACGATCATTTGTTATTCTACTTCTACGCTTTCTTTTAGGAGATTTTTTCGGACGAGAATTGGAATGTTGTAAAATGCACCCAAAGCCATAGCATCTGACGCACGATAATTTCTCAATACCAAGTCTTTCTTTCCTGTAAAGTAAAGATTTGCACGTAGTACCTCACCACTTTCATATATTTTGACTTTGACTAAAACTAATTCATTTTGCTCACAAATCTCCTCAATCATTTTGTAAATTGATGGGGGAGCCTCGCCTTGAGTTTCACCAAAACTTGAGATATGTTTTGCAACTTCTCCAGAAAACGCCCTCATATGAAATTCTTTTCCATTATCCGATTTTAGAACTACCATACCTTCTACAGCATATGGATCTACAAACCCGACATAATCAATTTTTACAGAGTCATAATCAGGCTCTTGTGCTTGATCAATTTCCATATTATGCATTAACTTACGCTTCAGGGCTTATAAAGATAGCAAAAAGTTAGGAACAAACTAAAAATAAAAAAAGTAAATTATTTTTAAACGATCAAAATTTGTGAGTAACCCCAAATTATTTAAAATCCCTAACTAAGGTAGCTTAATGTCAACAAATCCAGAACGTGCAGTATCATATGTTCTAAGCAAATACGTTACAAACTACATGAACAAGGATGTGTTGATACTAAGTCTTCATACTCAAACCAGAGAAGCTGCCAGAATGTTACGTCACTATGAAACAGACGACATTATTGTTACAGATGAAAACAATCTCCCAGTGGGAATTGTTACAGATGAAGATATTCTAAGTAAAGTTAGCGATGTTACAGTTTACGCCGAAGCTACATCATTGAAAGATGTTATGAGCACTCCACTTATCACAATTAATGAAAAATCAACACTACAAGATGCATTACATAAAATGAGAGACAACAATATTAGAAAACTTCCAGTTTTATCAAAAAAGAATCAGGTAATCGGTATGATTTTTCAATCAGTCATTGCAAATGTCATCAGAGATGCAACAGCTACAGCTCCACGTCTCCTTAGTCCTCCAGTAAAAGCAGTTTTAGGAAATCTAGGTTTTGTGTTGCAGTTTGCAGGGGTTTTACTTCTCGTACCAGCAATTGTTGCTACAATATTAGAAGATACAACATCTGCTACTGGGATGTACCTAACAACTGTGCTTTTGTTAGTGACAGGCTTTTTTCTAAATTCATATGGTGAAAAATCCAGTCTAAATTTACAACAAGCGTCAATTCTAGTCTTTTCAAGCCTGTTTTTACTGTCTCTTTTTGGGACTGTTCCATATCTCTACGTATTTCCAAGTTCAGAAACTAGTGTAGAAGTATTTAGTAATGCTTTCTTTTCAAGTGCTGCAGGATTTACCACTGGGGGAATATCATTATTTGATGAGCCAGAAAATCTCTCTCAGAGTTTTACTTTTTTTAGAAGTTATACACAGCTTGTAGGGGGAATGAGTTTTATTTATTTGGTGATTACAGCATTTTACCCAGAATCAAAATTACAATCAATGCGTGGTTTCATATCAGGTAGAACACTTCACATGAAAGAACTGTTCTTAACAATCACAGTCATCTTTGCCATTTATATCGTAATTGTTGCATCCCTGTTGTATGTATTCGGAGAAGGCAATATTATTGACAATTTTTCATTGGCAATGAGTACTCTTGCGACAGGAGGATTCACACCCACATCCACAATTCTTGATGGGTTGGTTTGGCAAGAACATGTGATCTTAATGGGTGCAATGATATTGGGGGCATTGCCATTTACATTCCACTATGCATTTGTAAGAAAAAAATTCCTTTCACCAAAACTTGGAAAAGAAGTTTTGACATATTTTGCAATTTTAGGTAGTGCAACAATTTTGTTTATGGGGATTAGTGGACTTGATCCAATGTTGAGTGCATTTTATTCTGTATCTGCCAGTACAACTGCAGGGCTCCAACAACAAAGTCTTGCAGGATTAAATGGGGGGGCACAGTCTATTTTGATAATTTTGATGTTCATTGGAGGTTGTGGATTTTCAACAGCTGGAGGTTTGAAAATATTTAGATTGTTCCACCTTAAGGATGTAAGGGCATTACTTAGCAAAGTAAAAAGATCAGAACTATCACACCAAGCAAAAAAAGAAGTCATATCAACTCTCATTATTGTTGCATTGTTCCCCACAATCTCAGCTGTTACAGGATTACATCTTGCAGAAATAGAAGATGTTCCATTTCAAGATGCATTTTTTGAGGCTGCAGGGGTAATTACCACAGGAGGCCTTTCAGCAGGAGTAATTGATTTTGATACTGATCCTGCAACAAAAATTGTATTAGGATTTTTGATGATTTTTGGCAGGTTGGAAATTATTGCAATTATATACATTTTCGTTCCTAAACTCAGCTAAGAAAAAATTTAATTCCATAGAGAGAAAACTGAAATTATGAATGTGGAGGATAAAAGCACGGGCAAAGGAAAAAAACTAATTGTTTTTGGATTTGTGACTATTGCAATTCTGTTTTGGATGTATAGCAGATATCAAGATCCCGAATTGCTAACACCCAGTGCATTTGATTCGATTCAAAGAATATCTTTTGGATTTTACATTGTACTAGTAGTATCTTTTGGTGGAATTGCTTTTGGAATGTATAGATATCATAAAGAGAAAGTAGAGATTAAAGGAAAAGATCTTTCAACAATAATAGCTCTTACCACATGGAATTCTAAATCAAGAAAAATTTTTGTTGCGGTGTTTATTGGATATGGAGTATTCTTCTCATTAGCTTCAGGAACATTAGTATATCAACCAGATGTAAATTTTTCAATTAATTATGGGGCAACAATTCCATCAGGATTCATTTCACCATGTTGTGATGAACCAGGCTACATGCCAAAGATAGTTATTTACTTGACTGAACATGTAGGATTGCAAATTATTCCAATAAATTTAGTCTTACAAGTAATTGTATCTTATCTAGTTGGATTGAATGCTTCGATTGCAGTAAGCGCATATTCAATTTCTAAAAAAGGAGGAACAAGTTCAATAGGAGCAGTAGCAGGTCTGTTCATTGCATGTCCAACTTGCGCGGGAACATTTTTATCAATATTTGTCGGAATATCAAGTGGAATTGCACTATCTATTGCGTTAACACAATTACAAACGGTGTTTATTGCAATATCAATTCCAATATTATTTGTGACACCATACATGATGGCAAAAAAATTAAGAAATGCAGATGGAAGTTGCAAAGTAACCAATACCAAATGAATTTTTTACTTCAAGGATTTCATGATTACGAAGATCATAGCCATCATGTCTAAGAAATTTTGGAGTTAATTTGTAAATAAACCTAGTTTGTAGGCTTTCAAACAAATACTAGCATTAAGATTCTAAAATATGTCAATCAAATCAACAGAAGAATATATTGATTTTTTCACTAAACTGAATATGGGAGAGAATGTTCCACTTTTGAGTTTTGTAAATAATGAAAGAATGGTACTCAAACAGAAATTAGAGTACAAAAATTTAGAAAAGGGACCTATTCAGATCGGAATTAAGATTTTGGAGGATTTAGTTATAGAAATTAACGAGAGCGGAGAAAAAGCAGTATTAGAGAAATATCAAAAATTGATAGGGGAAAAGTATGGATAAAAATTCAGAGATTGTTAAAACCGAAATTATTAGAGTAATAAATGAAAATGGAAAGATCAGAGGAACAGAACTTGCCAAGAGAGTAATGAAAAAAGTAGGTAATGAAAAAATTGTTTACAGGGAAATCAGTGCGCTTGTAGAAGCAGGAGAAATAGACAAAAAAGTTCACAGTAGATCCCATATTGAATATGAGCTAATCAACCTGTCTGAATCAGTTAACACGCAACTTAAAAATTTACATAAAGAGATAGAAATGATTTATAAAGAAATTGCAAATTTTGAAATTACAATAAAAGAAGAAAAATTTTCACATCATGAAAGACTAAGATCAATTATTCATCAAATCAATATTGTACAGTCAACTGATGGAATAATGAAGCTGTTATCATATTATCCTGCATTTAGGAAAGACAAGATGTATTCACATATTACCAGAAAAATTAATGATTGTTGGAGAACAATCATGAATAGTATCATGCATCAACAAGAAGCGGATTTTCTTAATGAAGTTCTTGCAAATTTGAGAATATCGCAGATAGATTCAAAGAATGTTAACTAGATTTTTTTTAATTTTTCAATAATCATTTTAAGGAGTTCTTCATCGTCAAGTAAAATTAGTGGAAAATCATTTTCTTCACTTGCTTTACGAAATTCAGTGTCTTTTGTTACTATGATCATGTCATTTTCACGAGCATAGTTGATTATAGAGTAATCAGAAGCAAGTTTTTTCCCTTCGATTTGTAATTTTCGTACACTATATGCATCAAACCCCAGTCCCTTTAGCTTCTCATCCATTCCATCTAAATTTTCATCGATCAGGATTTTCATATCAATTAATTATTAATTTCAATAGTGTAAAACATTTTCATGTTAAACAAGACAAAATCTAAAATCCATGAAATTCAGACCACTGATTACCAAGTTTATTGATTATCTTCCAACCAAGTCTATCTATGTTAACACTTGGTTCTGCAATTATCAAAATAATGTATTTTCCAAGAGGAAAGCTCATCATGACGACTTTTTCTCGCCTAGAGGAAGAATATTTTACCCTACCTAAATTAGCATCAAAACCAGTTCTATTTGCTACTCGATGAGCTAATTCCTGAAACATTTGTTGTCTTCGAGCATCATTCTCAAAAGGAACTAGTCCCGCCTTCATGTCACCAACTATCAATTGACCAGAACTATCAATGAGACCACAAAATCTAATTTCCGGCTCTAACAAAATATTGTTTATTTTATTTTTAATATCTTCAATTGGGAATTTCTCATCAGACATGTACAAATAAATACAATTTCATTATATTTAATTAAATTTACTTAAATGCATCTACATAATATGAAAAGTTGTACAGTCGATATATGGAATTTGAATAATTAGAATAGGATACAGAGAGCACCAAAATATGTAATGATTACATTTTTTGCATCAGGTGTTTTAATTATTGGATTTTCAATGTGAGCATTGTTCCTTACAGACATTCCACAAAAGCAGTTTCTAGAAAATCCTAGATTTGAAGAAAATTATATGAAATATTATGAATGAATATACTGTGTGATACGAAATTAATCGGTATTGGTTGATTATTGTATTTCTAGGACGTAAAATGACACGAAGTTAAAACCATCAAGTACTTATTTTCAATCAAATTGTAAATGACATTGGATGTAAAAAAAGAAGATACATCAGAAGAATCTAAAAAAAATCATATTTCATATTACAGATCACTTAATAAAGTAATTTTAGAGATTCAAAAGGAAAAAGAGCACGAGGGAGAACCTGCAATTAAAAATCACCTAGATAAAAGAATCGAGGCCATAAAGATAGACAAAAAACGAATAAGAGACATGTTTCCAGATATCAAAGAAGAGGAATGGAATGACAACTCCAACTGAAAAAAATCACAACAAGCATCTAGATTTACTTCAGGATTACAAAATTCACCTCGTAAAATACATAGAAATTTTAGAAAGAATGGACAAACAATCAAAATTTTCAAAAGAATGGAATCAAACAACAGTTAAAGAAAGAAAACAAGAGATACAAGTTATAGATAAAATCTTAAAAAATTTAATACGATTTTAACTGTGATTTTTTTGAGTCAAATCATATAGGGCATTACAAAATTCATCAAGATGTTCAGAAGATATACCGTCAAACCAGGCAAGTTCTTTATCAATACTAAATCCGTGGAAATCATATTTTGCTTTTGATTTAACATAATCTATTTCAGTTTCAATTAGTTTTTGAATATGATCTAGTTCGTGTTTTAATAATTCATAATTGCATGTCATCAAATCAATCTGAACAAAATAATTTTTGTGTAACGGATTAGTTTTTGCTTTGATAAAGGGTTTATTTTGTTGTTGACATTCACGATAATGTTTATCATACTCAAACATTTTTGAATCACCAAGGTATTTGTGAAATGTCATAGTATTGTCAAATTCAAAGTTTTTAGATTTTTAAAGATCGGCAGTAATTTTTTTAATTTTGGTAATTAGTCTAATTTTAGTATTAATTGACATTTCAGGTTCCATTGTAAAATATACAATATTTCTTTTGGTGTAAATTACCATTTGTGAAACTTTTTCTCTTTCAACATGGACATATCTTACTTTTCCAAGAGATTTATCAAATTCTTTCCTCATTGAACGTCTTTGTGCAACTTGTTTGCAGAAATGTTCTTCTTCTCTTTGAGATTTAAGATTAGTTTTTCCGGTTTTCATAATGGCTTCTCGAATGTTGCCTTTAGCATCTATGATAGCTGCAAATCTCATTTTAGTTTCCAATTTAAGAATTTTTTGTACTATATCAAGCAAATCGACTTTTTTTGCGGCCATATCTAATTTGAAAAAATCATTTACTAAATATAAGCTATGAAACGTTTCAAAAAAACAAATTTTTCAAAACAGAATTAAATTTCATTATATTCACATAGAAAAAATAAAAGATTCTAGTTTAAACGTGTTAGAAGAATTAGAAAAACAATCCAACCTTGAAAAAGCAAGAAAAGTGGACATATCTCAGCAGGACAAAATGCTTGTAATTATAAAAGATGCAAAAAAAATTACTAAACACGATTTCACGCCTAAAAAATACTAAAAATATACTGAAAATAGAGAGACATCAACACGCCACAATGAGGCGGAGGGCATTTCTGAAAATTCAGGAAAAATAATAATTGAGTAAAATCTTAATAAAGTTAAAATAGAATTAAGAATTCTCAAAAAGACGGAACATCAGTTGCTATATCATAAAGGATGGCATAGCGATCAAAATACTAGAATCAAACATGAAAGATGAAAATCAGAATTATTTTAATTTTGCACTGATTGATATAAATAAAGAAAACATCGTGGAGTATTTTGGTTTTGCTAATGATGATTATTGAATGAGATTATCACATACCACATTCTAAAAAATATAGACAAAATATAAAAAAATTCTCACATCATCTAAAAATAAACTCAAAAGTTAGATCAACAACATCGCATATTGTCAATAGTGAAAAAATTACGATCAAAATAAAAGGATTATTTTGTTTTAATGATTTTCTTTGCGGGGATTTTTTTCTAGTCTTTTTTATTGATGGTTTTTGTTAATGCAAATAAGCCAGTGACAGATTGATGTATTATTTTTCTTTTTCTGTGTTAAAAAATTTCATAATCACCTTACAGTCAATTTGCTAAAAAATCTTTTAACACATGACATGGATTTTTCTTCATGACAAAATCAATACCGGATGGATTTCACACTGTGACTCCATCAATTGTTCTAAGCAATTCCAAAGAAGCAATAGAATTTTACAAAAAGGCATTTGATGCAAAAGAGATCTATCAAATGGCCACACCAGATGGCAAGACAATGCATGCTATGATTCAGATTGGTGACTCTTTTGTGATGATGAGCGATGAATTCCCACAAATGGGTACTAGTTCTCCAACTACTGTAGGTGGCACTTCAACCACTATTCACCTGTATGTAGAGGATTCAGACAATGTATATGATCAAGCAGTGCAAGCAGGTGCCAAACCCGCAATGCCAATAATGGATGCATTTTGGGGTGACAGATGCGGAAGTGTGATTGATCCCTTTGGACATTCATGGATGATATCAACTCGCAAGAAAGACCTATCACCTGAGGAAATACACAAGGCTGCAAAAGAATACATGTCAAAGCAACATGGGTAATCAGATATTACATCAAGGATCTTTTGATGACATGTTGCGGTATTACAAAGAGATGTGCACTGATGATATTTCTTAGGGCCGGTTTTTGGTAAATGGCAATTTCTAAGAAAATTTTTATCATTGACCTTCTGAGATATAATTCAAAATGAGTAGAAAATTAGGATCATCAAGACAACAATCAATATTCAAATGTGAACAATGTAATTTCACGTCTAAAAAGAATGCACATTTTATTTTACATGTTAAAGAAAAGCACGACATTGAACTGTAGTTGTGCCTGAATAACTCTAACACGTCATTAAATTCAGTTAATTCATTTTTGAACGAATCTTTTTTGACAGGAATATTCTTTTTTTCCTTTAACTTTCTAGTTCCACGTGGGTCTTAAAACATTGGCTCTAACTATATCCCCAGTTACTTTTTGCTCATACTCTTTTCTATGAGATATCAATTGGGACAAGTTAGAACGTTGTAGATTGATTTCATTGTCAATTTTTTGCTGAGTTTCAATTTTCTTTTGCTCATCTGAAATGTTTTTAGTAATTTTTCTAATTCTTCATATTTATTTTTAGAAGACCATTCTTTAGGCATAATACCTGGAATTTTTTTTGGAACTTTTGATTCTACAATTGTTTTTGTATGTTTTGGTAAAATTTTCTCCGGAATGATTTCAGTATTAGTGTCAACTGTATTTTTAGAAAAGGATTGATCTAGTTTAGAGTCCAAGTAAACTGAATCTGAATGATACAGGGATTTGTTGTGTGATAGTGCATCATAAATAGATTGTAATCGGCCCAAATCCCCATTACCAGAATCAATGAGTTTCTTAACTTTTGGGAGTAAATGGTTTTCTTCCCGAGGTTCGTCTTCAACAGAGAATGAGGAATCTAATTTATTTTCAAGATAAACAGTATCAGAGCGATATAATGGTTTATTATTTTTCAAAGATTCCAATATATGATATAATCTTCCAGCATCACCATTTCCACCATCAATAAGTGAATTTACTTTAGTAATGTCTGTGAAAGGGACAGATGTTTTAGTTCAGTCATTTCTACTTCTGATTAATTTTTGATAGAATCTAGTAAAAATAACTTTTCAAAAATTATTCACACAAAAATGAATTTTAGATGATTAATGTAAAGAATGGATATCTTGATCGTATAGTAAACAAGCCTAATTTGAGGCAAATTTGATGACTATGCCCTGATTCTCAATTTTTGATTCATGCCAATTACAGTGATTATAGACAGGGCAAGCATCATCATAACTAATGATCCAAACTCAGGAATAACATATGCCCCCATAATTTTAATTTCCTTAGAATAAGGCAAAATTGGAATAATTAATTTTGATCCAGTATTAGTTTCTTCAATTTCAAAATCAGACATCTCACCATCCACCCACACAGTATTTGGATTTGTAATTAATTTTGGAGGCAAAATGATAATTAATTGTTCATTTTTAGTATCGCCTGAAATTGTAAATGTCAAAGTTTTTTCATCAGAATTAACATGAACTGCATTTTGCAGATTAGTATCTAAAATGTATTTTATCTTAAAACCTAAACCATCATCAGATAATCCTGATGCCACACTATCAATGGTTTGAACACTGCCAGGATTTGTTGTTACATGTACTACTCCATTCATGTAAGGATGAATACTACAAAAATAGTAAAAGTCACCTTGATCATTAAATTGTCTAGTATAAGATTTTCCTGCAGTAAAAAAGCCACTGTCAAATAGACCATCCACCTCAAAATCACCAGTTTCAATGCTTGATGCAGATACAGATGTAATCGTATGAAATGCAGTGTCGCCATTACTCCAAGTAACTGAATCGCCAAGATATACTGTAATTTCCCCAGTTGTTACACCAGTATTTTTCTCAGACCAAAAGAAAGGAGCTCCAGGATCGGATGCACCACTAGGAATCTTTATCTCATATTCTGTTTGTGCAAAGATCTCAACAGAGACAGGGATTGTAAACAAAAATACAATTAACAAAAAAATAAACAATCTAGTCATACTAATTTAAATTTCAAATTAATTAAAAGAGTTTACTCTATTCAGTAGAATGCACATTTTTGTTATTTATTAATCAGAAAAAAACAATCATGATATGAAAATGGGCGCAGTTATAGCAGTTACAGGTTTAGGTATGTTTATTGTAGGATTAATTATGTTCTATTCAATTGAATTAGGTCAAACTGACCCAATATTGAGATTTATCAAAAATACAGGAACGTTTGTTGGTATTAGTGGAATGGGGGTATTTTTAGCAGGAGTTTTGTTATATTTAATTAATAAAAATGAGCCACCAATAAAAGAACACTGATGTTTGAGATTAAAATAATTATTCTTGCATTCATCAAGATTCATCTTGATATTTGAAACAAGCAGAAACCACACTAGGACTTGTTTGAAAACTAAATTATAGTATCACATACAAAAAAATAAGAAATGTCTAAAAAATTATGGCTAGGAGGAATATATCTAAAAGATGAAGGAGGATATGAAATAATTTTAAAATCATTAAATCATTATAAAAATAGATTAAAAACACTAGAGAATAGTCCAGAGTTAAAAGATGCAGCATCGATGTTTGCATCCATTTTAAATCAACAAGCTAGTAAAACAATTCCAAAAATAAACGAAATTATAGAAAAAATCCACAGCGGTTTAGAAAATATACAAACCATGAATAATCTTCAAGAAGAAAAACAATTTTTGGAAAAGGCACTATCATGTTACGAGTCAGATATTCACAAAGCTGAAGATATAGGTCATGAGTATTTTGTAAAATTGGTGGGAGATATGGTACAAGCAAGAAAAGATCTCAAAATCATTAAAATTGCTTTAGAGAAAATAAACGATTTTTCTTAATAATCTCATAATCCTTGCAAATACCAATCAAAATAGGGCATTAAGGCTCCACATTGTTTCTTTTTCTCAGATTCATCAGTAGAATCTTGGATTTTCTGAATTTTGCACTGAAGATACTCAGAGATTAATTCATTTTTAAAATGAGGTTTTATCTGATTTAAAATATCAAATAATTTTTCAGATGAAGTATTTTCAAAATCATTCAAAATTGTTTTTATTTCTTTTTCTAAAGACATGATATTGAGTTATACATCCCAGTATTATTTGATTTAAATGACATCATCATCATCCCATGTTAAACGAAATTTCCCCGTGACTCTAAACATATGGAATTTACCACCTTCTTTGAAATTAATTTTATATAATTTATGAGATACATCTTCAATTTCCAAACTAACATCATTTTTGATAGTTTGAAAAATTATGGGATTATCGGATATTTGCTTCCATTCATCATCATCAAAATCCATGTAAAATTTTGTGTAAAGTAAGCCCATTTGATCATCATAAATTAAACCCGAATAAATAACTAGATGAAATTCTATTTATTCAACGAAACTGGAGGTATGACAATTTCCAGATTACTTACAATTGTAGGAAAAATGATCTCAAAATCTTTGTCTTTTCGAACAATCTCAAAAACATGATTGATTAATTGTTGTATTGTCAAGTGTTCATCATGATATAATGTCTTTCTTGGGTTTTTTGCCGAATCTAAAAGTGTAAACCCATTATCAACATAAATTAAATTTCTTAATAGGAAATTTGCAAGAATTATCTTCTCATCAATATCTTTGTGAGAATAATCAACATCTAATTTTTTAATTTTTAATTTTAAATCATGGTATGAATTATTTGTATTTCGTTCAATTCTATGTTGTAATTTTTCTTCATAATTTTCAATGGGGACGTAAAATTTCATATTTCCTTTACTACTAACTGAAAGGATTTCTTTTTCCAACAAAGAATCTTTTGTTTTCTCAAAGGTTGTTTTTGCCATAAATTCAGGAACAATTTGTTTTAGTAATGCATTATGATGTAATTCTGGATTATTTTTTATTGTTTCAAGAACTATTCGTTCGCGCTCATATATTTCAGAATTAGACTCAACTTGACTTATCATATCTAGGTCGACCTATAATATACAGGTCAACTATTAATTAGTTATGGGCATTCTTCAAATTATTGAATTAGGCACAAAATGTCAATATCATTTGAAACTAAGATTCAGGTTCGGACTTGGCAAGTTCATCAAGTTTCTTTCGGACAGCCTCAGCAACTTCTTGTTTAAGCTTATCTTCTTCCTCAACGAGTTCTTTTTTGAAACGTTTTTCCCAATATCCTTTTACCATTAGAAATCATATTATCTTTGATCAGGTTAGAAATAAGCTCTTCTAAGATTAAAGCGGTTATTTGAATAGAAAATATCATCAATTTCATCAATCTCGATTAGTGTACAATTAGAAAAGATCCTAAATTTTTAGAACGGGGATTTTAACATATTTTATAATTGTACATTGAATAAACTAGACATTAGAGTACGACATAAAGTATTCACAGATAAATCATTCTTCAGGGTTAAATACAAATTTTGAAAGGCAAATCACCTAACACACCGTGAGTTTGGTGAGCAATCATCAAATTTCACGAATTCTTTAAACCAAAATAAAAAAAAGAGAAAACAATCACACACTATTTTGTTTGTGCGAAAGGAGTTATCCAAGTTTGGATAATGTTTTTGTTTAATTCAGCAAATGCATTAACGTTGTCGTTAAATGTTTTGAAATTTTGAACAGTTGCTTCAATGGTAGTTTTTACCAATTGGTTGTTTACTGTGCTTGCTTGAACAAATTGCTTGTTAGTATCAACGATTACAGTTTTTGCAGAGTCTGGAATTTCAGTGTTGATTCCAGCTTTCTTTGCAAATTCTTGTTGCATTGATACTGCAGCGCTAATTGTTTTTTGACAAGTTTTCATACATTCGTTTTGTAATTCTGTTGCAGATTGAAAATATTGTGGGGTTAGTTTTGAAACATTTTCAAAGTATTTCTGAACATTTTGCTTGTACATTGTGAATGCATCGCTGGTTTGAGATTGTGTACTCATGTTACGAGGATATCTATTGGGGCTATATAACTATTGGTAATGAATGGTAATGAATGTCAATTAGTGGTAAATAATGAGTGATTTTGATTGTTTCAGGCGTAAACAATATTGTTTGTTCAAATGAACAAATAGAACTTTTGTTTGTTCAAATGAACAAACATTTTGTAATTCAAATTATTAAAAAAATGAGAAAAAAATGCGAAAATTCATCCAAATCAAGCCATCTTTTGATCTTATTGATCATCTAGTTACCGTCTGTTTATCCTCACAAACGAGGGAGTTCTATTTTTATACTTTATCTATAAATTCGTTAACACTTGGAGGTTCTGGTGCCAATCCTTTTCTCTTTCTAATATCGGCAACGGCTGGACCTAACAAAGATTTTGGAACTTCAGTCCATTCTTTGAATGAGGTATTCCATGTGGCACGTCCTGCAGTTTGACCTCTCATTGCTTCAGAAAGTGTAAATGTTTCAGAAGCTGGAATTTCTCCAACTACAATACTTGATGCACCTTTTTGTGACATATCAAGTACTTTACCACGTTTACCAGAAAGTATAGTTGCCACATTTCCTACCAAATCAGTTGGAACACGAACCTCAATTGCAAGAGTTGGCTCTAATACGACAGTACCTGCAGTTAGTAATGCACCCATACATGCACGTCTTGATGCAGGACCTAATTGAGACAAACCTCTGTGTGCTGTGTCCTCGTGAGGGACAAAGTGAGTAAAGATGAATTTACAATCCCTCATCTGTTCTTTACAAAGTGGGCCTTCTTTCATGACTTCTTCAAATCCAGAATTGATAGAATCAGTTGATTCTTGAACAAACTGAACACCTTTTGTTCCGTTAATCAGAACATTACCACGTGAATCAAATTTCATCACTCTCTTAATTGTGTCAGTATCCCATCCAGCACCTTTTAGCAAATCTGAAACTTGTTTCTTGTCTTTCAAATCACTAATTTCACCAGTTCTTAGCATGTGTGCAATTTCTGGTTCTAGGGGCTCTACTTTCATGAAAATCTTATTATGTCTATTTGGAGATTTTGCCATGATTGGCTCACAGCCACCTTTTACAGTTTCCCTATAGTTAATCAAAGGTTCAGATGTGATAATCTCACATTTTGCATCTTGAATTCGGTGTGTTGCAACATCAAGGTGTAATACACCCATTCCGGCAACAATTGTCTCACCACTTTCCTCATCAATTTTTACAACAAGATTTGGATCCTCGATTGTTAGTTGTTTTAGAATTTCTACTAGTTTAGGTAAATCTTTAGGATGTTTTGGTTCAATAGCAATTTGAACAACAGGTTCTGAAACATATTTCACACCTTCAAACATCGGAATTCCTTTAATCGAGGATAGTGTGTTTCCAGCTCTACATTCAGTCAATCCCAATAAAGCTGGAATGTTTCCTGCACCTAGTTCACCTACTTGTTCTCTTTGGTTACCCATAAAGAAATTGACAGATTGAACTCTACCTTCTCTTTTCTCATCTATAATGTGTAAAGTTTGACCGTCTTTGATAGTACCAGAAAATAATCTTCCAATTGCAACAGGACCTGCTGCAGGATCTAAAACCATGTTTACAACCATCATAATTGTTGGGCCATCATCATCCCCTGCAAGCAAAGCTTTCCCAACATCAGATTCTAAATCACCTTTCCAAATTTGTGGAATTCTGTACTTGATTGCATCATGTGGTGCAGGATGATGTTTTACTACCATTCCAAGTACTGCATCAGCTAGTGGCGCTTTCTCTATAAGGTCATCAAGTTTTTCTTCAGTATATGCATCAATTACGTCTTTGAATGTGATTCCTCTTTCTTTCATTAAATCAGTGTTAATTGCCCATCGATCTTTGGCCGAACCAAATGTTACACTTGCATCTTGAATGGAAACTTTCCATTTCTCTTTGTATTCGGGTTCTGCATATGTGTCAACTAGAGTATTGAAATTTGAAACAACTTCTGCTAATTGTGCTTGCATTTTTTCTGGAGTTAATCTGAGTTCTTTAATGAGCCTATCCACTTTGTTGATGAACAAAACTGGTTTGACTCTTTCTTCTAGTGCCATTCTAGTTACAGTTTCAGTTTGTGTCATGATACCTTCTACAGCATCACAAACTACTACCGCACCATCGATTGCTCTGAGACTTCGAATTACCCTTCCACTAAAGTCGACGTGACCAGGGGTATCAATCATGTTAATTACATATTCTTGATCTTTTTGGGCAAAGAGCAATGTAACGTTTGCTTGGTAAATTGTAATTCCTCTTTCTTGCTCTTCTTTATCAAAGTCCATTGCAAGAGCTTTTCCAGCAGCTGAGGGGGCAATAATTCCAGAGTTTGCCAAAAGGCTATCACTCATTGTTGTCTTTCCATGGTCTACGTGAGCAATTACACCAAAGTTACGAATATTGGCTTTGTTCTTGATAATTTTCATTACCTCTGAAGTAGACTTGAATTTTGCCATATTCGCAAAACTTGGGATTAAGGTATTAAACCTTAGTTTTTGAAAAGATCAGTAGATCATACTGTTAGAAACATCACGGATCTTTTTTGCCGTAACAAAATGGCATTCTTTCTTTCTTTTATTTTTGGCCTCATACAGAGTAATTAACTGGGAAAAGAAAATGCAAAAAACTACTTGAGATAGTTTTTCAAAAGGAATGGAGGGATGAACTACATTAATCCCAATTTTTTTGAGATTATTCCCTAGTTGTTTTGTATGAATATTTTTCACCTCAAAAATAATTACAGTATCACCTTTTTTTGTAGAGAATAACTCCATGTGAGAAAATTGCTCAATTCTAGAATAATGTACATCATAACCTAAAATTTCATAAAATTTTGCGGCACAATACATTGCTATAGGAAAAGTATAGTGATTTCCTAAAACAAAAATTCGTTTTGAAATTTTAGATTTTTTGGCGGATGATTCAGCTTTTTTAAATAATGAGATATTTGGAATTGTGATGTTTTTTACCAAAGAAATGCAAGTTAGTGCACTTTCCAAAAAAGAGATACTGCCAGCGGTAAAAATACCACTATTTGGGGAATTAAGAAGGATTAAACTATCGGATACTTTTGCCAATCTGCTCTGAGAGTGAGAAGTAATCGCAGCTACTTTTTTTGCAATCTTCGCTACCTTGATGTTAGTAATTGTATTTCCAGAAATAGATACAAAATAGACATGTTTTGATTTTGCCAATCCTTTATTTTGATATAAGTCAAGTGGATCTATTGCCTTTGCCAATCCCCCTGAAAAAGACTCTGCAAGTAAGGAAGAAATTAATGAATCACCACTGCCTGAAAAAAGAATATTTTTTTGCTGATTTGTAGACATGGTTTTTTGTTTTTTGAATGATTTTAAAAAATCTAATTGTAGTAAAATGTCATTTTCATATGCTTTAATTGAATTCATAATGAAAATTAATTTTCGACATATATTAGAAAAACTATTGGATGTAGGTTTTGGTATTTATTACCAAAATTTAGGAAACAGATATGGAAATTTCTGTAGGACATACGCCTGATTCAGATGACGCATTCATGTTTTATGGAATGTTCACAGGCAAAGTACCATCTCCAGATTTTAAGATAAATCACGTCATTGAGGACATTGAGAAATTAAATCGTAAAGCAACCGACCCAGAACTTGATGTAACTGCAGTTTCAGTTCATGCATGTGCGTTCATTCCAGGATATACAATTTTGAGAAGTGGGGGGAGTTTTGGAATCAATTATGGTCCAATCATTACTGCCCGAAAACAAATGACAATTGATGAAATTAAAAAATGTAAAATTGCAATCCCAGGAAAAATGACTTCAGCATTTTTATTATTACAATTAATGATTGGGAAATTTGATTATATTGAAATGAATTTCAGCGATATTCCAGAAGCTGTCAAATCAGGCAAAGTGGATGTTGGACTAGTAATTCATGAAACACAGTTATCATATGAGCAAGAAGGAAATATCAAAATTTCAGATGTGGGAGAATGGTGGGATAAAATTACAGGAGGACTGCCAGTACCACTAGGAATCAATGTAATGAAAACAGATCTAGGCATGGAGACCATAGTAAAATTTGACAAATATCTTCAAGCCTCAATTGAATTTGGAATTGAGCATTTTGAAGACGCTATAGAATATGCCATGCAATATGCCCGAGGAAAAGAACGAAGTCTAATTGAAAAATTTGTGAAAATGTATGTAAACAAAGTTACCGTGAACATGGGAGATCCAGGTGAAGAATCTATTAGAAAATTATTCAAGATGGCAAAAGAGAGAAAACTAGTTCCAGATTTTGAAATCAGTATTGCCAGCAAGTAATTATAGAACAGAAAAAAACAGAAAACATGGGGGATGGAATAGGAGGCGCAGTACTTTCAATTCTCACAAATAATGCTTTTGAATTACTAGTTAGTCATATAAGAAAAGACAACCAAGAACAATACGGTAAAGTTGAAAAAATCATCATGAGCAAAATTGATGATCCAGAACAACCGCAATATGAAGAAAAAACTAAAGAAGATTTAGAACGTGCACTAAAAGGAAAGTTTGTTTCATGTAATGTTCAATACAGAGATGAAAAGACAGATGCATTGGTATGTAATGTCTTTGTTCAAAGACCACCTGAAGGATTTTAGAAATTACAAAATACCTAATATATGGTGAAAGTCAGTTAGCAATAGACATGGTTCTTGTAGATAAACGAATTCTCACAATAGGACTAGTGATGATCATTATTGGAATTATAGTTACCATTGCATCTGCTGAACAACCAATTGGAGAATCAGGAATGAGTGAAGAGGAAATTATTGATTTGATGATATCTGAAGATCAAAATCAAGCTTATCAGATGCTATCAGGAATTTTGGTAGGTATTGGATTTCTATTAGTTTTGATTAGTTTTGGGGCAAGAAGGAAAAAAGACAGTGCAACAAGGAAAGAAAAGAAACCAGCAGAATAATTCAAAACTTTTAATCTCAAATTATCTTATCAACACCAATGATTCAGGCAGAAATTAGCATATATCCAATGGCAACTAGAACCACCAGTGCCAGTTTTTACATTGCAAAAGCAATAGAATCAATTCAAAACGTTGAGAATCTGAGATATGAAATCAATGCAATGGGGACAATTCTAGAATCAGATAATATGGATGTGATCAATATGGCAACAAAACAAATGATGGAAACAGTTCATAATCTCGGAATAGCACGAGTGGAAACAATTATTAAAATTGATTCAAGGCGAGACAAACAAGTTAAGATGGAAGAAAAACTGGATTCGATCAAAAAGCATTTTGACAATAGCTAATTTATCATCTAGTTAGCAGAATTTACAAAATCTACAATAGACATTATTTTTCCCATTTCTACCAAATGCCCATAACTTTTCTTATTTGAAGCCTTGGAGTGGAAATTATCTATGCTGATAAATAAAATATGTTTGTTATCTAAGGGGATAGTGATTCTCTTTATCTTTTCATATGCTGCAATTACATATAGTCCTCTTCCAACCATACCAGTAATTTTAGAGCGTTCATCCCAAGCATTTACTGCTCTTTGAAGTGTCTTTTTTGTATCAGTCATTGGAACCATATTTTTTACATTGGTACGTTTACTATTCCATAAAATTTTTCCATCTTTATCACAAACTGCTGCAAATCGTATATCACTATTAAAATCCATTAACATGTTCAATAATTTTTCATATTTTTCCACATACCAGTTACGACATCATAATCTAAAAACTTTTGAATTTTTTAAATAGGAAAAGCTAGAATTTTTTTAAAATATCAAAGTGGGTATTTCTTTGGGCAGGAGCACGACCAATTTCTTTGACCATTGTTGCAAGTTCCTCAACTGAAGAAGAGGTTGCTTTTCCAGCAGCTTTGTAGATTTCCTCAGAGAATGCAGTTCCTACCAAATCATTTCCACCATTAGACAATGCAACTTGTGCAAGTTTTTTACCATATGCAACCCAATATACAGATATATTATTTAGAACATTTGCTAACATTAATCTAGATAGTGCAATAATTCTCAAATCATAAACAGATGAGCATTCATTGTTCACCAAATGATCTTGTTCTAATTCAGTATTATCTAAACTAAATTTCAAAGGAATCAAGGTTAGAAAACCATTGGTTTTCTTTTGTAATTCACGAACATTGATTAGATGATCAACAACATGTTCAGGTTTTTCAATATGTCCATAAAGCATGGTGACATTACTTTTGATATTCATGTTGTGAGCTTCTTCAACAACATCAAGCCATTGTTGACCAGTACATTTTCCTCTAACAATTTTTTTTCTAATATCAGGATGAAATAGTTCTGCACCTCCTCCAGGCATGGAGTCAAGCCCAGCATCTTTAAGACGAGATAAAATTTCCTTTGTAGAGTTTTTAGTCAATTTAGATAAATAGTAGATCTCGGCAGCAGTTAATGCTTTGATATTTAATTGAGGATGACTTTTTTTGATTGCCTTCATCATGTCCTCATAATATTCTAAAGGAAGTTTAGGATGAAAACCTCCTACAATGTGAACCTCAGTTGCACCCATTTGTTTTGCAATCCCAACTCTTTGTTCAATTTCTTGAGGAGTTAGAGTATATGCATCATCAGCGCCATCCTTACGATAAAATGCACACATCTGGCAACTGGCTGCACAGACATTGGTGTAGTTCATGTAATAGGATGCTGCAAAGGTTACCGTATCACCAACTATTTTTTTTCTAGCATCATCTGCAACTGCACCAAGTAAATGTAAATTATCATAATTCATCAATTCAAGACCATCTTTGTATGAGAGTTCTTCTCCAGCCAAAGCACGATCTAATGCATGAGAATCTCTAACTAGTTGTTCTAGCATATTGATTAGTTTTCTCATCAAGATATATTCCTTAGTAAGATATACTAAACTTTGAAAATGTTACACCTAATCGTCATCTATACAAATCAAATTTCTTTTTACATTTTCCGCAAAATCGCTGTTTAGTTTTTTTACTTTCTGTTCCTAAATTAGTACCACATCGGTCACATTTTTGTTTAATCATCATTTAATTTCCAAGATCTAGGGGATACTTCCATTATACATTGACTAGTTTTTTTCATCCTATAAATTACATGAATATACGATTAATTCCCTAAATACAAGATCAGCATAGAATGCATATGAAATTAGGAGTCAAGATTTTGATATTTGGTGCAATTGCAATACTAGTTCAGATTTTTGGCATTCTTTTACTCTGATTGAGCAATCATTATTTTGCTAGTCTCAAGAAATAAGTAGTCAATCAGGATAGAAGTTTCATGGTACTTCCCCTAATAGATGAACACAAACCAAAGTGTTACTTGTGCCATGAAGGCTTGGAAGATATCGAGAAATTACGAGAACATCAAAATTCATCACATAGTGACTTTTTTGAAGAAAATGACAAACAAACCAACCGAGAACCAGTACCTGGCGATGTTACGGTGTTTTAGATTTTTCTTTAATTGATTTCAATAATTCCTGTGCAATGTCTTTTGAAATATTTGCCAAATCGTAATGTTTGTCAATAGATAGTGCTTTTTTGAAATGTTTGATTGCCTCTTTGAGTTCACCCATTTCACCTAATGATAGACCCTTATAGGCAAGAGCCATCGCACATTTTTTATCAATTTCCAATGCAACATCATAACAATCAATGGCTTCAAGATATTTTTTCTCAGAATGTAATACGGCTCCTTTGTTTAGTAATGCATCAAGATTCTCAGGAGAAATTTCAAGAGCTTTGTCATATGATCTAATAGCAAGTTTGAGTTTACCCATATTTTGCAATGTAACTCCTTTATCAATTAACGCATTAGTGTTCTCAGGATCCTCTTTTAATGTCAAATCATATAATTTCAGAGCATCAGAATAATTTCCATCTTCAACGCATTCAAAAGCTTGTGCAAGCATCTTCTCTATTTTATTACTCACTGTATTTGATAATATTTTGTTAATAATATAGATTGACTTGTAGTAAACGATCTTTCCGTATTTTATTGACGGTTAAATAATCACAAAAAATTATGAATTTATGAATATTTCAACAGATGTTGAAATTATTACAGGCAGACATCATTGAAGATATATACAAACCACACGTAATTCAATGATTCAACAACAATATAATATAGAAAAAAATTCAAATAATTTCAAGATGCATGTTTGTCTCTAGGTTCAATTTCAAGAGATTTGTTAAAGCAATCCATTGATTCTTCGTATCTACCTAAACTTCGTAGAGCAACTCCTTTGTTATTCCAAAGGTCAGGATCATTTTGATCCAAAAGAAGGGCTTGTTCGAAAAAACCAAGAGCGTCATCGAATTTCTCATCACTCATCAAAAATTGTCCTTTTTTGACCAGTTCCTCAATTTCACCCATAAATCAACATGAATTTCATTTGTATTAAATTTGAAAAGAGTTCATGAGAAAAAAGGATGAAAAACAAACAAATTTACATGAATTTCATGAAATTTTAAATATATTTTTCACTACAATAAGGTATGATCATAGATGAGACAGATGAAAAAATTCTCAAACATTTGCTAGTGGATGCAAGACAATCAGCAAGACAGCTTGCATTGAAATTGGGAATGTCCACAGTTACAGTTCTATCTAGAATCAAAAAATTAGAAAAAGAAAAAATCATTCACAGATATTCTGCTATAATTGATCATGAAAAAATTGGATATTCATTGACTGCAATAATTGAAATTATAGCCAAGAACGATAAAGTAGTAGATGTTGAAGATGAAATATCAAAATTTGAAAATGTTTGTGGAGTATATGACATTACAGGCTCAACAGATACCATCATTATTGCAAAATTCAAAGAGAGAAACGAATTGAGTAAGTTTGTAAAGAGTCTGGCATCCATTCCAAACGTGGAAAATACAATAACTCACGTAGTGTTAAATACCACAAAAGAAGATTTTAGATTATCATAATGGGGGGAAAATGAACAAGTTAGGAATTTTAGTAATTTTAGCAATTGTCTTCGGGGCATTACAGACAGTAAATGCACAGAATAGTAATTTAGATATGGAATTGGAAGTAACTGATGAAGAAAAAATCATTTTGTTTTCAGGTTTTACAATTGCAGTACTAGGAATCTCTTTGTTTCTTGCCAGAGACATCATCCTTAGAAAAAAAACATCATATGACAAAAAAGAAGAATTACAATCAAAAAAAGACAAGACATTTGAAAAATACCACTCAGATTGGGGAGATGATTATGAAGAATTAGGTCAGCGAGGAAATACAAAGGAGGACAAAGAATTTCGAGATGCTGTAAATAATTACGAATTACCAAACTATTATGAAATCATAGGAGTTTCAAAAGATGCAGCCCCAGATGAAATTAAGAAGAAATTCAGAGAGTTAGCAAAAAAAACACATCCAGATAAAACGAAGAAAAATTCAGAAGAAAAAATGACAGAGCTTAACAAAGCATATGAAGTATTATCAGATAAAGAACGTAGAGAAAGATATGATAGATATCTCAAAGTAGATTAAACTGATTCTAATTTAACAATAATCATACTGAGTTCAATAGATGTAGGAGTCTGAACACTGTTTGTAAGATTAGTAAAAATTTCAACAGTAATGGGTTTGCCATTAATATCAATTTGAGTAGTGATTTTAAGTTCACCAAATTCCGTATTTGGACCAAGCATTTTCTTTGTCAATAGAGGAACTACAGAAAGATCATCTACAACACATTTCATTTTGAATGCAAATTTATCTGAAAAATACACCCCCCCACGAGTGGTTGGCTCATTGACAGGGATTGGAGAATTAGTAATGGAGGTACTTGAGATCGGATAGAGTTGATTATTCAGAAACAGGGTAAATTTTGGAGAATTCTTGTCATTAAATTCCATCAAATTTTTTAATAAATCCATGTTAAATGACATACAAAAAGTTCCAAATCATAATTCTATTGAATCTTTCTAACATGATCAGAAAAATTACCACAAATTCTAATCTTAAAGATCATCTTTAAAAACAGGAATTTAGATCAAATGTTATTGCAACAATTTGCGAATACTCATTCAATGAGAAATGAAATTCTTAGTTTAATGGTAGAAGCAGGATTGGAGGATGATTGTTATGTAGAGATGTTAGATTATACAATTGACCTGTTTGAGAGTCAAGGTTTAGGAACAGATTATTATGGATACCACAACATCAATCATGAATTAGAAGTAACATATGTGTCACTTTTAGCTATCAATCAAAAAAAAATTGAATTTACAGATGAAGATAAAAAATATCTATATGTTGCAGCATTGTTTCATGATTTCGATCCTCAAAAAAGTGTAGACAAACCTCACGAAGAAAGTGTTCTAAAATTCATTTCGATGGACAAAAAACTTCGTCAACTAATCAATGTGGCAAATTTAGATTTGGAAATAATCAAGATTTTAATTTTAAGAACTACATATCCTTGGAGTGGGAAGTTAAAAGAGAATGCAGAAGTTCAAATCAAACAATGTTTTGATAATTCATATTTAACAAGAAACAACTTGCCATATCAAGAACATATCATGGAGATTGGATGGTATCTATCCGTAGTAGACAGAATCAGCGGTTACGCATTGGGGGATTTTGCAAAGGCAATGCAGATGGCAAAAATGAATGCACATGCATTAGCCTGGAGACCATCATTAATCATAAGAAGTGCTGTTGCGTATTTTGAGGAATTATTAAACAAAGAAACAGATATGGCAAAAGGGATTCTCAAAACATTGCCCAAAGATATGAGGAAAAATTTCTTTGATACAGTTTTATCATTTATGAAGATCAGACAACAGGAAATAACAATACAAGCAGATTATTCATATGAAAATCTAAAATTAGTTCCAACAATAGAGTCAATGACAACTAGACAAGATCCAAAGTTCATCAAAATATTATATGAGATATTTATGGAATTGCCCACACCCTTACAATTTGAAAAAGAAAATTTTGAAAAATCTGTTAAAGATCCACAAGTAATCATCAATACATTAAGGTTAAACGATAAAGATGGAGAAATCATAGGATTTTCCAAGGGAGGTCCATTAGAGAATTACAAATTACGCGAAGAAATTAGAGATGAACATTACGGGGTAGGAAACACCATATTTTTAGAGCCTTTAGCACTGAAAATGGGTTACTGGGGATTAAAAGGGGGAAGTGAAATGCGCCACATGTTTATCATGCAATCACATTCTATGAAATTCAAATATATGACTAGTTTTGCCTTACGAGATGTAATTAGAGCAAGAATAGAAAAAGAACAAGCAGAATTTGTCACACAGTTTGATCCTGAAAGATGGGACTACTATAGAATCAAAATTTAGATTCAACATATGAAAAAATCAATTTTAAAAACATTAGAATCAAAAATTCAAGGAGACATTCATTCATCAAAAGAGTTTAGAGAATTTTATTCAGTTGATGCAAGTTCCTACAAAATCATTCCAAAAATTATAGTGATTCCAAAAAATGAAAAAGATGTAATCAATACTGTAAAAATTGCAAAAAAAATGAAAGTGTCAGTTACAGTAAGGGGTGCAGGAACAGGTCTTGTAGGAAATGCACTAAACACAGGAATAATACTAGATATGAAAAAATTTGATTCAATCAGACTTGAAAAAAACCACATCAATGTAGGAACAGGCACTGTTAAAGGAAATTTAGATAACGAATTAGAAAAATGTAAAAAATTCTTCCCACCCAACCCATCAATTGGATCATTTTGTTCAATTGGAGGAATGTTAGGCAATAATTCAAGCGGCAGTAGGAGTCTAAAGTATGGAAGTATGATAGACAATGTCATAGAAATCACATTTGTTGATGTCAATGGGAAGAAAATAATTCTTCCAAGAGATAACAAAACATCTAAAAAAATAATTGAAATTTCAAATTCCATAGATTGCAAAAACTTTCCAAACGTAACTAAAAATTCATCAGGATATAGATTAGATAAGTTAAAAACAATAAAAGACTCACATAAAATCATAATTGGTTCAGAAGGAACATTAGGAATAATACTATCAGCAAAATTAAAAATTCAAAACAAACCAAAAAAAAGAATTCTTTTTGTTATTGAATACAATTCAATAATTAAAGCTGCAACAAACTGTACTAAAATCAACAATACAAATCCATCAGCAATTGAATTTATTGATAAAACCACGTTTGAACAAATTAAATGTAGATTTGGTAAGAAAAGCAAGTGTGTACTATTTGTGGAATATGATGAGAAAATTATAACCAGCGAGAAAAGATTAAAACAAATTGTAAATGGAAAAATTGTTAAAAAACTTCAAACAAAAAAAGAGATCTCAAAATGGTGTAGATATAGAGACTTATCATTGCATTATAGTTTAAAATCAATTAAAAAAGAAAAACGAATACCTCATGTAATAGAAGATGCAGCAGTACCACTGAAAAACCTCCCAAAATTATTTCAGATTTTAAATAAAATAAATAAAAAATACAGTACAGAATCAATAGTTTATGGACATGCGGGAAATGGAAATGTACATGTACGATTAATTTCAAATAGGAAAAAAATAGATGTTGTTAAAAATATAGCATTTGAATATTTTCAAGAAATCTTGAAATTGGGCGGAACCATTACGGCCGAACACGGAGATGGACTTGCAAGATCAGAATTTGTCAAAAAACAGTATGGGGCAAAAAATTATGAAATATTCAAAAAAATCAAAAATTATTTTGATCCGGCAAATATTCTCAATCCAGGAAAGATCATAACCACAAAGAGCACAATAATACAAAATCTAGAAAAATTTTAAAAAAATAAGGCATATGAAAAAATCTCAATGCAGAAACGCTTTTGTAACTAAAAAATATCCAAAAAACCGTGTTAGATAAGGGCACAGGACTGTTAGTAGTATTGGTGATCATTACAAGTATAACCCCAGCATATGCACTAACAGAATTAGAAAGAGCATCAATTGATAATCCAAACCTAGTAAATGCGTTTGGAGCGCCAGTTGGAAATAAAATAAATGTGGATCAGCAAATTCAGATTGCAGCGGATATTACAAATCAACAAGAAAAAACCCAAAAATTCAATTATCTTGTACAAGTCAAAGATTCAGAAGATATTGTAGTGAAAGTTGCATGGTTTAGTGGAGAATTAAACCCCCACCAAAAATGGAACACATCTGTATTTTGGATACCGCAGAGTGCAGGAGAATTTACTGCAGAGATTTTTGTTTGGGAAGGATTTCCAGTTAATCACAGAGGATTGACAGAGCCTGTCAGCATACAAATCAGCGTAAGTTAAAATTTTAGCAAAAAAATTTAACAATTATTTAACAAATTCGAATGATTTATTCCTAAATTGATCAAAATCAATAACCGATACGAAAAAAATTGTCCTGCAACACAATAATTAGGATCGGAGATTTGTCTAATAGTGAAAAAAGTTCAACAAGTTCTCGCTAATATTACCTTGAGCCTAATGAAATTATGACAATAGGATATTGTGTAAAGTGTCGAGATAAACGAGAAATCGGCAGCCCTAAACCATACACCATGAAAAATGGTAAACCTGCAATTAAAGGCACATGCCCAACATGCAGTACAGCCATTTTCAGAATCGGCAGAGGATAAACTTCTCACCAGAGAAAGTTAATACTGCCATTCATCAGTGAGGCCACTCCATAGCGAACGCAATGGGGATGGATCTTTTTCTATTTCTTCAGAATTCTATTTTTTAATACAAAAGAGAAATTCTCAAGGTGTCAATACATCCATCTGTAAATAACTCATGACCGATTTCAGCAATACGTTTATCAAGTATATCTATAGAAGCAGAATTCTGAAGGTAAAAATCATCAAATCGATTAATTCTTCCTCCAACAGGAAAACCATTATGAATTACCGAAAAAAGGTGGATATAGTTAGGCATTCAGATCAAAAAGAAAAAAAGATTATTTTAGACGTCGGTAAATCTCTTTGAACTCGCGTGATAGATTATATGATATATTTAGCAGATGAGCGAGCTGATTCATCGACGTCTTATCATGTCCTAATTGTCTTAACAAAGTCAAAGCTTTTTGAGGAGATCTTGTAGATAGTGGACTCTGACCAGACCATGTTTTAAAAGCGTCTTCCACATCCAAACTGAAATTTAAAACAAATTCTTTCCAGTTAGGCATTGCATTAAGAGCTTTTTCACTTAGAAGAACTTGAGATAATTCACGAAATTCATTTTTTCTATCCAGATATAGCATATCTAGAACTTCCTTAATTTTCTCAGGACTATATTCTTCAGTATTTAGCATATACATTCCAGCAATACTCATGTTTTACTATTCTCACAATCAAAGATAAGTTATGTAGATAATTCTCTGAAAATTTGTTAAAAAAAATTAAAAAAGATTAACAGATGTTAAGGGGTTTAAAAAAAGAAAAAAGATCTTATTGGAATGGATCAATAAATGGACAGTTAACAATAAAATCACTATCCATTGGACGTGCAATACCAATGTCGATCAAACCAGCTTCTCTGTATGCGTTCATATCATCAATGGTTTCCAATACTTGTGCATTTTCAGGATTATCCCAGCCAATCATAAAGATTCTCCACATTGGAGAATAGTTTGCATCTCCAGGAGCTCCTGCTGCTATACCAGGTTGAAATCCTTTTGGACCAGTGCCGGTTAAACCATTTTTGAACTGATACAGATCTACTGCTGCTGAATTTGCAATCAAGCTTGCAGATGTTGATGCACTAACAACACCCATCATTCCAGCAGGACCACTTACGGAAGCATCTGTTACAATGTAATAGATTGTTCTACCATCTGGACCCCATCCACGATGAGCTATGAAAGTTACATTCATCTCTTCTGTATCGATATCAAGAACTTGACCTCCACCATAAGGAGTAACATCAGTTAATGTTTTGTCTTCCTTAACCATCATTTGACCTTCAGGCCAAACAATTTGTGGCATGTTCAAAACTACATTAATTTCTGTCAACATAATTTCATCATTATCAGCCGCTTCCATAACCATTGCTTCGGAATTAAGCACTCTCGGAGTTGCACTTTCATTCCACATTACATGGACATGAGAAGTCAACGCACTGTACACATCTGCTTGTGCAGGAGTACTAGTGAAAACTTGATCTTGGTATCCATGTATACCATCGCCTTCAATGCCGTTGGTAAACAAGTATACTTTTGAAAGTGCTTCTTCAGGAGTGCTCTTCAACAATGGAGATAATTCTACTTTCCATCCTTGATTTTCAGTAATGATTTCTGCATGTTTTGGATCACTAGAGTCAGTGATGACATAGTAAACATATTCACCGTTGTAGTATCCTTGATGCATAGGAATTGTTGCTGGAACATTTGCTCTTGATAATCTAAGTACAGAACCCAAGTCAGCTTCAGTTATTTTTTCTTCAGGATTTTCATCCATCGTAGTTTCTTTAACTGT
Organism: archaeon; assembly: GCA_024276695.1. Taxonomy (GTDB): domain Archaea; phylum Thermoproteota; class Nitrososphaeria; order Nitrososphaerales; family Nitrosopumilaceae; genus Nitrosopumilus. The sequence continues at coordinate 47,108 of JAJRWR010000009.1, forward strand.
AGCTACAGGAGTGGTTTTTCCTTGTTCTGCCATCCATGCATCTTTACCACCTGGAATATCAGAACAGAGTTGTAATCCACAAATACCGGTAGCGGAACCATATTGTGAAGTTCCAGTACCTTTGCTTTTGAGAGCCTCAGCATCTGAGAAATAATCTGTTGCCATACCTGCTGTAAACAAGGGTAAAATTGCAAGAAGTGCAATGTATCTTAGACTCTTGTTCATATAAGAAAAACAGGATTCTTGTTTAAAAGAATTTGTCCAAATTAGACATTTTAGCTGGCAAGTTCAGAAAATCTATTCCCTACATAATCCCAATTAACAATATTCCACCATGCATCGACATAATCAGGTCTTTTATTTTGATATTTTAGATAATATGCATGCTCCCAGACATCTAATCCCAGTAAGGGATATTTCTGATTAGTCCACGGACTAGTCTGATTTTCAGTAGTAATGATTTCAATTTTATGATATGTCGCATTAAAAACTAACCAACACCATCCACTTCCCTGAATAGCAATTGCTTTTTCAGAAAAAATTTTTTTAAAATTCTCAAAGCTATCAAAATAAACATCAATTGAATCTTCTAGTTGTCCACCAGGTTGTCCATCACCATCAGGAATCATAGTTTCCCAAAATGATCTATGATTCTCAAAACCCCCACCAAAAAAATTGATTGCATTTCGTCCAGATTCAGGAATAGATTTTAGATCAGATAGAATTGATGATATGTGTTGTGGATGGGACTCTCCACCAATTTCCTCAAGGGCTTTGTTTAATCCATCTACATATACCTGATGATGTTTTTGATGATGAAGTTTCATTGTTTCAGTGTCAATAAATGGTTCTAGTTCATCATATCCATAAGATAATCTGGGAAGTTCGTATCTAACCATGAATCAAACCAGTATAATCCACATATATTCTTCAAGTGCAAAGAATGATAAATCTTGAGGAAGTAATGTCAACATGAGAAAATTAGGAACGATAGATTTGGAAATTTTGCATTTAGCAATTAATGAAAATGGAACATTTAATGAAAACAATTTAGAGAATTCAGAGTTGAAAAGACTAGGTGTTGGGAAACTCTTAGATTCTCTTGCCATATTAAAAGATAGAAAAATGATATCACTAAACAGTGATGGGTCATTTACAATCACAGAACTAGCAAGGGAGATTCTTTGGAGTAACAACATTCCAACATGGGCAAGAATACTACGGTTATTACAAATCAAATCATGCAACATGGGACAAATTGAAGATATTTTGAAAATATCAAAAGAAGAATTATCTGTGGAAATTGAAAAACTAAGAAAAAATCAATTTATATTAATGTCACCACAAAGACTGGATGAAAAAATAATCAAAGTGTATGAGATTCTTCCTGAAGGTACAGAAACAATAGACAAAACAGAAACAGACGGATTTGAAAATACAAAATTTGGAGATCCAAAACCAGCAGAGATTACAAGTATCATAGATGAAATTGGGAAAGAAATTCAAGAGTTCCAATTAGAACAAACAAAGAAAGATTCAATCAGTGAAAAATTATCAAGGTTAAAAGATAAATTAGAAATTTAGCTATTTTGAACGAACCTTGTCTTGAATCTGGGCAAGTATGAGTTCTGCCTTGTCTTTATTCTCATAGTTCTCTTTAGACTCATCCATGATTTCATCAATCTCATAGCTCTTGTCCACAAGAACATTAGCAACATGATCATCCAGAGTTCCATTTCCAATCAAATAATATGCAAATACAGTATTTTTCTGACCAATTCTATGAAGTCTATCCTCAGCTTGTCTGTGAATTGCCGGACTCCAATCTAATTCTGCAAAAATGACATATTTTGCTCTAGTCAAATTGATACCAACATTTCCAGCACGAATACCAGCAATCATTAATTTTGATTCACCTCTTTGAAATTTGTCTATTTCATTCTGACGTGTTGAATCAGACTGTCCACCAATAATGGAAACAGGAGAAAATTCTTGAAGACTGTCATGAAGTAATTTATGAATTACCTTATGATGACAAAATACAACTACACTTTCTTCAATTTCCATAATATTTTTAACAAAATTAATCACATGGGGAAGTTTTGCAATACCTGCAATTTGTCTTTCACTTTGAATAGCTCTATGATATGATGCAGATTTTGAAAATTCTGTTTCAGCATCCTTTTGTTCTGTCTCAACCTTCTTCCAAATTTTATCCAACTCTTCAAGATAGTAATCAGTATCAGCTGCAATAACTTCTTTGTAACGAACTTTATCTTTGAGTTCTTTTAGCACATCAGCCTTTTTCCTTCTAAGCATTACATGTTTTTGCAATTCATTTCTGAGAGATGCACGTTTGTTTTCCAAAACAATAGCTTTTCCTTTGTCATTGACGTAGCAAAAATACTCACAAAATTCTTTAAAGCTTCCAAGTAATCCGGGTTTTATGATATCTATGATTGGCCATATTTCAGAACCACGATTGTAAATTGGAGTTCCAGATAATCCAATCCTATACAAAATAGTCGAAAGTGCTGCTAATTTTTTTACTGCTTTGTATTTTTGAGTTGTTTTTGACCTCAAATTATGTACCTCATCACATACAATGGTTTTAAGACCTACTTTTGATAAATCATCATTTCTTTTGAAGAGTAATTCATAATTAATTATGTAAATGTCAGTTTTAGGAAGTTCTTTAGATTTTCCAGTTCTAATAATTGTCACACTCGGAGATTCAGATTCAAGTATTCTTCCATTCCTACTTTTCTTTTTTAGGAATTTTGCAATTTCTCGTTCCCAATTATTCAGTGTAACTAGTGGGGCAACAACAAGAATTGGAAATGTTTGTTTTTCTGTTGCAGCATAAGATAATGTTTGCACAGTTTTTCCAAGACCCATTTCATCAGCAAGCAGAGCATTACCTGAAGATTTCATCAAAAAATCCAATCCTTCTTTTTGGAAATTAAGTAGTTTACCTCGGAATTGCTCTCCGGCTTTTGCTCGTTTTAGTTTTAATTTGACTGGAGGCAAAACAGGTTTGGGAGCATATGTTTTTACGATTTTTCTTTGCCAGACAGTTTTGGATAAGATTTCAAGAGGGTATCTATCCATGATTAATTTCAGTTGTTTTACAGTTTCAGTACTATCCGGAATGATAATTTCATTAATATTTTCCCCATACCAAGCCTCAGAAACAAGTCTAGATATCATGCTAACCGCACGATCACCTGTAACTTTCCAGCTCCAGATTTTAGAGTATTTGTCAAGGACATACTCTAGTGTACCAATATTTTCCATGGATGTTTCCATAATTTGTCGACAGAAAGTTTTTTTGCCTTATGAATCTTCATATTTTTCTCGATCATTAAAAAAGAAATCAAAAATCCACAAGAGTTAAAATATGATACCGGCTTTATCTTAAGGGGAAATTTTCTACGGAGACCACTAAGATCAAGAAATAAAAAGAAAATTTAAGAACTAAATTTAGTGAGTTTTCCCAACTTCATGGGATTGGGTATTCTCATCATGGCAATCACAACTACAAAGGTGAGTACTATGATTATTCATACAATCAATGCATTCAAAATGCTTTCTTGTCTCACATGCTGCACAAATCATCTTAATAACACTAAACAATAGAAGAATTTGAATTTTTTCGCCATGCAGGGATCTTAATAGTCTAATTCGCTTCGCTCAAGCAGACCATAAGTCAAGTCTACATATCCTTGTGGATCAAGTTCTTTGGCAAATCCTTTGTCAATGTTAATCAGGTAAATTGAATGAAGATGAGCATTTAAGATATCATCGAATTGCATTGGGAAATTTTTGTAATAGCGATCACATAAATCCTTTATTTTTTTGTATATCCTCTTTCTTTCTAGCATTTGGAGGCAACAAGAAAATTTTTGGAATTGGCAATATGTCAACCACAGGAGTTGCTAAAGAAAATTTAACAGTGCTGACTATATCTTGCAATCTTGCTCATGATTCTTGCAGAGAAATAATCTATAGTGTCCATTGCGTGTTCTGGAGGAGTAAAACCAGTTTCAATTTCAATGAGGGTATTACCACCTTTCTTTGCAAAAATATCACATACAAGAATATCAGTCATATCTTTTTCAACTTCAACGACATAACCTCTTGAAATTAGAGTACTAGTACAAATTAATTCTAAAATAGAATGATTGATTTTAACTAGATTTTTTTATACATTCCAATTAATTGTTGTCGAACGCAGTTTAGTTTAGACACATCATTTTCTTTAAGATTTTTTGAGTTTTTCAGTCATCTCAAAAACATCATTTCTGAATTTTTCCAAATCCGTGATTTAAGATAAGATGTTCTGATAGTTTAAGAATTAGTAGGGATTGTAAAATTGACAAAGTCTCGAGGATTAAAAAACAAAATTACTCAATAAAAATTGAAAAATAGCGAATTTTTATTCATACTTTATCTTAACTGCATAAATCAAAATCATCCAATGTGTATAGAAGTAAGAGTTTAGTCACAGGATTATTTGCATTTTTGATATTATTTTCATTTATTCCTACATCCCAGGCAGAACTTTGGGAATTTGTTGTAGAAGCAAACGTGGAAAATGGAGTAGTATATTCTGGAGATACAGTTGTTGTCACAGGAAGAGTGGTAAATCATGCATATGAGCCAACACGTGGAGTAGAAGTTCTCATCAGGGCAGGTTCAGACACCACTAAAACATTCACAACTCCGGATGGTCATTTTAGAGGGGAATTTACAAATTTTCAAAGAATTCCTGGAACATACATTGTTAATGTGGTTGCAACGTGGTACGGAATGATAGGACTATCAAGTACAGAATTCCAAGTAAAAGGAGACGCAACATCAGTTTCAGCACTACAACAAAAATTATCCACAGATGAAGCAATAAACTATCTAAGTGCAAATGAAAGCGATTTTGAAAGAAATCCAATAGGTCAAACTTTATTCAAATATTATCACGGATTACTAAATGAATTAATTCAAGAACAAAAAGATGCAAGAGAACCAAATGAAGAACAAATTTTCATTGGAGAACAAAGAGCAATTGCAGAAGCCCTAAGAAATAAGGCTATTGAAGAATATGGACCAGGCTATGGTACCTATGAAGGATACAATTATGAAGATTATGTTGCAGGTCTAAATCCAGAAATCAAAGACTTGGTAGTACAACAATTAGAATTCACAAAGAATAATTTTCTAGAAGCACATAGCCTCAAACAAGATATGTTGGCAAATGGTAGCACATATGATGAAGCTATGCAAGCATACTTTGAAATGCTTTCAATCCCAAAGGCAACAATTGATGAATTCAATAAAAAATATCTAGAATCCACTGAAGAAAATCAAGCAAATGAATAAGAGATAAATTCTACGCGCGCCTTATATTCAAAATTACATATTAACAAATTATGAAAATAGAATCCCATTACCTTGCCCATCATGTGATGGAAAAATGTATTCTGTTTCTTACGAGTCATCATTTTCAATCCTTAAAAAAGAAGATGGCAGGCATGTAAAAAATGTAGTTTTGAGAGAAACTCTGAAGATTTCAAAAAAACCATTTGTTGTGTATGACAGCATCTTTTATTTTTCTAAACAATCAATATGATAGAGTTAATTATTGTGAAAATAAGCAATACGCTTAAGTTAACACAGAATTTAGAAAAATATGATTCCAAAAGGAGACATACCGGGCATATGTATAGATTGTGGGGAACACATCATGTATTCTAAAAAATCCATGCAAACTCATACAGAGTTATTGAAAAAACATCGGTGTCCAAAATGTGGGAATTTTGCATTGAAAACATTGAGTACAGATTTGTAATTATAAATAGAGATTCTAAACAATTTTAATCCACATATTAGAAATAAATCAGATTGAAAATATATCACAAACCCGCATGTATTACTTGTAAAAAAACAATCTCAGAAATTGAACGAGATGATACAGATATTGAAAAAAGGGATTTTTTCAAGGAGCCCTTCTCAGAGGCAGAACTCAAAAAGATTGTAAAAATGACAGGCAATAAACCATCAAAATTACTCAGAAAAAGAGATAAAATGTACAAAAAATTAGATTTAGAGAATAAGAAAGAAACAGATACTCAAATTATCAAACTAATGGTAAAACATCCAGAGTTGATTCTACGTCCAATAATTCTAACAAAAAATAAAGCATTTGTTGGTAAAGTAGATGTAAAAAATTTGAAATAAATTAATCAGAATTTTTATCCTTGAATATTCTGATTGCTTCTAAATGAGAGCAATTTGCTTTTAGGCCTTTTCCATGATGGAATTTATAAAAATTTTTGAAACCAGTACATTCACAAGTATCAGATGTTACAAAATAAGATTTTCCAGGATCAGACGAAGATTTAATTTGAAATAAATCATCTTCAATTTTCACTACACCACCGCTTTCAACTAGCTTTTTGGCTTTTCGAATAGTATTGGCACTCATATAAAATTAAGAAAATATCAAAGTTTTATCTGTTTTTTTCATATCTTCATAAAATGTTTGTATCATTTGATCGCGTATAGAACATTGACGAGAGACTTGCTTTTCTGCCTTAGTAAAGCCTAGAATTCGTTTCACTCTCGTCAGATTTTTAAATTATATTTTGAACCCTTCCAATTTTTCCAGTATTTAATTCAATTTTGATTCCATAAGGATGGTAGTTACTAGAAGTCAAAACTCGTTTAACGTTACTCTCAGTTAAATTTCCTGTCCTCTGATCATGTTTTTGTATACAACTCATCCCAAAACTGATCATTTAGTGAATAAATCAAGATCAATTAGATCTATGAATGATAACACTGAACTCATTTCATTATGCAATTTCAAGAATTAACAGACAAGCAATGGGATATGATACAACAACATGTTCCAAA
>JAJRWR010000010.1 GCA_024276695.1 archaeon
GAATACGTGTTGTGCGTAGAATCTTAACACAAAGTCCGAAAAACCACTACCCAGCGCCGCATCACGAATTGTAGGTCCTACAACTGGAATTGATGTCGTCAATGACGCCGCAATACTAATCGCAAGTTCTGCTCTTTCACTAAAAATAACATCATACCCTGTAAATGCTTCAAGAATTGTAACAGTACCAAGAATGACACCAGTCATCCACAAAACTTCATTTCTAATTTTGTATCTTCCACTAAAGTATTGATAGTACATGTGAAGAACAGCTAAAAGTACCATAGCGTTTGAGCCATGGTAGTGAATATTTCTAATGTGAAAACCAAATGGGACATCATCATTAATGAATTGAACACTGTCCCAAGCTCTATCAAGTATTGGTTGATAATAAAACATCAGCAGAGCTCCTGAAACTCCAAGAATTATGAACACAATGAATGTGAGCATTCCTAAGAACCCAAATGGACTTACAAATCTTGCAGGGAATGAAAATTTAATTGCAGTAAAAATGGTTCTGTCTACTCCATCCCAGAGCCAATAGAGGAATGCTACAACCCCTGTTCTTCTTTCAAGCGAAACGGCCATATCCAATTACTCCATTATCGTTTGCATTAAACTTTGGCGGCATGATAAACACGAAACCATCTGAGTCAACATCTAAAGTTAATTGAGGTAATGTATTTGATGGTGCAGCCTGAACAGATGCAGGACCAGCAAACGCCGTTCCAGTGGTCGGATCATACATACTTCCATGACAAGGACATTCACCTCTTTTTCTGCCCTCATCTGGCCAATATTTCCACAAACACCAAAGATGTAGACAAATCATACTATAAGCTCGTAGGGCAGAAGTGTCTTTTTTTGCTCCGCCTAATTCTTCAGGCAATCTAATGAATTGCCATTTACGAAAGGCTTCTGCATCAAGTGCCGTATCACCAGTTGCAGGATATGTGATAACTTCAGCATGATTAACTGGATAAGTATCAATATTAGCTTGAGTGCCATCAGGTAAAATTACTGGAACTCTTTCAAGTGATGCCTGGTTTGGATTTGGCATGTAATTACCAAATGGGACAAATGGAGCAAATGCTAATCCTGTGCCTGCAGCTCCCATTAATTTTAGAAAGTCTCTTCGGGATAATCCAGACTTTTTTGTCCCCAACTCTGACATTCAGCTGTCGTACTCGCCAAATTGCTTATAAACCTTGTTCAGTTGTTTAGGAGGTTTTTGTCTCAGGATAAAAATCAAAACAATTCCGATCGCAATTCCAATGATTATACCAATTCCAATACCAAGACCAAATGGAGGTTCAGAAATGATGATTGTTGTATCTTCAGATGTAGTAATTGTTTCAGGTTTTATTTTAGAATCATTATTTGGAATCAATTCAGCGTCTATATCTTGTTGGTTATCCAGAATCATTTCAGGAGAAATATTTGTAAATTTAGCTACAAGTGTTATTGGTTCAGTAGTTGATGAGCCACCAAACAAAGTGGAATGTGTCAAAAGTGTATAGGTTCCAGTTTGATTAATTGGAATATAAAGAACTGTTGATGTATCATCTTTGTTTTTTACCGGGAAAAATCCACCACCTTGACTAAAAATAGAACTTCCAAGCCAATCAAGTGAAGCCCATCCAAGAAAATGTCCAAATACTCCAGATGGAACATTTGTTTGTATTATTTGTCCTGATGGATCCATTACAAATACGGACAGATTTGTGTCATCACTAGTCCATGAAAGTTCTATTGCAGCAGAATTAATTGATTCATTTTGAATATCAAAATAATATTGTCTCCAATCACCTGCCATGTAACGGTTAACCATATCAAATGCACCTTTGGTGTATCCGTTTCCATAAAGTACATCATCACTTTGTGTACCCTTTATCAAAATTGTGGAATCGTTTTCAACTACAGGTTGTTTGATTACAAAAGATACTGGTGCATTTACAGTATGTTTATCGCTTTCAAAAGTTAAAAATCCTTGATACACACCTGTTTGAAAATCATTTGGAGTAACCAATGTCACATCAACAGCAGATGATTTTTGTGGAGGAACAAGAATTGTTTCAGACTCAGACCAGAGCAAAGGCCATTTTTCTTTTTCATAATAACTGGCAGAAATTGTATAATCCATAGAGGTGGAATTTTGTTTTGTGTCACCTAGCCAGTAAGAATATCTAGTTGGCACGGGATAAACTCCAACTAGCGGCATGCCTTCAAATTTTTCATTGGGTTCTGAAACTCTAAGTTCTTGAACAGTTCCCCAAGAGCCAGCCCTATTGACCATAGATAATTCATTGCTAGTAACTTTTGTATCGTTGTTGTTATCAATCCAATCATAAAGATACAGTGATGCAATTTTAAGATCATCAGCATAAACATCTGAAGTATTATTCATAAAATCATCAAATTTGAAATTCATATTCAATATCATCAGTGATGATTCATCGGGAATTGGATCATCCTCGCCAAAAAACGTCACAAGATCATTTGGGTTGCCAAATTCGGATAGTTTCACATAGTTTGGGGCAAAAGTATTGGTGTCATTTAGGATAGAATCTTGTTGTCGTATTATTGTTGTTCCGTTAAACTGGGTTTGTGACATTAGAGACAAAGTTTGGGGCTTTACGTTAATTGTGAGTGTATCATTGGTGGGATTCTCAATTGTAAAAGTGGTGGTGGTTCTTGTTCCTGGGAGCAGTTGTCCTGCCAACCAACTTGTCATGGGAAATGAATGTGAAGGAAGCTGAAACTTTTCAAAACCGATTGATGTTGAATTTATCTTTTTGATTGCGGGTTCAAGTATTTTTTTGATGTTATCATATGAACCGTCATTGTAAACTATGAAAATTCCATTTTCGCCATTAACATAGTCTAGAGCAGATTCTGTATTTACCAATCCAGATCCTTGAGTTAATGGATCATTGTACAGATCAGTTGCAGTAGACATTAGAATATTTTTGATCAGAAAGGAATCATAGTCCTTTGATTGTTTTTTCAGCTCTTCAATCAGTATTGCTGCACTTCCAGATACAAGAGGGGCAGCCATACTAGTACCGCCAAACAACGAAAATGATTCATCTTTGGAATCTTTGTTGACTTTTAAAATATTTGAGGGTACGAAGCCATGAGCTCCAATACTCATGACATCAGGTTTTGGGTCTCCAATGGAGCCAGGACCTCTACTGGAAAAATCAACTACATTGTTAGAGTGAGTTGTTGTATTTCCAAATCGTGGCTGATCTTTGAAAGGACCATATCCAACAAAAACATTGTTTGTCGTAGCTCCTACTGAGATTCCAAATGGCGAGGCATTTGGCAATCCAATCGTGCCATAACCGTGACCAGAGTTTCCTGCACTTGAAATTATTGTAATACCGGGATAATCATCATCTAAAGAGTTAGGAGTAGCCAACACACTCAAAATTAATGATAGAATATCCATTCCAGGTGACGCATTAAATGAAGGGAAATTTGATACGCCCCAACTATTAGAAATGATATCAACTTTTGGTTTACCTGAAAAGTTCCAATTGTGATCTTTATTTTCAAATCCTGCAGACCAAAGCCAACCATATACAGTATCTCCAAACCACAATGCCTTTACAGGTACAATTTTTGCATCAGGGGCTACACCAGTAATAGAGTATTTTTTTGAGTTATTGTAAATGTCATAAGTTTCTTGACCACGTGAAACTATTGATGCAGTGGTCGAAGTTCCATGACCCATAAAGTCAGTCATTATACCAAAAAATTCACCATCAGAATCCAAAGAGGGTAAAAGCGTCCCATTGATTGCATTAAGAGTGTCATCAATATCAGTAGAATTTTTTTTAATCACACCATAAACATCAAGAACTTGTGCGCCTAACGTTCCTGCACTGTAATCATTTTTTCCATCACCGTTTGAATCATAAACTAAGAATTCTTTTTCACTTCCCAGTACAATTGGTTTTTCATCAGTAAAATCAAAATCATAGTCTGCTTTTTCTCCAGACTCTAAATCAAATCGAGTGTAATCTTCCCAAGAAGTACTTAGATCAGGGATAATTGTATCATATACGCCAGGAGTGAAAGAATCAACTACTAAAACTGGCACTACTTGAATTCTTGCCAAGGGACCGCTTAATCCTCCCTGATATATGACACCTAGATGGTAAACTCCACTTTTTGATTTTATATAGTTTCGATTATCGTCACCGATTTTCATATCATTTGTTAGTGTTCCATTAAAAATAATTGAGGTTCCTAACTGTGGAAAAAATGAATTGTATATCGGAACGTCAGTACCTTTACCTCCTTGAGACACATCAAGGAATACTCCATCACGTGTAACATATGCAGAAGATGTCATATCAGAAGGAATTGGTTTGCTGTAATTTCGAATAATTTCATTTTCATCAACATATGCAAAAAAAGTTGCATTTGTTAGTACGATTCCTTGTCCATCAGGATCTAGCATTATAGGGTGATTGATTTCATCTCTTGCAAGGGAGTGCTGTATGTCAGGATTTGAAAAATCAACTCCGGTATCTACAATAGCAATTGCAGTTCCATCACCTGTTGAGTTGTATTTTGCTTTAGCTAAATCTGAACCCGTAATCTCACCAATCCTAGAAGCATCTTGAATTTCATTATCCGTAGAATGAAAATCCAACTTGGAATCCTCAATAACATAGTATCCCTGCGAAACCAGATTGGATGCTGAATCTTCAGAAATGATAGAAACAGAAAAAAATCCATTATCAGATTGAATTCCATAAATTGAATTAGATTTTAAAAAATTATTTTTTTCTACATTGTTACTGAAAATTAGATATCTTTTAAAATTATTTTCAACAAAAAAATTTGGATCAATTTGTATGATATCAGAATTAAAAGATATGTTGTTTTGAGAGTCAGGAACATCTAAATCAACAGGAAGTAATGCATGTGAATTTGTGATCATTGGAGAAAAAAGTAATATCAAAAAGAAGATAGCCACTTTGGGCATTGATTGATTTTCTATTCTTTTATTATTATAATTATCTTCTTCTAGCAAGAATTGCGATTTGTAGTGCAACAATTAGTCCAATTGATGCAATGATTGGCAATAGTAATGCATTGAGCTGAGCAGAAGACTCACTGATTGACTTTGCAGACAGTGCAAAAGTTCCTATATTTTCATCAATTTGGCTACTTGCATATTTTAAAGTTGTATCAAATCCGCTAATTTCAGATTTTAGAACATCAAGCTCGCCTGATGTCTCATCCAAAATTGAATTTAGTTTAATCAATTGTTCTGAAATTCCCCCAAGATCCTGACTTAGGACAGTTGTAGCTGCTGAACCATGAGAGGTAGTGCCTTGACTGAATGCAACCACATGAAATACATGAGTTCCTTCTTCTATGGGAGTGTAATCTACATAATACAATCCCTGATGTAGTGTTTTAAATGAATTAGACAACGTTACGGATATTCCAGATGGAAGATGGACATGTGTAGTACCTAGTAGTTTAGCGGGTTCATTTCCTATCAAAAGTCCATCACTGGTAGTTTGAACAAATACTCGAATTGGTTGATTTATTGCAGCAGTTTCTGGAGCAAAAACCAAAGTACTAACATGTCTTTCTACAGGCACGTCAAGAAGTTCTGTCGTAGATGAAAACTTTACATCGATTTTTTGTGATACGCCATTTTGTTCCGTACTAATCACCTCAACTGTGTATGTCCCATATGGAAAATTAGTTGATGGTTCAGGCCAAGTTAATAGATCATAATTAAAAGATCCATCATCATTAGTTGTTATTTGATCAAATTTTGCAATTGACTCATCTGGAGCAAAAATTCGTATGATCAGGTTTTCTTCAGGCAAGCCTTTACCGTAAACTTGTAAATTGTGTTCAGGTGAGTATACTTTGCTGTTTGTAGATAGTTCAAGTTCTGCAAAAGAACTTGGAATGGTAATTAACATTATTATAAAAAATACAGAAAGTAAAATTTGAGATCTCAATTTAATTAATTCTCATAGTTCTCCTAGATATTACTTGTGAAAAAACTGTGCATAACTTTCGTTAAGTGGGATTCAAAAAAAAGAAAAAAGGATAATTTGAACTAGTTTTCTTAATTGACAGATACTGTTGTGCTAACTGGTGGTGATAATGCCGTTGGATTATCTACTGATTCCCATACAAATGCAGTTGCTGTGTAAGTTCCTGCTTGTGTTGGAATCCATGATAATGCCGGGCTGAATGATTGACCAGCAGATAGTGAACCTGTAATCCATGCTAGTGAGACCGTAACACCGTTACCATCTTGGATCTGTACCAAGTATGCAAATGATTGCTCTCTATCCTGACCATTTGCTAAGTCAGCGCTGATTTGTACCTGTTGGTCAACGGAGACAGTATCTAAACTGTTACCGAATGCGTCAACGGTTCTCAAGTTAGCAGCTGGTGCTCTCTCGAGAGGTGGTACTACAGTGCCAATTAGTGAAGTGGCAGTAATATCAAGTTCATCTGCAGTTGTGTACGGATCTGGTAGTGTATTGTCCTCATATTCTGCGGTGACAGTGTCACCTTCTGCGACTCTGAGTCTGTGACCAGAAGATTCGTCAGTAGTTGTAAAGAATACAGTACCTTCGTAAATTCCGGTTGCCTCATTAGTCTCAGTTACAGTAAGGTCAATACCTCCGGCATCGGAGTCAGACCACACATCGACATCGAAGTTGTCGACTGCTTCTGGATCTAAGTTCATGTCTGGATCAATTACTCTTACAACACCTGTTCCGCTAGCTGGATAGCTTGCCTCTAACCATTGTACCTCACCTATATTCCATCTAATTAATGATGAACCGACTACAGTTTCATCCTCTGAGAATTCAAAGGAGACAGTAAGTCCGTCATCATCATCAGTTTGTAGGAATCCATCAGTTGGGCCAGAACCAGTGGTTCTTGGGTTAGTGTCATTCACTTCATCACCGTCAGCATCATGTAAGAATCCGGTAAGTATAACCTCACCAGTAAAGATGCCTGTGTCAGTACCAGTTTCGACGAGTTTGTAGTTGTCAAGATCGAATCCTCTGGTAGAGACCTTTAATGGGTCACTATCAGTGTTTCCGATTTCGTCAACTAAATCACCGTCAAAGTTGTGATCTGGTGCGACAACGGTAATGTAGACTTTATCAGTCCATGAATAGACTTTTTGGTCAAGCTCTACAGTTGCTCCGAAGTTAGAAGTGAATATTGTCAAGTTGACATCTTCATCTTCGTCTCCTACATAGTCAGAACCGGATGGACCCCAATCTGTATACTCTAAGATAGCTTCCTCTCCTCTTTCAAGGCGGTCACCATCTAGTTCTTCAGGAATCTCGATGACAATCTGGAAGATACCAGTGCTGTCACCTGTTTCTCTAAAGTTGAGTGGTTCAGGGTCAAAGGCTGCTCCTTCACCGTCGGCATCACCCATGGTGATGGTTGCGGCGTCAGAGTCCCATTCGATCAAGTCTAAGTCATAAGTCTCAGCCTGGTCATTGTCCAGATCAAGGTCTGGTTCAATGAGGGTCAAGATCATGTCGGATCCAATAATGTATACAGATTTGTCAGATTGTAAGACACCGTTTCTAAGGTCAAATGTAGCTGAATCAGTTACAGTATTGACATCACCGGATGCATCTGCAGGATCAGTGTATTGTACTTGGAGAATATCTCCTTGTAGGATACAGTATTCTTCACCTGAAGGTGCGGCAGTATCAAATCTGGCTGTTTCGGCTGTTGAGCTAGTACCATCTAATGCCGTAAATACGGTTGTATCTGGGCAAATATTGCTAGATGGACCATCAGTGTATCTTATGATGATATCAGCTTCAAAGATTCCTGCGTCTGGTGCGATTTCATTGATTGGACCGAATTCTGGTGCAGTGGTTGGTGAATCATCACCAACATCAATTGTACCATCTTCAGCTGCTGGACCACCAGCATAAGTCAATACGACTGTATCAGAGCCTCTTATAACAGAAACTTTGACAGGTCCTACTGCTGCTGCTAATGTGTCAGCTGCAATGTTGTCTTCACCTGATGCGGATATATCAAAGTCTGGATCATTAACTCTGACGTGAATTGTTAGATCTCCTGATTCAAGGAATTCACCAGAATCCAAACCAGCAGTGTTACCAGAAATACCGGTTCCACCAGTACCAGTTTGGTGTATTGGGAATACTGAACGTTCAGTTGTACCATCGGTTGGAGTTGTTGTACTACCTGCACCTCCGAAATCGGCAGGTACACCAAATGGCACTGGATAAACGGTTCTATCAAGACTTATGGAACCAGTGTTTGCACGAATGCCTGCACTGTCTCCTACTTCGATGATTTCACCAGATGCATCTCTAAAGTCAACATAGTTAACTTCCATATCGAGACCGGTTACAGATTCGGATGCGGTTGCACCAGATCTACACCATGCTCCTGGAATTTGGAAGCCGCCAATGAATTTACCTGATTCTGTACCGGTTTCAACTAGAGTAAATCCAGTATCACCAAGACCATCATCAATACCTGGGGCTAGGCCACAGGAGTTAGCTTCTGTCCAAAGTTCGTCATCAAAAGTGACATCTAAGAGTCTGCCTAATTGGTCGCCATTAGATAATGCAAATGAGGTACCACCATTAGCAATGGTTGCACTTCCTACTACATCTCTATTAGCATCACCAGCAATTAGAACTGTTGTATAGATATCAATCAAGTCTGAATTAACGTTAAGATCTAAGTCTTCAAGTATTATTGTAACTGTGTCAGCGTCTTTGTAAGAATCATTATCAAATGATACGATACCAGAGTGGCTTGGAGCTTCTTCTTGATCAGCAATTTGTGTTGAGACACCATCAGCACCTAGGTCCAGATAATTGACTCTTGGAGAGTCTTCATCTGTAAGGTCTTCAATTACGATGAACGATGGATCATCTGCAATTGGTGATATACCTTCATAGGTGGTTCTGTCGTTAATATTTAGCTGGTTGATCATGATGTATTCCAAAGTACCTTGGAAGATACTTGTATTATCACCTGTTTCTTCGGCTTCAATTCTGATAATTTGATTTGCTATCCTTTCAGATGCTGCTAAACCATCATTTTCAAATCCGAATGAGAAGAAGTCTGCTACAATTGGGTCTGCTTCAGTTGAAGTAGTTACCGGTGTACTAAATTGAATTAACAATCCAAGGTTTTGGGCGGATGCTGCAGCTGATGCACCTACACCTGCATTAAATAATGCAAGATCAGTAAGAGCATTAGTTGAAACATATCCTTGACCATCACCGGATTGAATCAATGAAGTAGCGTTAGTACCTGCAAATATTTGGAATTGATTGGAACCATCCAGTATTGCCCCGGTAGAATTTACCAAGAAAATATCAACGGAACCAGAAGCTGGTGCGAAACTTCTAACATCATAATTGAACATGTTGAAACCTGTGAAGGTTGACAATGTGTTATCATTTACGGTGTTTTGAAGTTCTTCCAGAGTAGTTTCCAAATCAATGAGGACAGCTGAGACTGTGGTAGAGTTAAATCCTGTTGGAACAGGAATGATAGCTCTTTCACTAAATGATTGTACAGATGCAGTACCAGTACCATTGTTAGCAGCAGATGCTGCAGACAATGGTAAGGTAGATCCTACAACACCAGGTGCTGCAGAAGATGCGATTGTATCATTCATGTATAGTACTTGTAATGAAGATGTTCCTTCACCCAAAGTGAATGGGTCTCCTGTAGCTAAGCTAGGAATTAAGAGTACATCTGGATTAAACAAGTCCATGTCTTCATCTGCTCTACTGTTAAGGTTGGCGTCACCATCCACGATTTCTATTGGAATCTCTTCGCCAGAGTTCCATTCGTCATCAGTTGGCATAATATCAATTGTTGCAAAGTCAAATCCTACAAGTACGGTAACTGGGGTTTCATTATAATCAATAGATGCAGAGGTTCCCCTTGCTGCATTGCTAGTGATTTTTAATGCAGATGTATCAGATTCATCATATGTACCAAATACACCGCTGTTTGGACCCTGTTCTGTAATTGTAACTGGTACTCTACCATCTAGGTTGTTACCCGTTGTTTCAAATGTTGTTGCATCATTATCATCTTCGGCTGGGCCGTTGAAAATATTTGAATCATCGTTGTCTTGAATTGTCAAAACAGCGTTGGTTGCACCTTGTACATTTGTATCAACTAGTAGAATACAGTTATCTTCACACATCAAATTACTTAAGCTTCCAGATATATCAATGACACCACCGGTGACTGCGTCACCGTCTTGACCTCCATTCTCATCGAATACTTGGTAGTTAGTACTGGCAGAGCCATTAGTAACAGTACCAAATGTCCATGAGTCTTCATCTGTTGGGTCAATGTTTAACCACAAATCAGTGATTGTGGCATGTATCTGAGAGTTAAGAGGATAAATTGCTCTATCTAAAGATGCACTGGCAAATTGATCAACAGTATCAAAAGTAAGTGTTGTTGATTGAACACCACCACCTTTGTTATACTGGATGATTACGTTACCAGTTGGGTTTAGTGAATAGAGTTGGACAAATGGCCACATGTTAACATCAGATAGACCAATTTGGCCTATTGCTGTTAGTGTTGTGTTTGGATCTTTTGCTTCTCTGACAACATTCATGGTACCATTAGTAGTACCTATCGTTGCTGCTGAACATGCAGTTGTTATCGGAGTACCAGTTGATGTTCCGTTTTCACCTCCTACACTACCAGTATTTGGTACTGCAATACCTACGGTATCACCAATATCAAAACCAATTGCTGTAGAAGTTGTTGCTGCATTAGAACAAAGTGTACCAAAGTCTAAACCTTTGCCTGCTACAGTAGTAGTGCTATCTGCAATAGAGGCTTGGGTTCTATCTGCAAAGTAACCATACCAGTTACCGTCAACACCTTGAATCATTCTCAAGATTTTTCCGTTAACTGTTACGTCTGGTTCACCTTTTGCCTGATCCGTATCATTAATGTCTGAGTCAATTACAACGACCTCAATTACTTGAGGTCCTGACATGTAGTTATCAAACTGTGAGTTTTCTGCGGAAACAAATAGGTTAGCGTTGGCGGCAAATGCGGCTGGCATAAAGCCTGGAGCTGCAATTGTCATTCCGCCTGCTAACATAATTGTCATTAATGTAAGACTAGTTATTTTACGTCCTATTTCGTTATTCATGTTATTGTTATTCTTCTTAAAAATTAGTATAAAAGACTAATGGACGAATTATCCACAATTATGATATTTTTTATAATTATTTTATCAAATCTGCAATATCTATGTAATTTCTAGATTGTTTAATCATAATAATTATAGTTTAATACACAAAGTATGGAATGATCCAAATGTTTTTCATATTTTACTCATAATTCATGTAATTTTTACAGACTAAATCATACCTTGATCTCTTTACCTAGCAAGCTTTTGTATAAAGATATAGCATCAGATTCGTCTTTTGATCCTACAACAACTGCTGAACCTCTCTTCATAAAACTTACAGATAGATCATTTGTTCTCAAAGATAATCCCAAATCGCCCTGATTGTCAATTGTAAATCCTTTTTGTTTCCCAATTGCAGTAACGCCATTTACATCAAGATCAAATGTTTCAGTTGGAGTAATGGAATAAGTTCTCTTGCCACGATTGCGTCCACATAGTTCTTCCAAAATCAGTTCTTCTTTTTGTACAACATCAAGTTTTCCAGTTCCACATATTGGACATTCATCAGCTCTGAATGTTCTAGTGAAATTAAAATCCAAGTTTTCTAAATCAATGTGTAAAATTCTTTGAGAAAGGTTTGGAGTTTTCCCAATGATAATTTTCACAGATTCTGCAACTTGAATTGCACCAACGATGGAAAGTATTGGTGGATGAACCCCTTCAATGCTGCATGTGGGCATTGAATCTTCATCTAATTCAGGAAACATGCAAAAGTAACATGCAGACTTTTTTGGTAAAACAGTGAATACTTGTCCAGATGTTCCAACTGCAGCTCCTGTAACAAACGGAATATCAAATTTTACACAAGCTTTGTTTAGTGCATATCTTGCATTGACACTATCAAGTGCATCAATTACAACATCACACCCTTCAACAACTTCTAATGCTGTATAGTCATTTACAGAAACAGCTAATGCCTCAATTTTGCAATCAGGATTTAGTTTCTGTAATTTTTTAGCAGCCACTTCAACTTTGACTTGGCCAACATCGTCTTCATCAAACATCATTTGTCTGTGTAAATTTGATAATTCGATTACATCTCTATCAACAATACGCAAAGTTCCAACTCCCATAGTAGCTAATCTAGAAATTATTGGATGCCCTAATCCTCCAGTTCCAACAACACAAACTTTGGCATTTTTTAATTTTAATTGCCCGCCATATCCAATTTCTTCAAGCATCACTTGCCTTGAAAATTTATCTAACTCTTTTGGAGATAGTTCTTCTGAACCACCTGCAACTGCAGGCAATATGTAAACTTCATCACCGTCTTTTAGAGCAGTTTGCATTCCATCAGAGAATTTTGCATTCTTTCCATTAATGTAAATATTTATCAATGAACGAGGAGTTCCGTCGCCTTCCAAAACTCTACGCTTAAACTCATCACCCATAATTTCAGAAATTTTTGCAAAAGCATCAGGTAAAGAATCAGCTGAAATCTCTGTTTTTTTTTCTCCACCGCTTTGATTCAATACGGAAGGAATCGTAAATGTGATATTTGCCATCAGTTAACTACCGCCGATATTTCGCCAACGTCTGCTTTCATTACAGTTGGTTTTTCTAAAACTTCCATGATTGATTCAGTAGCTTTCAGGCCATTGCCAGTAACATAACATACTACTTTATCATTTGCGTCAATCTTTCCCTGTTCAACCATTTTCTGTAAAACAGAGATTGAAACACCTCCAGCAGGTTCTGTAAATATTCCTTCAGTTTGGGCAAGTAACAATATTGCATCAAGAATTTCTTTGTTGTTGCATTCTTCGGCAAATCCATTATACTGTTGTAGACGTTTTAGGACATATCTTCCATCACCGGGATCACCAATTGCTAGACTTTTTGCAACAGTATCAGGATGTTCAACTGGAGTTACCTCTTTGGTATTTTTCTTAAACGCATCAACTATCGGGGCACATCCATGTGGTTGTGCTGCAATCATATGCATATTAGAAACATCATCAAGTAAAGAGACTGTTTGTAATTCTTCAAATCCTTTACAAATTGCATTAAGCATTGCACCACTTCCTACTGGAACTATTAATTGATCAGGAACTTGCCAATCAAGCTGTTCTGCAACCTCAAATGAAAATGTTTTAGAGCCTTCCACATAGTGAGAGCGCATGTTGATATTCACTATACCAATACCTTTGCTGTCACCAATTTGTGCAGCTATAGTATTTGCATCATCATAAGTCCCATCAACTGCGATATAGTTTGCACCATATGATAAGGCCTGAGCAATTTTTGCCATCTCAATGTTACTTGGTGCAAATACATGACATGGTAATCCAGCTTTGGCCGCATGTGCTGCAGTTGCAGATGCCAGATTGCCAGTGGATGCACATCCAACTGCAGACAAGCCAAATTCTTTGGCTTTTGATATTGCGACTCCAGCAGGTCTGTCTTTGAATGAAAATGTTGGATTTACAGAGTCATTTTTGATGTATAGATTGTTTAGTCCTAATTTTTTTCCAAGGTTATCAGCCTTGGTAAGGGGAGTCATTCCAGTACCAATACTTACAATGTTTGATTTTTCCTCTATGGGTAGTAATTCAAAGTATCTCCAATAGGTATGTTCACGATTTGCAAATGTATCTTTTGTAATTGTAGGGAAATTATATTTTACATCAAGCGGTCCAAAGCATTCATCGCAGATATACTTGAAAGCAGTATCATACTCTTTTTTACATTCCCTGCATTGTAGTGAGGTTCTAGTCAAGATCATTATCACCTTTGATAATGCACATAAAAAATCCTAATATCAAGTTAAGTATTACTTAATTTTATTGCTAAAAAATATACTGAATCATAGTAATCATAAGGGGAGAAATAGGAAAACCGTGATTTTATAGAATTTGCAATTATGGGGAAGGTTTTTAGACATTTTTCAAAGAGTGTTTTTGTGAATAGCAAGATTGTGGTTCCAATTATTATAGGAATTGCCATAGCAATAGTTGGAATTATTACAATAACAGATCAAGAATCAGATACGATAAAAGTTGAAGATACTCTGAATAAAAAATTACAGCCTACAGAAGAAATTACTCCGGAAGTTCAAGAAAAATTAGATAAGATTGAAAAAATAAATTTGGAAAATGAGTATTCGCCTAAAGACAGAGAATGGATTACATCAGGACCGTTTCAGATTGATCGAAGTGAATATGTTCTAGGAGAGAAGATATTTCTCAGAATTGGCGGTTTAGGGTTTGATGAGATCGGCCAAGTAGCATTTCTAAGACCATTAAACAACACTCACTATGAAGTTTATTTGACCATACCATTTGATGGCTCAGATAAATCAGCATTTAATTATTATTTGGAACCACAACTTTCAAAAATTAGAGGATATTGTTCTGCAGAAGATTTTGTTGGAGATTGGAGAGTTGTGTTTAGGGGAACAGATTATCCTAATTTAGAATTTAAGATTACTGAGAATATTCTTCCAGGAGGAGGAGAAGACTATCAACCAGTTTGCTGATTTATTTTTCCAAAGTGTTGTGAAAACAAACTTTGTCACCAGTATGACATGCAGGTCCTGAAGGTTCAACTAAATAAATAATTGCATCAGAATCACAATCAACTAGAATTTCTTTAATTTTTTGAGTATTGCCAGATTCCTCCCCCTTCATCCAAAGCTTATTTCTAGAGCGACTCCAAAACCAAGAATTTCCAGATTTTTTGGCAAGTTCCAAAGATTCTTTGTTTGTGTAAGCTAAGGTCAAGACATCTTTTGTGTTTGCATCTTGAACAATTACAGGTACAAGACCACCACTTTTTGCAAAATCGATATCGTCAATGCTTTTCTGCATGATTAAAAATTAGCAAAATAGCTATTATAATCTTACAGGGATTGCTCTATTTTTCAAGTAGGATTTTACACCATTAACTCCGTGTGTCTCATAATGAAAAATTGAAGCAGCAAGTGCAGCATCAACATTTGATTTTTTGAAAACTTCAATCATGTCATCAGGCTTTCCACATCCACCTGATGCAATTACAGGAATGGAGACAGAATCTACAACCTTGCTAGTTAGTAAAATATCATATCCGTCTTTGGTTCCATCCTTGTCAATGCTAGTAAGAAGAATCTCACCAGCGCCCAATTTTTCGGCCTCCTTTACCCAATTAATTACATCAATTCCAGTTCCCTCTTTTCCACCGTAAATAAAAACTTCAAACCAAAATTGCTTGTCATTTTCAGAAAAGATATTTTTTGAATTATCAACACTGTAATTTCTTTTTGCATCTACTGCCACTACAACACATTGACGTCCAAACAATTCCATTAATTCTGCAATGACTTTGGGATTTTTTATTGCACCAGTGTTTATTCCAACTTTATCGGCTCCATTAAGTAAGATGTTTCTTGCATCTTCTAATGATTTTACTCCACCACCTACTGTAAATGGAATATCAATTACTGATGCAACTTTTCTTACCAACTCTTTGATTGTTTTTCGTTGTTCATCAGATGCAGTAATATCCAAGAATACAAGTTCATCTGCACCTTCATTGCTGTATTTTTCTGCTAGTTTTACAGGATCTCCAGCATCTTTGATGGATTCAAAGTTTAATCCTTTTACCACTCTGCCATTTTTAACATCCAAACAAGGGATAATCCGTTTTGTCAAAGTCATGATATCTTTTTTGCCTCTTCGATTGAAATTTTTTTCTCATATAGTGCTTTTCCAAGAATTACTCCAAAGGCATTTTTTTCTTTTACGTCTGCAACATTACTAACATTTGAAATGCCTCCACTTGCAATGATGTTTGTATTTGGTAAATTACATGCTTGTTCTAAAAATTCTAAATCAGGTCCTTCCAGCGTACCATCACGGCTAACATTGGTTAGTAAGAATTCAGTAAATCCCATTTCAAGAAATTCTTTGATTGATGGGATTAATTTAATTCCTGTATCTTTTTGCCAACCATGAATTACAATTTCCCCATCTCTATGATCAACTGAAATTACAATTTTTTCTGATCCCAATTCAGACAATAATGATTTCAAAAGAGGTTTATCTTTGAATGCCAAAGTCCCCAGCACTATTCGTTTTGATAGATTTGCCATTTCCAATACTAGTGATTCATCTCGTAAACCACCAGCTACTTCAACTGGAATTGATACAGAATCAAGGATTTTTTTAATGATATCAATGTTAGAGCCGATTCCAAGTGTAGCATCCAAATCCACTAAATGAATAATATCAGCCCCTGCATATTCCCATCGTTTTGCAATATCTATTGGATCATCACTGTATACTGTTTTTTGATTAGGATCACCCTTGTACAATCTCACAACTTGGCCATTCATCAGATCAATAGCAGGAATTATTTTCATTTTTTACACTCTTTGAGAAAATTCTCCAACATGATTTTTCCAATGGCACTAGATTTTTCAGGATGAAATTGGGTACCAAAGAAATTCTCATATTCCACAACTGCCGGTACTTTGATGCCATAATCAGATTCAGCCGTAATTACATCATTAGAGTTAGGCTTTACTCTATACGAATGAACAAAGTAAGCCCAAGAGCCATCTTTGACACCTTCAAGTATTTTTCCAGGTTTTTTTATTTCAAGATTATTCCACCCCATGTGCGGTACTTTCATAGATGATGGCAATACAATCACTTCACCATCAATCACATCCAAGCCCTGTTCTTTACCCTCTTCACTTTTTTCAAAAAACATTTCCATTCCAAGACAAATTCCAAGAACGGGCATATGGCCAACATAGTCCCTAAATTTTATCTTAGAGTAATTTCTAATGCTATTCATTGCAGGATCAAAGTTGCCAACACCAGGAAGTAATAATCCGGAATATACATTTGAATTATCAAAGGTAGTAATCACATCAACTGTAGCACCCACTTTTTCAAGAGAGTTTTTTAGACTGAAAATATTTCCAGCGCCATAATCAAAAATTGCGACACTAACCATTACATTGAACCTTTTGTACTTGGAATTCCTTTTTGTTTTTTGTCTAGTGTTGATGCATTTCTTAATGCAACAGCAAGTGATTTTATTGCAGCTTCAACTTTGTGATGATCATTATCTCCATACTTTACAGTAAGGTGAATGCAGCTATTCAGATTCTGTAGCAAAGATTGAAAAAAGTGCTCTAGATCTTCTTTTGACATATCTTCGATCTTACTTCGTTTAATAGACAAAGTCAAGTTTGAAAATGGACGCTTCACTAAATCAATTGAGGCCTCAGCAAGGGATTCATCCATTGGAACAGATGCATAGCTAAATCTAGTAATTCCACGTCTAGTGTTCAATGCCTTGTCAATTGTTTGTCCAATTGTAATTGCAGCATCTTCAATCAAGTGGTGTTCTATTCCATCATTTGATTTTGCATCAACTTTTAGATCCATCATACCATGTGTACCAAAGGATACAATCAGGTGATCAAGAAAATTTATTCCAGTTTTGATAGATGTCTTTCCAGTTCCATCCAGATTTACAGATACGGCGATACTGGTTTCCTTTGTATTTCGTTTAATTGATGCCTTTCGTGGTGCCATTTTTCTCACAGATCATGTAATTGAATTATTCTAAATTTAATACCTTTGGTAATAGATGAATTGAATCCAATACCAAAATAGCATCATTTTTCTCAAATAGTTCTAATTTTTCTTCTAGATTTTTACTAGTACCAATTATTCCACAAAATGTAGTTTCATGCCCCAAATCAGTAGTCTTTTTTGCCATGATAAAATCCTCAAAAGAGTCTCCAACATAAAGAGTTGAAAAGCTATTCATTCCTTGAATTGAATTTAACAGAGATTGGGGATTTGGTTTTGCAAGCTCACGTGATTCATCTTCAAGAAATACAGAATTGTTCAAATCAAATTTATTCAATAATGATTTTAGAGAATAGCTTACAGATTCTTTGCCTCTGCCAGTTACCATGGCAATTTTTGAATTGAATTTTTTCAGTAATTTTTCAATTAAAAGATCATTTAGAATTACATCATCTTGTTCGATTAGACCAGGATCAGCAAAGTTGGAGACATTATGAAATAACTTTTCGTACAGTTCTGGACCATAAAAAATTTGATCAAAAATACGATACAGAGGATTTTCATTATGGGTTCCAGGGTAGGATAATTGTTTTTTAATATCAGAAATATCAACCAGTCTTTCAATGTATTTTTCTACAGAAATTATACCACTTGAATCAGAATTTTTTATCACATCAAATATGAAACTAGTTTGATCTTTTTCTAATTTCTTTGCAGCAACTATAGAAATGATTGCAGCATAGGTTAAATCAACTTCATCATTGAATCCACCAGTAGACTTGAATCCATCAATAATTTTGAAATTAACATCAATAGGATCATCAATTTTTGCAAAATGTTTTAGAATGTACTGAGTTGTTTTGATTATTGCCAAATCATACGATTTTGTAATATCAATTAGTACTCCATCGCAATCAAAAATTATGGCATCTATTTTTTTTAATATTTCAATTTTGGAATCATCTGCATATATTCCATCAGACTTTTTTGTCAGAGTCATCCCAATAAATCACGAATTGCCAGTAAGAATTTTGAATTCATTTCTTTTGTTCCAACAGTAACTCGGAGACATCCATCATGATTGCCAATTTTTCCTAATTTACGAATTGAAATTCCCTGCTCTGATAGTGCGGAATAGACTCGTTTGTAGGCACCATAGGCATCAAAAAGCACAAAATTAGCCTTGGAATCAAATACTTCAAAAGCATCATATTTCTTCAAAGTCTCAATAATTCGTTTTCTTTCAGTTTTGATGGTATCAATTGTATCTTTCATAATATTTGGTTTTCCCAAAGCTTCAATTCCAGACTCTATCGTAATTGTACTAACAGGGTACGGATATTGCAAAACATTCATGAAAGCTTCAGTGAATTTTTTGCTTGCTATGAAATATCCTAGTCTGATTCCTGCCAAACCAAATGATTTTGAAAGAGTTTGTACAACAATCAGATTGTCTTGAGTTTTAACCATATTAGAAAGAGAATATTCACTGAATTCTCCATAGGCCTCATCAATTATCACAAGACCATTAAAAGATTTGATTATCTTTCGTAGTTGAATTTTTGAAAATTGGAAACCAGTAGGATTATTTGGAGAGTCAAGATAAAGAATGTCTGCATTTTTAGATTGCTTTAGGAAATCTGCAATGTCTAATTTCATGTCATTAGAAAAAGGAACTCTAATCAATGGTATACCATACAGTTTACAACGTTCCTCAAAAAATCCAAATGTTGGATTAGAAGTTAGAACCTTGGTTTCTTTTGATGCAAAATTTGAAAGAATCAAATCCAATATTTGATCAGAGCCATTACCAACACCAATCATAGAAGATGGTATTTTGATAAATTTGGATATCGCACTAATCAGTTTTTCAACACCACCAAGTGGATATGCTCTTATGTCAGAATTTTTTCTTGCAGAAGAAATGATATCATTTTGAAGTTGTTTTGGTATAACATAATTTTCATTTGAATCAAGCTTCACTGAATCTTGAACAAGTTCTGGTTTTTGATAGCCTCCAATGGAATTGAATTTTTTAATTTTTGCTTCAAACCAATTTTTTTTCAATTTAATCTACCTCTAACGGCTTCGTAGTGATTAGATAACCCTTCAGCTTTTGTCAGGACTTTAAGGTATTTCGAGGTTTTTAACAATGATTTCTTTGATGATGTTATCTGCGTGTTTACCTTGACAAAGTCCAAAACAGAAAGCGATCCTCTAATTTTCCCAAATCCATTTGTTGGAAGAATGTGATTTGAGCCTAGAATATA
>JAJRWR010000011.1 GCA_024276695.1 archaeon
CAAACAATAATGAAACCTTATGGTGTTTGGGGAGTTATTGCTCCGTTTAATTTTCCTTCAGCAATTGCAATAGGAATGAGTACTGGTGCATTAATCACTGGAAATACTGTGATCCTAAAACCTGCAAGTGATGCTCCATTATCCTCATTTCAATTTGCAAAAATATTGTATCCTAAACTACCACTTGGTGCAATCAATTTTGTAACAGGTTCTGGAAATATTGTGGGAAAAACACTGATTGAAAGTCAAGATGTTGATGGTATAGCATTTACTGGATCTCAGGAAGTGGGCATGAAAGGATTTCAGGAATTTACAAAAATTTCCTCAAAACCGTTCATTTCTGAAATGGGTGGAAAAAATCCAGTAATTGTTACAAAATATGCTGATTTGGAAAAGGCATCAAATGGTGTAATGAATGCAGCCTTTGGATTTGGGGGGCAAAAATGCAGTGCCTGCTCCAGAGTTTATGTTCAAAATGAGGTGGCAGAACAATTCATTTCGAAACTTGTTGAAAAAACAAAAAACTTGCAAATTGGAATGCCGTGGAAAAAGGAAGTATTTCTAGGACCTGTGATTAACAAACAAGCAAAAACAAAATATGAAAATGCTGTAAATATGGCAAAAAAAGACGGAGAGGTTCTTACAGGGGGTTCAGTATTAACATCCCCTGAATTTGAAAGGGGTTACTTTGTGGAGCCTACCATAGTTACAAAATTACCTGAAGATCATAAACTTGTGAGAGAAGAATTATTTTTACCATTTTTATGCATTCAAAGATATGATACCTTTGAGGATGCAATTAAACTTGCAAATCAGACAGAATATGGCCTAACCGCAGGTATTTTTAGTGATAATCAAAAACAATTAGATGAATTTTTAAAACAAATTCAAGCAGGAGTAGTTTACACTAATCGTTCAGCTAGTGCAACAACTGCAGCTTTAGTTTCAAGTCAGCCCTTTGTTGGATGGAAACATTCAGGTTCTTCTGGAAGAGGTGCAGGTGGTGAAAATTATTTGCAACAATTTATGAGAACTCAGACTCAAACACGTTGTGATTGAATCAACGAGCTACCCAGCAACAGTATGTTTCTCTTTCTTTCTTTAATTCGTCTAATTGAATATGGTAACCAATTTACACCGTATGGAATATAGTCTGAAACAACAAATTTCTTTTTGATTAAATCAGGTTTTATCTCATCTCTTAATCCCTTCAGAAATTGAAATTCAAATTTTCGTGGGTATTTTTTTGATAGTTTTTGTGCTTTTTGGATCATTTTAACATCATGAGA
Source organism: archaeon (assembly GCA_024276695.1). Lineage (GTDB taxonomy): Archaea > Thermoproteota > Nitrososphaeria > Nitrososphaerales > Nitrosopumilaceae > Nitrosopumilus. The sequence continues at coordinate 1,290 of JAJRWR010000011.1, forward strand.
TACTATGGCAAATTCATTGCTTTTTTTGAATAATGTTTTCATTAATTTAACGTAATTGACATCTACGTCTTTTTTTGTTTTAAATGATATGTGTGATTTTTCTCTGTATGCTCCCTTTACTAGACGTATCTTTGCACCAATGCACAACAAATCATTTAGGTCATCTTCTGATCGTTTAAGGTTGGCCTGTAATGCAATACCCAGTCTTTCATATTTTGAAAAAAATGTACTGTAAATCTCAATTGTCTCATCTGTATGTTCTGATGACTCCATATCTAACCAAACAAAAACATGTGCATCACGAGCATCATTGATGATTTTTTCAAAATTCCTGTGGCATTCCTTTTGACTAATTGAAAGACCAATTTGTGTTGGCTTTATTGAAATGGCTCCACGAATTTTCCATTTTTTAAAAGAATGTACGATTTTTTGATATTCTTTCATAGTTACATTGATTTGTTTTTTTGAGGTGTGGTATTCTCCTAATTTGTTTATAATTTCATGTCTTCCTGATTGGTATGCATCCTTTGCAGAAACTAGTGCATCATCAATGGTACTGCCTGCAATCCACTGTTTTGCAATTTTAAACAAAAATTTCTCCATTAATTGCATGCCTGTAACCATGTTGAATATTCAATTATGATAATTATATCATTTTAGATTTATTCTCTGACCACAAAAGAGAAATTATGTCAATTTGAATAATTGATGTGAAAAAAGCTTTTGTTTTAATTAATTGTGAACCTGGTCAAGAACCATCAATATTGGAACAACTACAGAAAATGGAAGATGTAGTTGATGCTCAAGGAACATATGGAGTATATGATATTGTAGCAAGAATAGAATCAGACAGTCAATCTCAACTTGACAATATTATTTCGGACCAAATTAGAAAATTAAACAATATTAATTCTACTCTAACTCTTATCCCTACAGAACATGAAGAAGCGCAGAAAAATTTGATTCCAGACATGATGCCCGATATAATTCCGGAGCAGAAAAAACCATTAGAAGAACAATCTTCAGAACAGGAAGAAGATGATTTTGATGAAGATTATGATGAAGATCTTGACGATGATACAAAACTCAAAAAATAGTAATAAAATAAATGCATAGTTTTTTGAGTTTTTTAATTTAAGGATGATATTAAATTATAATTTCGTCATCTCAAATTAGTTAAACATAACAAATCTAAGACTTGTTTGAACAAAAAATATTTAAAAATCACAAATGAAAATCATACCTTGGAAATAATAGTATTAAGTATGCTAAATCGTCATGAAACAAATTAAAGCATTTGTTCAAAGAAACAAACTTGATTCTGTAATTGATGCTGTAGAAAAACAAGACATAGGTGGATTAACGATAATTCAAGCACAAGGAAGAGGAAAGGGCGAAAGGCCAATGTTAGGGGATGCCAGAGGTACAGGAGCACACAAAGCTCAATTCAACACTTTAGAATCTATTATCATAGTAGTTGATGACTCTAAAGTGGATTCAATTGTAAATACAATAGTCAATACTGCAAGTACAGGTTCAAAAGGAGATGGAAAAATTTTCATTACTCCTGTAGAAGAAGCTGTGGATATTGGAAGTAAGCGAAGAGGCATAGATGTTCTCTAAATCTTTTTTCTTGTTGTAATTTATTTCACACAAAAACATAGATTACTAATAAAAAATTAGTTTACTCCAATTGGCTTCGCTGTATTCTTTTTCTAATCAAAGTATGATTCCTTCGTCTATGTTAAATACAAAATTCACAAATCATATCTATGACAATAATGTATATCCCTATACGTCCATCAAGAAGAAATGATGAAGAATTTGACGACTAATTTTTAGTTTTATCTTGGTGGTTCTTTTTTGATTTGATAGATGCTCTTCTTTGAAATCAAAACAGGTTCATCATCTTGATTTGTTCCCTCAAAATCTACAAAAATTTTCCCATACTTCTCATCAATGTCTTCTTTTTGAGACACTGTGAATTTTAACTTCAACACTTGATCTGTGTATAGTGGTTTGAGAAACCGTGTATTCCTATTTTCCCATTTAGAATCTCCATCTGTACCGATTAAAATAATATCATTTCCATAAATCTGACTCAACCTTGTAAATTCCCCTTCCATCCTTGATAGAACCGCTCTTCCTGGAACCAATCGCTGATCTCTTTTTCTTTTATCTTCCAAGAATGCATTTCTGACTCTAGAAAATTTTAGATATTCTTCTAATTCTTTGTCTGAAATGCTACATGTGGAATAAAATGTGTCTCCAACTCCAAATTCAGAAAATTTTTTCATTCTTATCTTGATTCATCAACACAGAAGGTTACTTCTGATGATGAAGTCGAACTATCTGATACTAGGAAATTAAATGCGTCTGCAATTTTTTGATTATTTGGCTCTGAACCTGTTACAGAACCTGGAAAAATCGTAAACATTCTGATTTGTGATTTTAATACATCACTCAGTTCTTGATTTACAGTTGTTGTAAATGGTCTTAGTGCACCTCTGAACACTTCTACTTGTGCTCTTTGAGTCCCTGTAACTTTTCTTCCAATTGGTAAGTCTGGCCCTACAATCATTATTGCTCCTTTTGCATCTTTGTAAAGGCGAGGATCTTTGCTTCCTCCTGGTACAAATTGTTCTAATGCTCTTTGTGCAACGTTTGCAGGAGTTGAGATGAACTTCTCAGTTAATGCATCCCATGCTGTGCGTGATAACTCTGTTAATTTTATTCCCTCTGTTAATTTTCCTGTAATGTGAATTACTCCTAAAATCTCCCTAATGTTTGTTTTGGCACTGTTTAGCCACCTTTCAACTTCTTGTGGATTTTTAATATCCACAACGTGGGAATGGAATTTACTACTGATGTATTCTTGAAGGTCCGTTGGCGTTGACTGTGAGATGAAACATGCAACTTTGCCTCCATTCTTTTCAATATGCTGTGCCAAAAATTCGACTCTTTCTACATCTGTTTTGTCTGTCGCATCAATTGTAAATACAACTGCTTTTCCTGCAAAGTCTGGTTGATGAACTCCTGGGGTTGTAGTTCCAATATGTGGTTTAACTGGATAAAATACTCTATCACCTGGGATTACCTTGCCATTTAGAATTTTTGCAATTCCATCATCACACAAGTTGAGAACCGATTCTGAGACTTGACTTTGTGAAAGGAATTCCTGATTTGCAATCATGTGTGATGTATTGTTTTGCACTTTTTCAGCAATAGTTTGAATTTTGTTTAGTAAATTTGTAAATGTCTCAGTAAGTTTAGCAACATCTTTTCCATTTGCTAGTTTCTCTGCTGCGTTTGCAATTCCATTTTTGATTACACTCTCCTCCTCTCCTAATAATGGAAGTAGCTCTTTATTTGCAGCATCGACTTCGGTTGGAATCAGATCTTCAAAACCACTTACTCTCATAAATTCTGCTGCAGCTTTTGGATATACTGTCTTGTAAATTCTATCTGAATGAACTGGTCCTGGATTTGTTGCTATCGAAATAATTCCTTTATCTGTTAATTCCCAAGACATCAGTTCCGCTAGTCTGTTTTTGGCACCTTGTGATGCAGTGTATGGACTTCTAAATCTGTATGGTCTCTGTTCTAGTGGGCGTTCTTCGGTGAAAAATGTTGAAATTGTAATTATTTTTCCACCTGCTTTCATTACTTTTAGTGCTTGAACTGATCCCCAGAAAGTTCCTGTTAAATGAATTCCAACCGTACTTTTGAAATCATCCATTGATGCGTTTGCAAAACATGTTACAGGACCTGAAACACCTGCATTGTTAATTATGAAATCTATTGTAACGTTATCTTTGGCAAGTGATTCAAACATACCATTTATTGCTGTCTCATCTGCAACATCTACTCCTGAAAATATTTTAACAGATGCACCACTATTTTTTTCAGAAATAATTTCTTCCAGCATTTTTGCTGTTTCATCTAATGGTTCTCTTCTTCTTCCAAGAATAATTACACTTGCACCGTTTTCAACAAATCTTTTAGCAATAGCTTGACCTATGCCTGTACCACTACCTGTAATTAATGCAAGTTTGTCTTGAAATTTTAACATAGATAAACTAACAGAATTTTTGTGATATTTATTTTGATTGATCTATCTTCCTATTTTTTGATATCTTTATTTGTGGGTATGATTAATAATGAATAATGCATGATACAGAGTCAGACACATTTGTCTATCAATCATGGCCTGAAAAATTCGCTGGTATGTTAAAAGAGATCGGTGTAGATTCCGAATCTAAAGAAATTGGAACTGATGAAATTGAAAATGATGATTACTATAGTAGATATTTTGCTCAAACACCTAGAATGGTAACTAATCGTGGATGTATTGATGTCAAAAATTCTAACATTGACGCCATACAAATAATTCAAAAGGGATAATCATGCAAGATCCAAATCCACTTCCATGGGGCGCATTAGATCGATTTCAAGCTCAATTCATAGTAAGAAAAATAACCGGTACTAGTTTTAATAATTATGTTGCAAAAACTAAACTTACTACAAAGGGTCACTTTGCATCAAAAACCGTAGTAAGTGTTGAATGGATAGGTGCTGGCAGTCTGGCATCAAAACTAAATGCCGATACCGAATTAAATGAAATGATCGCAAAACAATCTGTCAAAGATGCCACAATCTATGTTGAACCTACTGATAAAGCAGTTAGAATTAGAAGCAAATGGGATAACCACATTGCTTTTGGAATCACAAAAGAACTCTTTGAAATCTATGATCGTATCGCCGGTCATATAAAATCTGTCTAGGCCTTCCACCAATCTAAAGCCAAGAAATCTACTTTATCTTTGCCTTTGGGAATTGCTAAAATGAATTGTTTTTTAACTGATGTGGCAAGTCTTCCTGCTAGAACAATACCTGTTGATGTTATTGCTTCACTTCTTGTATACACCTGAATCAAAAATGGCGCATGATCAATTCCTGGACCTTTCTCATAAACTGCAAAGTCACATCCGAATTTAATTCCAGGATTGATAATGTATCCTTTATCTCTGAAATTTTTATACACTAGATATTTTTTATCAAATTCGTGAACTTCTTTTTTACAAATTTCACTTAATTGTTCAACTGAAATCTTTTGTTTTGATTTTGTAATTGTAATTTTTTTATTTTCTAAAAGATACAATCCTTCAATAAGATCTAAAATCAATGGGGCATCTATTTCTTCAATCTTTGGTTTTGGAATACCTATTGGTTTTCCATAATATCCTTGGCTGAAAAGTTTTCGTGAATTCTCAATATCCCATACTATGATTCTGTTTTCAATTAACTCACTTTTCATTATCATTGTAAATAATTCTCTGTATATGAATTCTCTAGTAAATTGTGGCAATTTTGGAAAATGAAAATAAAGTAAAAGTGAGAAAATTTTGGTTGGTTATAGGCTCAATGCTAGTAGTATGAACGAATCTGACACTCTTTGACATTTGTCTGCCATTTCTTCAATTCCTTCTATTACATCTTTCATCAACAACAATTCTTTTGTATTTGTTACTCCACTTAGAAGTTTTATTGTAGCTGCTCTATATTTGATGTCTATTTCTCTTTCAATTGTTTGAGTTTCTTGAGCTAACTCAATTGCATTGGCAGTGTTTGTATTGAGACTTCGTATGATTTCATTTAGTTTGTAAACTTCGTCTACTACCAATTCAATCAGTTTTGTAAGGTCTTTATCAAGTCCTGCACTTTTTAGAGTAGTTATCTTTACGTTTGCAAGTTTGAATGAAATCCCTGTGATGTAACCTGCGATTTCATCCATTGTGTATGCTGTATTTAGAAGATTTTCTCTATTCATGATTAATCCTCCTACATCTGCAACTTCACGTGTAATTTTTCTTCTCAAGTTTTCAACTTCTTCTTCAATTGTTGAGATTTGTTCTAGTGTGTTTTTGATTCCTGACTTGTCCTTTTTCATCATTAGTTCAGGTAATGTTGCAAGTTCTCTGGATGCATTTAGAATTCTGTTGATTTCGTCTTGTAAAACTGCTATAGCCTTTCTTTTTGCTTGAACTTCAAGCTCTCCGCTATACATAACAAAAATGAAAAAACCTCAAGGTAATTTAAATCCTCTATGGTTTCTGAATTTTTTTTGAGCACGAACTACATCAAATTTTTATCATGTGCTACTTTTTTCTGTCCTTTGTATAGTGTGATAACTTCCTCATTTGTGGATGCATCCTCCGCTGCTTTTTCAACTCTGATTTTACCTGTAAATTTTGGGAATCTCAAAGCTAAACCTATATCATTTCGAATTACATTTAGTGCTGCTTTGTGGATTGGGCTGAGTGTAATCTCTGATGCGACAACCTCGATGACTAACTCTGGTTCAAACCATACGTCTGCTTCCATCTCGCTAATGATACGTGTGTTTTTCTTAATTGACACTTTTGGATGCAGTATTTGATATAGTTGATCTAAGGATTCATCTGAAAAACCTGTTCCCACTTTACAAATACTTGGGAATGTATCTTCATCTTCATCATAAGTTGCCAAGAGCAATGTACCATAATTTCCTGTCCTTCTTCCTTTTCCAAAAAATCCGCCTATTACAACAAGGTCTAAACTATCCCCTAACTCATTTCTGTATTCTCGTTTTAGCTTTAACCAATGACTGCCTCTTGATCCTGCTTGATATGGCTTGTCTAACATTTTCAGCATCAATCCCTCACTGCCTGCATTGATGCTGTTCTCCATAAAGTCTTCAATTTCGTTTTGATTTTTTACTATCCTCATAGGAATGTATTTTGCAAATTCATCCTCTTTGATATGCTTCTCAAGTTTTTCTCTCCTCTCTTTGTAATTTAATTCCACACAACTTTTCCCATTGCAATATAAAATATCAAAAAAGTTTACTGTGATTGGATATTCTGTAACTGCCTTTTCTATTTTGTATTTTCTTCTTCTATGCATTAATTCTTGAAACGGCAAAAACTCTCCTGTATTTTCATTGATTGCAACTGCTTCTGCTTCTAAAATAATATTGTCTGCTTGAATATTTTTAGGGATTTTTTCTATGATGTCTGGGTAATAATTTTCAATCCTCTCTAAACTTCTGGAAAACAATTCAACTTTGTCCCCTTCTATGTGAAGTTGAACTCTTTCTCCATCTAGTTTATATTCTGCAGCAAACTGGTTACCCATTTTTTCGATTGCCTCTTCTTCACTTTTTACTCTGTCAGCTAACATTGGTCTAATGGGATTAAACAAAACGATTTCAAATTTCTCAATTCCTTCTAAACCTTTCATCGCAATTATTTCTGCAACTTTACCTAAATCACTAGATACGTTGTATGCATGTTGTAATTTTTTCCTATTTTCCTTATTTCCTGAAAATGCTATTGCTAAAGCATCCATTACTGTGTTTTCAGCAATTCCCAATCGTAGTGTTCCTAACAAAATCTTCAAAATGAAACTAGATTCTAGTGGGGTTGCATCATTTAACAAACTTGAAATGTATTTCATTTTCATATCTTGAGATCTAGACCCTCCTAATTTTGCAATTTTGAATAATGTGTCGTATACTCTTTCAACTGTAATGTCTTCTACAAGAAATGTGGTTTGAGTTTTTTGCTCTAAAATTATTGAAGATGCATGACCCAAGTCTCCCCTCTTTCTATATTCTTCTTCAATTTTTTTTATTGGAATGCCTGATGATTTTGAAATTGCTCTTATTGCAAGTTTCTCTGCAACTCCTAATTCTATTCCTTCAAAATCTGGTCTTAATTTTCCTTGAATTAGATATACTATTTTAGAAATAACGTTGTGAGGCGTTTTTTCAAATAATTCTACTAAAAACTGTGTTAACTCTAATCTTTTTCTGGTAGATTCCATTTTGTTAAAAGATTCAGCTAATGTTGCAAACTCCATTTCCATTCTCTATGCAATCTTGAATAAAAGTCTGAATTAGATGTATCTAAAAATTGTTGGCTTGTCAGACTTTGGAAGATCTGAAACTAGTGCAAAGTTGTAAAATGGGTATGATTTTTTGTATTGTTTCATAAAGCTCCATGCAACATCATGTGTTTTGAATACTGTTCGAATTCCATCTATCTTGCTTTTTTTTCCAAATACGTCAAATGGTACTATGGAATATTCTTTTGGACGGTTGTGTGGTTTTGCTTTAAGAAGCCATGCAAGTGCAAAAATAAACACTGCTCCTAAAACCACATATTCTCCAGCAATTTTGAAAAATGTTAAAATGACCCCTGGAATGGTTTGTCCAAATAATACTGCTATAAAACTTGAAAAAGATATGACTGCTAATGCTGTGAAAATATATGTTTTCCAATCAAATACCTTTTGAAAAGCATTCATGGTTATATCATAGATATGATGTTTTTTGATTTAACTATTTCCTATGATTAGCAAGATTTGAAATAACTAATCTGGATCTTCGTAATTCTCTTTCTTTTCACCACTAGAATCATTGCCTTCTATTGGCTTCATCTTGCTTTCAAGAACGCTCATTCTTGCCTTGTACCCCTCAGCATATTCTAATTCTGATGGTACG
>JAJRWR010000001.1 GCA_024276695.1 archaeon
GAAACACCTGAAGTAGAGGCTACAGTAGAAACACCTGAAGTAGAGGCTACAGTAGAAACACCTGAAGTAGAGGCTACAGTAGAAACACCTGAAGTAGAGGCTACAGTAGAAGTCAAATCTGATGATTCAGAACCTATAGAAGAGTAATCCCTCTCTTTTCTCCTAATTTTCACTCTTTTTGATTTTTATTTTTACTAAATGACTAAATTATAAAATATCTCCTTTGTGAATTTGTAATACATCATGACAGATTTGTATGGATTACTTCCAGAAGAGATGGAGCAACTTGTAATTGATATGGGTTATCCAAGATATAGGGCAGACCAAATTCTACTTCCACTATATTACAAATTTCCAAAAAATCTTAATGATATACCACAACTTCCAAAAAAGTTAAGAGAGGAATTAACTGAGGCAGGATACACAATTGGTTCGGCAAAAGAAACTCATCGTATTGTAAGTGAAGATGGAGATACAACAAAACTGTTGCTTGATCTGACTGATAATAATTCTGTGGAAACAGTTCTAATGCAATATCATCCATCAAAGCTTGGTGGTCATCCAAGATCAACTATTTGTGTTTCTACTCAAATTGGATGTGCAATGGGATGTGTATTTTGTGCAACTGGTCAGATGGGTTTTGAAACAAATCTAAAAGCAGAACATATTATATCCCAAGTAATTCACTTTGCAGAAATATTACAACAACGCGGTGAACATGTGACGAATTTAGTTTTTATGGGAATGGGTGAGCCAATGGCAAATTATGATGAAATGATTCGATCTGTAAAAATTTTAACACATGACAGGGGATTTGGATTGGGACAAAGACACATAACAATCTCAACTATTGGAATAAGATCTGGAATAGAAAGACTTGCTAAAGAAAATCTGCAGATTGGTCTTGCAATATCACTTCATGCACCAAATAATGAATTACGTAAAAAATTAGTTCCTACAGCCAGTCCTACTTCTGTAGAAGAAATTATTGAGTCAGGTAGATATTATTTCAACAAGACTGGACGTCGTGTAACTTTTGAATATGCTCTTATGGCTGGAATTAATGATTCACCTGAAATTGCAACAGAATTGGCAAGGCTTTTGAAAGGCAATGGATCTCATGTAAACCTAATCCCTATCAATCCAACTGCTGGCGATTTTAAGCGTCCGTCTGAAACAAATGTACTTAAATTTGAACGAATTTTATCTGATGCTGGCATAAATTGTACAATTCGAATTGAAAAAGGTACAGAAATTTCTGCTGCTTGTGGTCAACTGAGAACAGATCTTGCTAGTCAAAATTGAACATATCTTGTTCTAAGTCTTAAAATAGGGCTTTCGAAGGTTTTACACTCATGGCAACTAAGAAATCTTCTGGTCGTTCGCATGGATTTAAGCATAAATCAAGATCAGTAATGAAGAAAAAGGCCCCTAGAGGAGTTTCATTTCTGTTACGTGAATACAAGGAAGGTCAACAAGCACTTGTCATCATCGATCCAAGACAGCACAAAGGATTACCACACAGACGATATCATGGTAAAGTAGGTATGATTACAAAAGTTGGTAGACGTGCTATTACATTAGATGTAAAACTAGGTGATAAATCAAAAACCTTAATCACTAGATTGGATCACATTAAACCATTCGGTGTATAATATGGAAGAAGTAAAAAAGAAACAAGCTATTTCACTTTCAGAAGTTAAAGAAATCTTAGGTAAAGTTGATGTTGAAGAAATGGATCAAATTCAACGTTGGACCTATGACTATGTTTCAAAATTTGTATCAACTGAATCAAAGGATGCAAAAGAAATGAAAAAAAAGTTAATCAAAGATTGTGAATTAACAGAAGACGAAGCTGTTGAAATAGTCAACATTAGACCAACAAGTTTAGCAGAGTTGCGTTCCTTCACATTTGGTTGGAAAAAATTAATTCTTGCTGAAACCCTAGAAAAAATGCTCAAAATAATTAAGGAGCATTCGTAAGTTTTTAGGAGCATTTAATTTTGTCTCGGGCACAATCCCCACCTAGAAAATATGAGGAGCATGCATATGTTTTAGATTTTAACTCTAGAGGAAAGTCATCTACTGTACGTGGTAGGGAAGGAATCATAATCACTGCTATTGGAGAAGACAGGTTAACCCTTTTAGAAATTCTTGGAATTCCAAATTCTACATTTGAAATTGGTGAGAAAATCTACATTGGAAAAGAGGGAAGAACAAAAGTTCTATCTGTTTTAGGAAAGATGGACTATGATAAAATTTCCTCATCTGCACAAAGTGAATTAGAATCTGTAGTTGAAAATATTGTAACTGAAAATGAAGAAAAATTTGTAAGGTATCTGAATAATGCACAACCTCTAACCCCTAGAATCCATGCACTAGAATTAATTCCAGGAATTGGAAAAACCTACATGAAAACTATGCTTGAAGAAAGAGAACAAAAAAAGTTTGAAAGTTATCGGGATTTACAAGAACGTGTTGGATTTAAAGAACCAATTAAACATATTTCAGAACGAATCATGGATGAAATTACTGGTGAAAGTAGAATGAATCTTTTCGTTAAGAGATGATAAAAAGAAAAAAACTTGGGCAACACTTTCTAAACTCTAATTCTATAGCAAAATCCATCGTTTCTGAGGCAAAAATCACAAAAAATGATATTGTATTTGAGATTGGAACTGGCCAAGGAATTCTAACCCCTCTTTTGTGTGAAAAGGCCGGTAAAGTAATCTCAATTGATGTTGATGAAACATTAGTAAAAAATGCAAGATCTAAATTTTCTGATATAGATAATCTTGTGTTAAAATCTGGAGATGGTTTAAAGAAAAAAGACGATTTTACCATTTTTGTATCTAATCTTCCATATTCTAGGAGTAAGGACACAATTGAATGGCTAGCCCAAACCTCTTTCTCCCATGGGGTGATAATGGTTCAAAAAGAATTTGCTGATAAATTACTTGCAAAATCATCCAAGAATAGAAAAGCTATAAGCATTATTGCAACTCAGGCATTTAAAATAACTATGTTATCTAAAGTTGGAAAAAATAATTTTTCACCTCCACCAAAAATTGATTCTGTAATTCTAAAAATTGTTAAAAAAAACAATCTAAATAAAGATATCATTCAAACTATTAACAAAATTTTTTCATATAGAAGAAAAACTGTTAAAAATATTCTAAAACAATTCGACAAAGAATCTATAACAGATAAACGAATAGATTATCTTTCAGGAGATGAAATAATTAATCTTACAAACAAAATCCTTAAAAAATGATGAATATCCTCCCTCTGAGGATACTTTTTTTATTGCAAATAACATTGAAAATGAAAAAGGAAATCTTGCTTTAGATATTGGAAGTGGTTCAGGATATCTCACACAATTATTATCTAAAAATTTTTCCTTTGTAGTTGGAACTGATATTAATTGTGAAATATTACAACACCAAACTTCTTACAAAACAAAGAATTTGATTTGTTGTAATGGTTCAGATGCTTTAAAAATTAAATTTGATTTTATTGTGTGTAACTTACCTTATCTTGCGACTGATGAAATTATAGATGTTGCAACAGATGGTGGTGCAGAAGGATTTGAAATTCCTAAAAAAATATTTGATTCTGTAATTAGTAATATGGCTGAAAATGGAAAATTCATCTTTGTAACATCCACATTATCCAATTATCGAAAATTGATTGATTATGCTGAGAAATTAGGCTTGAAAACCCGTATAATGACAAAAAAGAAACTATTCTTTGAAGAATTAATTCTTGTAGAAACTACTAGGTGATCATTTTCTTAGATTCTCTTTGGCGTATGTGATAATTGCATCTGTCATATGTGTTGTTGATGCATCGCCACCAATATCCCATGTTACTGCTTTTCCTTCGTTAATTACTTTCTCAGTTGCATCAAAAATTGCATCTCTAATTTCTCTTTCACCCATGTAATCTGCCATCCAAGCTCCTGATAGGACAGTTGCAGTAGGATTTACTTTGTTTTGTCCTGCAAATTGTGGTGCACTTCCATGTGCTGCCTCAAACATGGCATAATTATCTCCAATGTTTGCAGAATAAATTAATCCAATTGAACCTACAAGAGCTGATGCAAGCTCTGAAATAATATCCATGAACAAATTGGTACTAACTAGTACTGCACCATCAAACTGTTCAGTTGCAATTACCATTTGTTGCGCCATGTTATCTATGTAAATTTCAGATAATTCGATTCCAGTTCCTTCTACTGCTTTTTGTGTTTCATCCCAAAATATTCCATCAGTCTGTTTTAGGATATTTCTTTTTGTAATTGCAACCATTTTTTTCATATTGAATTTGTTTGCCCAATCCACTGCTGAATCAACTAACCTCCTACTTCCATGTCTTGTGATCTTTCTGATTGCAATTGCTGCATCATCTGTGATTTTTGCTTCAACTCCTGTGTACAATCCTTCAGTAGCTTCTCTGAAACAAACACAATCGAGTTTTCTATTTGGTGTTAATCTGTCATAAGTTTTAGTTGGTCTGATATTTGCATATAGATCAAATTTTTGTCTTAATGTCACTGCAACACTTCTAGGTGCGCCTGGAACTGGAATTGTAGTAGTTGGACCCTTGAAACAACAGTCTGCTTCTTCCAAAATTTTCATGGTTGTATCAGGAATGTATGATGCATCTTTTCTGTCATTTTTCTCCCATTGCTCTGAGCCTGCTTCGCATAGAATCAATTCTGATTGAAAATTGCATTCCTTTAGGATTTTTAACATTGAATCTACAACTTCAGGTCCTATGCCATCACCTTTCATTACTGCTGCTTTTTTACCCAAAACTGCAATATTTCGAGAAGTTTATTATTTAATTCTACCTTGTATTTGAAAATAATTTCTACATATTTTCTATAGAGATGATTTAATACCTAATTCAATAAATTACATTCAAATGCAGATAGTTCAAATCTCTGATCTACATATTGGTTCTCAATTTTTACAAGAAAAATTTGATATTCTAGTTGATGAAGTAAATGAGTTAAATCCTGATGTCATAATAATTACAGGTGATTTGACAAATGAGGGTTTGATGAAGGAATATGAAAAATGTAAATCACTCTTATCAAAATTTAACACAAAAAAAATTATCACTATAAGTGGAAATCATGATTATAGAAATACTGGTTACTTGTTATTTAAAAAATTTTTTCCATTTGAAACTATAAATGAATTAGGTGATGATGTTGTACTAGTTACAGTTGGAACTGCTAGACCTGATAGAAATGAGGGTGAGGTAGGATATAGGCAAAATTTGTGGTTGGAAAGAACCATGAAAAAATACAAAAACAAGGTAAAGATTGTTGCAATGCATCATCACTTGATTGCAATACCTGATACTGGTGCTGATCAACTAACTGTTGTTGATGCAGGTGATGTTCTTAGAACTATTTTGGACACTAAAGTCGATGTGGTATTATGTGGACACAAGCATAGACCTTGGGCTTGGAATTTTAGATCACTTACTGTGGTTAATGCAGGAACTGCTACATCTGAACGTGTTCGTGGATTTTTTGATAATACCTATAACATTCTAACAATTAATAACAAAAAAGTTCAGGTCGATCTCAAAGTCGTAGGTGGAAAAAGACTTGCAATTGATGAAATTGTGAACGATTACAGCCAATTTACCGAAGAATGAATTTATTTACAGATAACTTCTAGGCATCTTATGCGGGGGTCGCCTAGTCTGGTAGGGCGTGAGATTGCTAATTTCATGTTCGCAAGAACTCGTGGGTTCGAATCCCTCTCCCCGCGCCATTAAAACTTAATAGACGGATTTCCAAAGTTTTCTTATGGGACGAAGAAAAACACAAAAAATCATTCGTACTGGCCCAAAAAATGCTACTACTGGAATGTGTCCTATTTGTAAAACAATTGGCAAAATTTTCATTCTTGGCTCACCTGGTGAGGAGAGAGCAAAATGTGAAAAATGCCGCCAAGAATTTGAATTATAGTTCAAAAAGCTAACCTGCCCATCAAGATTTTTACCCATAACTTTTTAAGACAAATTTTTCCTGATAGATAATTATGAGTTCAGAAGCTGAAACCATCTATGAAAGAGTAGCAAAACTTGAAGATGAGATTGCATTACTCCGAAGTGAAGTTGATATTATCAAACATGCACTAAGAAATAAAATTGCTCGTCATGAAATATCACTGATAAAGAAAGGAACCGAAGTAGATTCTATTATTGATTAATTCTTTGTCTTTATACTTCTAATCAATTCTAAAATAAAGTCTACATCTTCTGCATTTGGATTGATTTCTAAATACTTATTCAGATATTTTAAAGCAATTTCAGAATTTTGTAGTCTATCTTCTAAAATTCCTTTATCTCTAATGTCCTCAGCTGATTCAGGTTCTATTGCTAAAACCATGTTGACACATCGTAATGCTTTTTCATAAACAAATGATTGTACATAGGAATTTTTCAAATTACGAGTTAATCTAACAAGAATTTGCTCTGGTTTGACTTCATCAAGAAATTCTGGTTTAAATTCCAATTGACCTCCATAATTTGCATCAAGAATATCTTGCAAGTCATCCACATCTAGTAAACGGCCGTCATAAAATGGATCTAAGATCATTTCTTCATTATATTTTACTAAGATATGACTTGGAAATCCTACTATTTTAAGATCTAATCCGATGAACTTTGCAATTTCTGCATATAGAATTGAAATCGTTATGGGCAGACCTGTCTTTTTGTCAATTACTTCATTTAGAAAATTATTTTTTGGATCATAGTAATCATCATCATCTCCACTAAATCCTAAATTCTCAAAGAGATGTTCATTTAACATTGAAATCAAATATGTTGGGTTTTTTACATCGCTGATTGATTCTTTTAGAGATTTTCCAATTCTGTTTATTTTTCCAATATAATCATCCACATTAAGATCTGGATATTCCAAAATTTGCGCAAATTTTAGACACTTTTCAACCAAGTTAAAATTCGGATTATTGACAAATGAAATCCATTCTGCAACCAATGGATCAAATTTCTCTTCCAATTATTACAAACTCATCTTCTTGAGATACAGCTGAGGGTCTTTGAGTTCTCTGGTATTTGGTGGGACTTCAATCATTTTTTTGAAGGTATCTTTACCTAATTTTTCATATATTGTTTTTGTAAAGTCCTTGCCCATGCTCTTCCTGACTTGATATGATGAAAAATCAGTCCCCATAAACGTCGTAAGATAATTCTGAAAATCTTGATCATCTTTTAAGATATTTTCAATTGCAAAAGCTGCCATTCCCTCCATTGCAGTAAATGCTGCATGATGTTGTTGTATTGGGACTAGCCATTTCTTGTAAATTTCTAAAAGTTTTGGAATTGACTCTCCTATTTTTGGATCTATCTCAACATGAGTAAATGTCATCACATCTGGTCCAATTTGTTCAATTAAGAAATGATCTGGATTCAAAAAGAAAAACAAGTTGGCTTTTTTTGCAAATGGAAAATCATCTGGGACTGTTTGTAATTGACAATACTCTGCTAATTTGTTAACTGTTTCGGTATCTAATGATAGAATGATTTTTGCCAACTCTTCATTTATTTTATTTACTTCAGTTGCAGCGTTTTTGTTTACTTGTTGAAGATTTTCTTGTGCAGAATGAATCAACTCTTCTAGTACCGTCATTTTCACTGCTCCCAGATATCCTGAATTCACATTTTCAAATCTTGATTCATATGGCTCTCCTTGTTTATGTAAAATTATTTGTGGATATCTCGATAAAATGAATTTGTTCAAATAAATTACTGAATCAAGATAATCCCCATATGTTGTTGTGATTTTAGAAATATATTGAATTGCATATGTTGAATATACTAAATATTTTGCAGTATCTTGTTGCATTAGTTCTGCAATTTTTTTTAGATCTTCTTTTGCAACTGCATTAAACAATTCTGAAACAAAATTTTTTGATTCTTGATCTGCAAACACTTTGGTTCCTTTAATTTTCTTTAATTCTCCCAATTCTGGAAATTTTAGAATAATGTTTTCTGGAACTTTTACTCCAAGAAATTCTTCAACTTTGTTTTTAAAATCTGGTAATACTGAATTTGCAATTTCATCTAATTCTTTGAATTGTACTTTATTTGCAATGTCATCCTTGGCCCTTACTGCTAATTCTATAATCTCTTTTTCTTCGTCTAATTCAACTGATAACTGCCCAAATAGTGCCTCTGCAAATTCTTGAAATTCTCCCAATTTGCATAAAATCCAAAAATGCTCCATTTAAGATTACCTTGATTCATTCTATGTAAAATTATTAATTCCACAATCGTTGATTTGTTGTCAGACCATGTTAGAATCCAGTCTTGAATTTTTAAGATGTGTTAGATGCGGTACAAAATTAGAATTAAACGCATTCAAACTAAATAAAGAAATTGAAGAAGGAATTTTAGAATGCAAAAAATGTAGTCTAAAATTTCCGATCATTGAGAAAATACCTATCTTATGGAGTGCTTTTTCTGAATATCTCTCCTCACGTAAAAAATTAGGTGGTGAATTATACCAATTAATTCAAAATCAAAAATTAAAGAAATTTTTGAAATCTTCTTTATCTAAAATCAATCCTGTTGATGATAGAACGGCATTGGAGATACGATGGTCTACAATATATGACAATAGTCGGAATTCAAAATTTTATTCTTTTGTAAAAGATAACGTAGATACTTTACCAAAATCTAACCTCGTGCTGGAACATGGCTGTTCAATTGGAATTGTGACTTCGTCTCTGGCTGATTCTAACAAAATGGTCTTTGGAATTGACCGATCATTTAGCGCACTAAGAACTGCAAAAAAATCTTACAAAAATAACCTTGACTATTTTGTAGCTGATTCTCTATCTTCTATATTTGGAAAGTTACAATTTGATTTGATTTTAGCACTAAATATTTTGGAATTAATTGAGCCTTTAGAATTATTAAAACACATATCAAAACAAATTTCATCTGGTCATTTTGTAATCTCTGAACCTTATGATTTTGACAGAGGAACAAATTCTGTTAGAAAACCTCTTGATGAATACACATTACGTACAACTTTGAAGAATTTTGGTTTTAAAATTACTACAAAAACAAAAAAACCCTCTTATATCCCATGGACTTTAAAACTCAATCCGCGTGCAACTCTAAACTATAAAGTTGATTTAATAATTGGGAAAAAATAGAATTATTTTAAATCAAATCCCTCCAAATTCCTTTAAACTCATCACTTGCAACCACTGTAACAACTTTGATCTTACCTAGTGGCATTAGATTTTCTTTCTTATCATAGTATGCAAACTCACCCTCCTTATCTGGATAAATTGTAATTGTGTCTTGTTGTCCTGGTTCTAGTAAATCTGTTTGAATGTTAAATTCATCAATGTAAAGTCTGTGAACTGTTGTTCCATTATTTATCACCGTTAGAATATATGCAAAAGATGTTCGTGACAATAATGTTGGATTTGCATCCGTTTTAACTCCTTTAATTCCTCTCACTTGAGTTTCCCCATCGATTTTTTCAAAAACTATTGTTTGTTCTACTGTTTCTGCCCAAAAAATCTCTACATGTCTGACATTTCCCTGTCCAACAAATCCTATTGTTGCAGCAAAACCTATCATTCCTACAATTAACCCCACGATCACTAAAATTTTATCATTTGATTTCAATTCTGTAACATAACTTACCATTTCTCGTTATAGAAACTAGGGTTATTTTTTCAATTCTTTATCTGACTCTGTAATTTCACATGTCTGATTACAACTTCCACAGCCATTTTTTCTAGTGCCAAACCAGATTAGTGCTGTTGGCATAAGTGCATAAATAACCATGGCATTGGGAAATCCAATTAACGTATCATTTTCAGTAATGTAGCCTGATAATAGAATTACAAACATACCTAGTGCAATAATACCTGAAATTTTGTTTAATTTGTCTTTTATACTCATAATTCTTTCACCTATTATTGATATTTAACAAAATTCCCAAATAAAATCTGTCTTTATCCGCATGAATTACATTCAAATTTCTTTTTAGATTGATGGGCTTTTTCTATATGGCGTAATGTTCTTTGTGGATCTGAAAATTCCATATTGCATTTTGTGCAAATATTGCCTACAATGATTTCTTTTTTACGTGAAAATAACCCCATATTTTTTTTAAATTATATCCAAATAAAATCCTTTTTCCAATTTACTTCAGGCATGATTAAAAAACAATCCCGATAGTTTATTAGAACTTGACCAAGAAACAAGCAGGTAAGAATCCAAGAAATTTCATTACTGATGGATTACAAGCATACATGAAATCCTCAAAGAAAGTATTTGAAAAAAAGACAAATCATGTTAGACATATTCATTTGAAAGGTGACAAAAATAACAACAAAATGGAGAGAATTAACTATACAATTAGAGATAGAGAGAAAGTGTTTAGAGGTCTAAAAAAGATGGATACGGCAGTAATTGATGGTCTAAGGGTGTATTACAATTTCACAAAAAAGCATGAGGCATTAAAGGGCAGAACACCCACAGAAGCCTCAATGATTGAAATTGATGGAAAGAACAAGTGGAAAACCATAATTCAGAACGCCTCACTACACAAGGAAAATTCAATTTGAAGAAGATTTGTATTTCATATTATCCCTCGAAGATTACACATAACCCTTGATACACAAACCTTTGCATACTTGTGCCATTATTTTTTTAATTCTAAATGTATTTAAAAAAATACCCAGGTTTGAAATAAAGTATTAAAATGATTTTTTTGCAATCAAAAACAATTCTGTTAATTTTTTAGATATTTCTTTTGGAGTAGTCTGTAATAATTCGTCCCATTCAACTTTGATACCCTTCCATCTCTCTATATTCCATTTTCCAATTGGAATATCTATCTTAGTCATTTTTTCACTAAAAGGCCAAGGACTCATATACCAATATGGATTTGAATTACCTTCATCTCCTGGAGATATGCCTGTTCCAATTTGCTCATATTTGTTTCCCGTGAACCATTCCAAAGAAAAGTCAAAATGATGTGGCCATAGATGAATTAAAGTAAAATTACCTCGTAGATTCATTCGAAACAATTCTAGTATCTGCACTGCTTTTTTTGCAAAATCACGATAATCTGCCAATTCTTGCTCAGTTGTATTGTTTAGTGATTCTGAAGATATCTTTAGATTTTTACTTGATGTGATTGATTTTAGTTTCTCTAAAACATCATCCTTTTCTAAATCGATAAAAGTCCCATGTTCATTTTCAAAATAAAGTAATTGCCCTGTTAGTAGATTGATTTTAATCTCATTTTTATTATTTAAAAGCCCAGTTGTAATATCATCATTTTGAAAATACAATCCATGATGACCAAAATGAGGCAGTTCTTTTACAATCTGCTGTTTCATTTCTCCTATAACCATACAAATTCTATGCAAGTTTTTTATTTTTAATTCTAAACTAGGCATGCTCTATACCCGTCCCTGTAGAAATATTGATATCTGTAGTGATTAAATCGTCATATTCTAACGAATGAATGTCATTTTTCCCCGTTGCTCGTGTAATCTCATCAATCTCCATTTTTAAAACAGATACATAATTTACAAATCTTGCAACTGAATCATCTATACTAAACCTGTCCCTCAAATTTTGTTTTTGTGTTGCAATCCCTACTGGACAATTCCCAGTGTGACATGTTCTGTATTGCTGGCAGCCGACTGCAATCATTGCAGATGTAGCAATTGCTACAGCATCTGCACCCATTGCAATACTTTTACAAATTTCACCTGATGTCCTATACCCTCCAGTCATTACAAGAGATACTTGACTTTGATGCTTATCTAAAAATTTCCTTGCCCTTGCAACTGCATAAACTGCAGGCATCGCAAAATTATCTTTGACGAAAACTGGTGCAGCACCTGTCCCTCCTCCCCTTCCATCAATTGTGATAAAGTCTGGTTCTGCATACAATGCATATTCTAAATCTTCTTCTACATGTCCAGCTGCAAATTTTATTCCAATTGGTTTTTCACCCGTAATGTCTTTGAGTTGTGATACGTAATCTCTAAGATCTTCCTTACTGCCAATGTCCGTGTTTCTTGCAGGGGAAATTTGGTCTCTGTCTGCTGGTATCCCTCTTAGCTTTGCAATTTCTGGAGTAATTTTTTCTTTAAGTAAATGTCCTCCTAGTCCTGGTTTTGCAGCTTGACCGATCTTTATTTCTACAGCATCTGCTGATTTTATCCATTCTTCATTTCTTGTAAATTTTGGAGTGCTAATTTCATAGATATATTTTCCAGCATTTTCATATTCACGTTGGTTTCTACCTCCTTCACCTGAACATGTTGCAATATCCATTTTTTTTGAGCCTATTGCAAGTGCAGTCTTTGCTTCTTCTGATAATGCACCAAATGACATGTGTGAAACATAAACTGGCATCGAAATCTCAAGTGGAACCTTTGCAGTTTTCCCAATAATTGTTTTGAGATTCACATTTTCTTCTTCTAATAGAGGAGTTCTATACAATTGAGCGGCTTTGAATAAAATATCATCAAACATTGGAACATACTTTAGAGTTCCCATGGGAGCAACATCTTTTACTTTCCACTTTGCTTTTGCAGCAATATTGTCCATTTCTGGCATTGTTGTATCATGTGTTCTCTCAAATCTTTGCTTTGTATCATGATCAAATCTAACTAGATAGTCTTTATTTTTTCCAAGTTCTAATAATTGATTTTGATTAACACAAATAGAATCACCTTGTATGTCTAATTCAAAAGTTGGTACAGAATCTTCGTATCCTTCAGTACCCTTACCTGTTTCTAAATCAAATTGCCAGTTGTGCAATGTACATGTAAGATAGCCTGAATCATCAATGGATCCGTCTCCAAGTGAGCCTCCCATGTGTGGACATTTGTTATAAACTGCATAGTATTTTTTGTTTTGATTGACTATTACAAA
The DNA here is from genome assembly GCA_024276695.1 of archaeon. Classification (GTDB taxonomy): domain Archaea; phylum Thermoproteota; class Nitrososphaeria; order Nitrososphaerales; family Nitrosopumilaceae; genus Nitrosopumilus. The sequence continues at coordinate 12,979 of JAJRWR010000001.1, forward strand.
TTCAATATTGTTCATATTGAAAATTTTCATTCCATTTTTTGGAATATCTGAAATATTACAAAGATTAACAAAGTTTGTTTCAGACATATTATTTTCAGATCTGTTTTAAAACTAAAATAATGCTATTTAATTAAATTCCCAGATTCATTTTTATTTTTTTGTGTTGAAAGAATCATTCAATATATTTTTTTTAGATTTATCAATTTTTGCTTCTACCTTTCTAATTACTGAATATAATGTAGGTAAATGAGATGATATGTTATCAGAAGGAAAAAACGTATCTCCATATCCTTCACCTTCCCGAACTATCAAACTATTTGTTTCAAGAACTTTGATACTATGCTTGATTGTTTTGTAATCCAAGTCTAATTTCTTTGAAAGTTCTAATGTATTCATGGGTTCCTCAGTAATTGCACAAATTATTCTTAGTCGAGTATATCTACCACCCATTCCTGTAAAAACTGACGAAAATACATCATTCATGTGTTTATCCACTTTGATTTCTTCCAAATCTGGAATATCTTTGAAAATCTTATTTCTACATAAAGAGTCAAATGGCATTAATAATGATTTGTCACTTTAAAATATAAAACTAGTTTTTGATCGGCGTATTTTTTTCATCAAAAATGCTGGATAGCCTTGTAATGTCTCTTGGGAAAAACAAATCAATAAGCCAATCAAGACCTACTCGAATTTTTTTTTCGTTAGTTGGAAGCGTTGAAAGATAATATTGTTTCCAGATAAACCATGCAATTAATCCCCTAAATTCATGTCCACATAGTAATGCAACTCCATTATTTTTCCCAATTTTTGCCATGGAGCCTTTTGTATCATAAATGAAATCTTCTTGCATTCCAATTCCCTTAATTTTGTATTCAAGATTTTTAGCAACTGTATTTGCTTGTCTAATTGCATGTTGTGCTGTTGGAGGATATGGCTTTTTACTACGGGGATCAACTGAAAATGCACAATCTCCTAAGGCAAACACTTCAAGATGGTTCTCAAGATTAAGTTGTTTGTTTACAACAAGTTTTCCTGATTTGTGATGATCAGTATCTGTTTTTTTGACGACATCCTCAACTGTATTCCCACCTGCCCAGATAACAGTATTGGTTGAAATTTTCTTATTACCACTTAACACTGCAATACCATTTGAAAAATCAATCATTCTGGTATCTGTAAAAATTGTAACTCCCGCTTTTTGTAAAGCTTGTTTTGAATATTCTCCTAAATTGCCTATTTCAGGAAGTATTTTATCTTCTGTAGACACTAGAATTATTTTGATATTGTCTTGTATGATATTTCTATAAAATTTTTTTGATGACTCTCTTACAAAATCATTTATCTCACCAATTGTTTCTACTCCTGAAAATCCACCTCCTACAATTACAAATGTCATTAATTTTTGCTGTAATATTGGATTTGTTTCCTGATCTGCATCTTCCAGCATGCTGATTATGTGATTTCTAATTTTTATTGCATCATCCAAACTTTTTATCGTAAATGAATTTTCTTCAATATTTGAATTCCCAAAAAAGTTTGTTTTACCGCCCATTGCTAAAACTAAATAATCATAAAAGAGAATTTTCTGAGATTTGTCTGTCATTCGTTGTATTGTTACTTGTTTTGTATTCAATGAAATATCTATAACTTTAGATTGATGAAATTGTGCTCTCTTACAAAATCTTCTAATTGGCGTTGCAATATGTCGTGGTTCGATAACGCCTGTGGCCATTTCTGGCAACATTGGAGTATGTAAGAAAAAATTTGATTCACTTACAAGTTCTATGTTTACGTCAACGTTATTCTCAAATATTTTTTGAATTTTGTTTAATACTCCTATTCCTGCATATCCCCCACCCAAAATCAAAATCTTTTTCATCTTAGAAGATGGGTTTTCATGAACATTTTCTTCATGATGTTCATATGTTTTGATGTTTGAAAATTCAATATTACAAATATGGCATAGATAATTTGCCCCCATTTTCCTTGTCAGTAGAGAGCTGATTATGCCTAGAGTTGTACCCCAGATTAGATGCATAAATAATGAATTTATCATCTGATTGAGAAAATTACGTTCTATTTCCTGGCTTAATTGTGTTATACTCGCCTCAGGATTAATCTCTGATAGAACCTCTATGGTATTTGGACCTAAAAATATCTGAGATACTGGAATTGCAAATATAACAAAAACTACTATTCCTGAAAATATGCCATATGTCAATCCTTTGTAAATTTTAGAAATATTAAACCGTAATATCTTGTGTAGAAATATGCCTGTAACAATTCCAATTATAGTTGCAACAAAAAAGTGTAATATTAAACCAATTTCTGGCTGTGAAGAATTTACAACCCTAGCTGCAATTAATACCCATACATTATAAGATGAATTACCAAACAAATCTGAAAATATTATGGGTAGATGCATTGTAAATGCACCAATAACTGATCCAATTGCTACAAAAAATACTTCTTTTTTTAATGAGAATCCCACTCTGAGATATTGGAACTTGTTGTTTTTTGAGTGATTCAATTAATAATCACTTTTGTTTGATAAAACTTATCCATTTTCTCAAGGAATCTGTTGATTTTACCATCATTGGGGCATTTTGTTTTACAAATTCGATTTCATCTGAAGGTAATTTTGGAGGATTTTGTTTGTAATTTTCGAATGTTTTTTTACCATCATAATCTACAAAAGCAATTCTTGCCCCATAATCATCTGGTTCTAACATACAAGCGTCACCTGTTACAGTTCCTAAATGGAATGGACATGAAAGAAGAGATGATCCTAATTGATTTGATGTTGCTACTCCTTTCTTTTTCAAGTCGGATTTTAGTTCATTAAAATCTGCAAAAAAGTAAAATGCCCCATCTGGACGTGTCGCTTTTATCCCATCTACTTTGTTCCACTCGTCACTCAGATAATATCCCATTATACGATGAATCTGTCTTGTGATGTTGATGTATTCATCAATTTCATCATTTGCCTCATATGCTTTTATTGCTGCATATTGTGTCGGCGTTGAAACATTTGTGTAAACTGTGGCAGCAACTTTTTTGAAATCATTCTGTAATTTCTCAGTACTTCGAGTTGGTAAAATACAAGATCCTAATCTATAGCCTCCAGCTGATCTATCTTTTGATAATCCATTAGTAATGAAACTCCCCTCAGGATAAATTAGACCCATACTGGTAAAATTATTCATATCATAAGTATCTAAAGCATAAATTTCATCAGCAAGAACAAGTATGTTGTGTTTTCTACAAATCTCGGTAATACCTTCCAATTCTCTTTTTGAATAAACTATTCCAGTTGGATTGTGAGGATTGTTTAGAATTAACATATGTTGTTCACCATCCATCTTTGAGACAAATTTGTCCAAATCATCAGGTTGAATTCTATAATTATGTTCAGGTTTTAGATGAAACGTATGAAAATGTTTTTCAGATAAGATAGTTTGTGGCTTGTATCCTATCCAAGATGGTGATGGAATTATTACTCCGCCTTTAATTATGTTGACAAGCATATTTAGCAAGTCTTTTGTTCCTGGTCCTATGACTATCCTGAATGGATCAACATCTAGTCCAAAATGTCTTTTGTTAAAACCTGCAATTGCTTCTCTAATCTCTAAAATTCCTTCAGCTGCTGAATAGTGTCCTTGAGTTGCATTTTGTGCAAGTCCATTTGCTAAAGGTGATGGTACATGAAAGGGGGATTGACCAAACCCTAAACCATGGTATTCTTCGTGACATCCCACACTTGCACATTTTTTTCGTTGTTCTGCAATCATTAATCCAACTTTGAGATTTTCAGGCATTACAATTTTATCAATATGGGATTCAACTAGGATCTCATTCATTCTTCGACCAAACGATATTGCTAAAAAAATGTTAAAAGACTTGTCCCAAATTCAATTCACATTATGTCAAAAGATTTGGCAATCTCTTTAAATATTCTTTTTCATGACTTTTTTTACACATGCAAAAAATTCTTTTAATTACTGTATCTGTAATGTCATTGATGTTACTTGCAATGTTCGTTCCAACTAGTTTAGTACATGCTACTGAGGTGCCTGAATACTGTTCAGATGTTGATGGAAGTATAGTGTGTGAAATTACAATTTTACCTTATTCTCAACCCGGATCTTATTCTCCTGAAGTAGCTGAAATTCCTGAAGGTGCATCTATAGTATTTAGAAATTCAGGCCCTGAAATTCATACTGCAACAAGTACTGATGCTAGTCCTGATACATCTCCTGCAGATGCAAGTTCTATGGTAAATGGTATTTTTGATACTGGAATTGTTGGTATTGATGATGTTTCAAATCCAATCACTCTAAATGATAATGGTATTTTTTATTATTATTGCGCAGTTCATCCAGACATGATGGGAACATTGATTGTTGGTGATAACGCAACTGCTCAAGCCAACTCTTCCACAAATACATCTGATGACTCTTCCGATTCTACTGATTTGGAATTTCCTACAACTGTTTTTAGTGATACATCAATCACTGGTGGTGAATTACCAATTACAAAAATAAATTCTGTTGGAAATACTGCATACATCATTGACGGTGTTACCCCAAAAGGCGGTCATGATGCATTTAGTTATGATGGAAGTGGTCACAAAAAGATCACTGGCAGTGTCCAAGTTGACTTAGACCCTGAAACTAACACTGGTAGTATCAATGCTGAATGGACTGATCCTGAAGGTAATGAATGGACTTACAAGCAGACCAAATTTGCTGGTGGAAATGAAATGTACATTGGTGAAACTGCCGATAACATCACTCAAACTAGTTTAGATTTAGATCCTATTGCGATTAATCATTTTGAACACGGAACAACAGGAGCTGGCCCAACAATAGAGCCAACACTCTTTGTGTATTTGGCATCTTGGGGA